>CAVFAN010000014.1:0-56687 GCA_963620555.1 bacterium
CTTTTCTTTTGCAGGCGTTTTCTTTTTCAAATAAAAAGAAAATGCCGAAACGCGGGAAGTGTATATCGTTTGATTATGGTGTGTAGCGAAGGTAGAAACCAATTATCAACAATTCAGTCTTACTATAACTTTGTATCGGCTTCGACGATATCGGACAGCCGCAAGGGCTGTACCTACGAAGTACGCGGTCTAAAATTTGTGCGGATTTTTGAAAGGCGAACGAAGTTCGCCCCTACGGTATGCAAAACAAACTTTTCCGAAGATTTCATGCCGCTTGCGCAGCATCGGTGCGTCGAGGTCGTCGCACCCCTATAAAATACGTGGCAATAAGATTGTACAGATTTCGCGGGCGGATGATATCCGCCCCTACAGCACACATTTATTACTTTGAGCGCCAGCGAAATAACCCCTCAGTCGCTCCGCGACAGCTCCCCTGCAGGGGAGCCGAAAACAGGCGAGCGATGTTCGCCCCTACGGTCGATTAAATAAACTCTTGTAAAGATGTTGTGCCGCTGTCGCGACAAATCGTCCGCACCCTCACAGCAATCTCGTGTCGTTGATTATCAGCTCGAAGCTGCAATCGAGTCTGGCGGCGGACTTTTTGCAAAGCACCATGCGCTCGAGGAAAATCTCAAAGTATTCCATCACCGGACAGATGTCCGTGTCGATCTTCAGGCGCAGGATTATTACTCTGTCCTCGCCGTCAACCTCAAGCTCCGAGTCCACGACCGCGTAATTTACTCTGTCGTGAATGTCCGTGCCGACCGTCTTGCTGTTTCTGACGCGGCTTCTGCGCACGTCGCTCTTGTCCGCGAGGATGAGCGCCGCGGCAATCGGGCTGACGGGAGCCGCCGTCTTTTCATCGTGGTGCCCTATCGCGCCGACTATCAGAGCAATATCCTTCGGATTCACATCGAGGCTGCGCAGAATATCGAACGCGAGTATGCCGCCGCTCTGCGCGTGGTCGCATCGGTTTATCATATTGCCGATGTCGTGCATGTATCCGGCGACTGCCGCAAGCTCGCATTCGTGGTCGCTGTAGTTGAGTATTTCCAGTATCTCACGCGACATTTTGGATACCGTGCCCGCATGGGCGAGCCCGTGCTCGGTGAAGCCCAGCTCGCCGAGAACGCGGTTGCCGGCGAGGATATAAGTCTTAAGCTCTTCGTTTTCGTGAATTTTATCGTAAAGTTCCATTTTCTGCACCTCTTTTTTTACTTTGCAGCGTAAAAAATTTGTAAAAAACCTGTTGCCTATCTTTTCTTTTGCCTACTTTGTGAGTATAATATAACCAATAAAGAGTCTGGAGGTAATTTCAATGTCCACTGTATTAGTAACCGGCGGCGCGGGCTTCATCGGCTCGCACACGAGCGTAGAGCTGCTCAACGCGGGATATGATATCATTATACTCGATAATTTTGTCAACAGCAAGCCCGAAAGCCTTAAAAGAATAAAAGAACTTACGGGCAAGGATTTCAAATTCTATCAGGCGGATATCCGCGACGAAGAGGCGATGACAAAAGTTTTCGCGGAGAACAGGATCGACGCGGTCATTCACTTCGCGGGTCTCAAGAGCGTTCCGCAGAGCGTCAAAGAGCCGCTCAACTACTATGACAACAACATAGCGGGCACGGTCTGCCTGTGCCGCGTGATGGATAAGGAGGGATGCAGGAAGCTCGTCTTCAGCTCGTCCGCCACTGTTTACGGCAGCAAGAACCCCTCCCCGCTCAGAGAGGATATGCCGACCGGCGGCACCACGAACCCCTACGGCACGACGAAGTATTTCATCGAGCAGATACTTCAGGATCTGTGCATTTCCGACAGCGAGTGGGGCGTGTCCATCCTCCGCTACTTCAATCCCATCGGCGCGCACAAAAGCGGGCGCATCGGCGAGGATCCCAACGGCATCCCCGGCAACCTCATGCCCTATATCACTCAGGTCGCCATCGGCAAGCTCGAGTGCCTCAACGTCTGCGGCAACGACTATCCGACTTCGGACGGCACGGGTGTGCGCGACTATATCCATGTTGTTGACCTGGCGATAGGTCACATAAAAGCCCTCGACAGACTGCTCAGGGTCAAAGGCTGCGAGGTCTATAACCTCGGCACCGGCAAGGGCTACAGCGTGCTCGATGTTGTAAAAGCCTTTGAAAAGGCTTCGGGCATCAAAATCAACTACAGAATAGCTCCCCGCCGTGCGGGTGATGTCGCCTGCTGCTATGCGGACGCGACAAAGGCAAAGGAAGTGCTCGGCTGGCAGGCGCAGTACGGTATCGACGATATGTGCGCCGACTCGTGGCGCTGGCAGTCGCAGAACCCCAACGGTCTGGAATAAGCTGTTCGGAAAGGACCCGGTTTGACGGAGCTTTTTGAAAATACACAAAAGCCCGAGACCGCCGTGCTTGTCGGCGTGGATCTGGGCGAATATGACTGCGAGGCGTCGCTCGACGAGCTTGAGGAGCTGGCAAAGACCGCCGGCGCCGAGGTCAAAGCGCGAGTGACTCAGCGGCGCGAAACGCCCGACTCCGCGACCTTCATCGGCTCGGGACGGCTCGGGGAGATAAAGACCTTCTGCGCCGACAACGACGTCGATTTGCTTATCTTCGACAGCGAGCTGACTCCCTCACAGCAGAGAAATATTGAGGATATAACCGATGTGCGCGTCGTTGACCGCACGCAGCTGATACTCGATATCTTCGCCGCGCGCGCAAGAAGCGGCGAGGGCAAATTGCAGGTCGAGCTGGCGCAGCTGAAATATCTGCTCCCGCGCCTCGGCGGCAAGGGCACGAGCATGTCGCGCCTCGGCGGAGGAATCGGCACGCGCGGACCGGGCGAAACGAAGCTCGAATCCGACCGCCGCCACATCCGCCGCAGGATAAAGAATCTTGAGGACGGGCTTGATGCACTTTCGCGCCGCAGGAGGCTTGCGCGTGAACGCCGCGAAAAGGACGAAGTCGAGACGGTCGCCATAGTCGGATACACCAACGCCGGAAAATCAACGCTGATGAACGCGCTGACACAGGCGGGCGTGCTCGCGGAGGACAAGCTCTTCGCGACGCTCGACCCCACTTCCCGCGCGCTGACTCTGCCGGACGGCAGACGAGTTATGCTTATAGACACTGTAGGATTCATCCGCCGCCTGCCGCACGGGCTTGTCGAGGCGTTCAAATCTACCCTCGAAGAGGCTGCGAGTGCGACGCTGATACTCAATGTCTGCGACGCTTCGTCGCCGGACTGCGCCGAGCATCTTGAGGTCACGAACAGGCTTCTCGAGGAGTTAGGATGCAAGGGCAAGCCGATAATCGCCGTGTTCAACAAGTGCGACGCCGCGCCGGATCTGTCGTGGCTCTCGGCGGGACTGCACAGCGTCAAGATATCCGCGCTCACGGGCGAGGGACTGGACGGACTTTTAAACGAGATGGTCAGGGCACTGCCGCCAACGCGCAAAAAGGTCACGCTCCTGCTCCCCTATTCCATGGGGTCGGACGCCTCACTCCTGCGAGAAAAGGGCGCGCTCGACTGCGAGGAATACCGTCCGGACGGACTGCTGATGACCGTCACCGCAGACGCGAAGCTCCTTGAAAGATACAAGGAATATATTATATAAACTTCGGAGACTGCCGCATTAAGTGCAGCTAAAAAACATAAAAAAGTCATAATTCGCGGCTGACAGCGCGGATTATGCCAAGGAAACAAGAAATTGGGAAGCGGACATCCTCCCGCCTCACATTTGTTATTCTTTTTCCGAACAAGCAAAAATCCGCCGCATCAAATCAATACGGCGGGTTTTTATTTCATTTCACTGTATATTTCTCTCGCACGCGCCGTCAGGGCTTCCTGCGTGTTGTCTGTCACCCCGTCTATCACCTCGTCGAGCAGCTGAGCGAGCACCGCGCCGAGCTTTTTGCCCTGCGGGATACCGATATCCATGAGCGCGCGCCCGTTTATCTGAAGCTCGCTCAGCGACAGACACGGCTTTTGCGCCGCCAAAGCTTTTGCGGTTTCTTCGGCGGAGGATATCTGATCGAGACGGTAGCTGTATTCAGGCGACTGCGCGAGCACATCGGCACGCATGACCTTGAGCAGCTTCATAACGCCGTCAATACCGAATTTTGAGAGATAGCGGGGCATTTTCTCCGTGTTTTCATACAGCTCCCAGCGGTCGTGATTGCTGACGAGAAATAAAACCTCGTCCCTGAGCTTGTTCGACACCTTGAGCCGTGCGAGTATCTGCGCCGATATTTCCGCGCTGATTCGCTGATGCCCGTAAAAATGAGCGACGCCGCTCTCGTCGAATTTTTTGACGGCGGGTTTGCCGCAGTCGTGCAGGAGCATTGCAAGGCGCAGCGCAGGCTCGGGGTCGATGCTCTCGACGGCAACCAGCGTGTGCTCGTATATGTCATAGCAGTGGTGCGAATTGTCGTGGCTGTTTTTGTACATGGGCTGAAGCTCCGGCAGAATTTCAAACAGCACCGGGGCAAAGTCAGTTAGTATTCGCTTTGCGCCTTTTCCGCAGACGAGCTTTAACAGCTCTTTTGCTATGCGCTCTTCTGAAATATTTCCGAGCAGAGCGCGGTTTTTCAAAAGACTCTGCGCGGTTTTTTTTTCAATCTCAAAATCGAGCGCGGACGCAAAGCGCAGGGCGCGCAGGATACGCAGGGCATCCTCGTTAAAACGCCTGTCCGGGTCGCCGACGCAGCGGATTATTCCATTCTTGAGGTCATTCTGCCCGCCGAAGAGATCGACCATCCCGGTCATTTTGCTGTAAGCCATGGCGTTGACCGTGAAATCCCGCCTGCCGAGATCTTCGCCGAGGTCGGAGGTGAAGGTCACGCTTTTCGGGTGCCTGTTGTCCTCATATTCCCCGTCGAGGCGAAAGGCCGTTATTTCAAGCGGTTCGCCGTCGATAACGACAGTCACCGTGCCGTGCTTTATGCCCGTGTCGATGCAGTGAAATCCTGTAAACACGGCTTTCATATCTTCGGGTCTTGCCGAGGTCGTTATGTCCCAGTCGTTCGGAGTCTTGCCGAGCAGGCTGTCGCGCACGCACCCGCCGACGGCATATGCCTCGAAACCCGCCGACCGAAGCAGGTTTATCGCAGTATCGACATTTTTCGGCATATCCATCGTCAAGCGGTTCAACTCCTTTACAACAAGGATATTTTATCATATAATTGTCACCGGATACAAGAGAAAAAGGAGCAAGAACATGAACATACAGATATTCGGAAAATCAAAATGCTTCGACACGAAAAAAGCGGAGCGCTGGTTCAAGGAGCGCAGGATAAAATATCAGCTCATCGATGTTGCAAAATACGGCATGAGCCGCGGAGAATACGCCTCGGTCAAAAAAGCCGTCGGCGGCATGGATAAATTATTTGACGAGAAGAGCAAGGCATACGAGCAGCAGTTCATAAAATATCTCGCACACGACGAGGACAAGGAAGAAAAGCTCCTCGAGCACCCCGAATTATTCAAGACCCCGATAGTCCGAAACGGCAGGCAGGCAACGGTCGGCTACTGTCCGGAGATATGGCAAAATTGGGAGTGATTTCGCTCGTTCAAAGTATAAATTTCTAAATTTCACGAAAGGAGACCCGATATGCCAAACAGAATCTGGCTCTGCGGCGACACGCATATGCACTCCTCCGTCAGCGACGGAAGGTATGCGCCCGCCGAGCTCATTGAAAAATGCAAAACCAAGGGTCTCGACTGGATAATAATCACCGACCACAACAAAAACGCGGTCGGCGAAAGCGGTTATTATTCGGATAATTTGCTCGTTATTCCGGGGGTCGAATACACCGGACGAAACGGGCATATGAACATCTGGGGGAGCGGACTGCCCGAGCTTGACGGCACGCGCCCGGAGGAATACGAACAGTATCTTTCTCTGTCCGCGCTCGCTCATTCAAACGGTTGCGCGGTGTCGGTGAATCATCCGTTTTGCAGCCGCTTCGGATGGAGAATGCCGCTCGAAGATTTTCCGGCGGACTGCGTTGAAGTTTGGAATATGTTCATGCATCAGAGCAATATGACCTGCGTCGGTTGGTGGGAGAGGCAAATCCTCGGCGGCAGGAGAATCTCGGCGGTCGGCGGCAGCGACTATCACCGCGACTACGGTGCATCGGATATGCTCGCTTCGCCGACAACATTTGTCTTTGCTGAATCGAACAGCGAAAGAGATATTCTCTCAGCCCTGCGCCGCGGAAACTCGTTTATAACGGACTCGCCCGACGGAGCGAGGCTCATTTTATCATATCGGGACTGCATTCAGGGTGACGAGGTTGTGTTTGTCCCCGAAATGAAGGTTCACCTGCGTGCCGAAAGGCTCAGAAAGAATATGACCCTGCGCGTGTTCAACAACGAAAAAATCATATATGAACACAAAACAGGCGGCGAATCGGAGCTGGACGAGGATATCTCCGTCGGCGAAAAGGGCTTCGTCCGAGCGCAGATAACATACAGTCTGAACGGACTCCAAAAAGCATTTTTTTATATAAAAATGTCTCTCTGGCGGCCGAAAGAGAAAAGCTTGCCGTATGAGACCGCCGTATGGTGCACAACTAACCCGATGTGGTTAGTGTAAAAATTCTTGTAAAAATTTAATTGACCGTGCGGAGCCGTTTAGGTAAATCGGCGGCGAATATCCGCGCTTCTGCTTCGTCAACAGACTTCCCTGCGGGGGAGTCTGTTTTTTTCGCACTATTCCCGCTGTCCTCCGAGCAAGCACACGGTATACATTTGTTAATATTAAATTTTCCGGCTCTTTTTGTCCTTTGTTTTCCGGCGATAATGCCGCGCAGAAAGGAAAAAATAACGGTGTCCGCAGTGCGGACAAAATCAAAAAGGGGGCGGAGCATGAAGCAGGTCATAAGATTTTTCAGTGCGGTCGCGCTCATGCTCTCCGTGGGAATTTTTTCCTGCGTCGCTTACGGCGACATCCAGCTGCCCGACGAATACAGCGTCGTTGCGGGCAGCGGAGCCGATATCGGCGAGAGCGTGTTTTCTGCGTCCGCGTCCGCATCCGCATCGCCGCAGGGCGAATACGAGCTTGAAGTAAAAGCGTTCGGGCTGTTTCCGGTCAAGACCGCAAAGGTGAAGGTGTCTCAGCGCAGATATGTCACCGTCGGCGGCGAGATTTTCGGCATCAGGCTCTATACGCGCGGAGTGCTGATAGTCGGGAGCGAGGAGATTGAAACGGCGTCGGGAGCAGTTGATCCGGCGGCTCGCGCCGGGCTGAAAAAAGGAGATATCATCCTTGAGATAAACGGCTCGCCGGTCAGCAGAAACAACGATATCTCCTCCGCAGTGGAGTCGAGCGGCGGCGATGAGGTCGAGCTGCTCATCGAGCGCGCAGGCAAAAAGCAGACGGTGAAACTCCTGCCCGCACGGAGCAAAAACGACAGCAAATTCAAAGCCGGTCTGTGGGTGCGCGACTCGTCGGCGGGGATAGGAACGGTGACCTTCTACGACCGCAAAAACGGAATCTTTGCGGGGCTCGGTCACGCTGTATGCGATGTTGACACGGGCGAAGAGCTGCCGATATCCGGCGGCGACGCGGTAAATGCCGCAATAAAAGGATGCTATAAGGGCAAGGACGGCACGCCCGGCGAGCTGTGCGGCGTGTTCGCGCCGGGAGAGATAGGAGAGCTCTATGAAAACT
Organism: bacterium; assembly: GCA_963620555.1. Lineage (GTDB taxonomy): Bacteria > Bacillota > Clostridia > Oscillospirales > Acutalibacteraceae > CAG-177. The sequence continues at coordinate 7,667 of CAVFAN010000014.1, forward strand.
GCGGCAGAGGCGTTTACGGCGCGTTCGGCGAACTGCCGAAAACCGGAGAGATGCCCGTGGCGATAGCAGACGAAGTGAAAACCGGCAAGGCGCAGATAATTTCGACCGTTGACGCGGACGGACCGCAGTATTATGATATCGAGATAACGAAAATCTATGCAAAAAGCGAGCAGCGCAACATGATAATCGAGGTGCGCGACGAGCGGCTTATCGAGAAAACGGGCGGCATAGTTCAGGGCATGAGCGGCAGCCCGATAGTACAGAACGGTATGCTGGTCGGCGCGGTGACGCATGTTTTTATCAACGACCCGCTCAAGGGCTACGCGATATTTGCACAGACGATGGCGGAGGAGGCGGAGCGCATATCTTCGCCCGAATATTCTGCCGCTTCGTAGCAAAAAAATAAAAATTGCCAAAAAATGGTAATTAATTATTGACATTTATTCCCATATATGGTAAAATCCAAGTGAAAAATCAACCCGGAGGTTCTAATTATGGGAAAAATGTTAAAAATTATGCTTGCACAGGATACGGACACTCAGGCGGGCTGCGCCGCAGCACTGCGGGCAAACGGCTTTGAGGTCGAAACGGTGAGAAAGGACGGAGCACAGATACTCCGCCTTTTCAGGCAGGGAAGCAGACCGGATGTGCTCATTATGGACGCTTTCATGCAGGGCACGGACGCGATAGGCGTGCTCGGCGGACTTGCCGACATGCACCTTGAGCCGCGCCCGCTGGTGTTCGTGACCGCGTCGAACGCGAACCCGCGCCTTGAGCAGGAGATAACGCAGAGCGGCGCAGACTATTATTTCATCAAGCCCTTTGACACGCAGATGCTCGCCCAGAGAATAAAACAGCTGACAGGGCTTTCCGCCCCGGCGCAGGGAAACATAGTTGCTTTTTCCGCGCAGGACAACAGCCTCGAGGTCACCGTCTCCGAGATAATGCACCGCATAGGCGTGCCCGCGCACATAAAGGGCTATCAGTATCTGCGCGAGGCGATAATCCTCGCGGTCAACGACGACGAGATTATGAATTCCGTCACGAAGCTTCTCTATCCTACGGTCGCAAAGACCTTCAAAACCACTCCGTCGCGCGTTGAGCGCGCCATTCGCCACGCAATCGAGGTCGCCTGGGACAGAGGCGATGTCGATGTGCTCAACTCCTATTTCGGCTACACCATCCAGAACTCCCGCGGCAAGCCGACCAACAGCGAATTCATCGCAATGATATCCGACAAATTGAAGCTCAACCTGAAAATTTCTTAATTAACATTGAAAAGCCTCCGTATGACTTTTGCCATACGGAGGTGATTTTATTAGCCCTGCGTGAGCGTGAGGCTCGCCGTTATCGGGAAATGGTCGCTCGGATAAACTCCGTCATAGGTCGTCCTGACAACATTGTAGCTGTTGACCTTGAAGCCGGTCTTGGAGATCATTATGTAGTCGATGCAGTCGTCGTTAAGGCACTTGCCCCAGTTCTGATAGGTGCAGCTCTTTATCGGGTCTTCCGTCTGATACTTGACATCGAGGAAGTTCTCGGTCGCACTGCGATATGTCTCGGTGTTCTCTTCGGCATTGAAGTCGCCCATTATCATCGCGGGCAGCGAGCCGAACTGCGCAATCTTGTCGAGCACAACGCCGATGCCCTTTATCCTCGCCTCCTCGCTGACATGGTCGAGATGTGTGTTGAACACGACAAATTCGAGCCCCGTCTGCTTCTCCTTGAGGATAACATAGCTGCAAATTCGATAACACGCGGAATCCCAGTCCTTGCTCATCTTTTCGGGAGTCTCGGAGAGCCAGAACGAGCCTTTGTCAACAAGCTCATAGAGGTCGGTGCGGTAGAACACCGGACATCCCTCGGAGAAAGCCGATTTGTCACGGAAGGTTATGACCGAATCATAGCCCTGAAGCGTTCGGCACATATAACTATACTGCCACTTTGTCGCCTCCTGGAAGCCTATAATAGTAGGAGCTTGAGCTTCGATGTTTTTGACAATGAGCTCGGCGCGGTAGAACCAGCTCTTTTTGCCCGTGTCCATGACATTCGCGCAGCGCAGGTTGCAGCTCATGATGCGCATCTCCCCGCGCTCGAGCGGCGTATCCCCGATGGCTGCGGCGTGCTGATTCCGCCTATACTGCGGATAGTAGATGCAGAAAATGCAAGCGACGGTGATGAGCGTAGCAAGCACGACGCACAGAAGGCAGATAAAAACCTTTGTGCCCTGTTTCATTTGATCCTCTCCTTTGATGTTTTATATCCTGTGCGCTCCGCGCACTGAGTTGCGAGGTAAATTTTTCGTTTGAGGTTAAAAAATGTGTTTGCAGGGGTTGTGACCCAACAATATTATATCCGCCCCCATCGCATACTTTTTCACTATTCACTTTTACCTATTACTTTGAGCGTTAGCGAAACTAACCCCTCAGTCTTGGCTTCGCCAATCCAGCTCCCCTGCAGGGGAGCCTAAAGCAGGCGAACGAAGTTCGCCCCTACGGTCGGCAAAATGGAATCATTGCGAGCATTTTTTGCCGCTGTCGCGACAAAGGTGCGTCGAGTCGCCGCACCCTGCAACGGCAGGGAGTGTGCGCCAAATATTTTTGCAAGCTTCGTCGGCAAATGATATCCGCCCCTACTTACTTTGAGCGAAGCGAAACTAACCCCTCAGTCTTGGCTTCGCCAATCCAGCTCCCCTGCAGGGGAGCCTAAAGCAGGCGAACGAAGTTCGCCCCTACGGTCGGCAAAATGGAATCATTGCGAGCATTTTTTGCCGCTGTCGCGACAACGGTGCGGCGACCTCGACGCACCCTGCAAGTTCTGTGTCAATAATTTTGTGCAAACTTTGCGGGCGGATGATATCCGCCCCTACTATTTTGAGCGAAACTTCTGCCCCATAAAACAAAACTGCGCGCCGCAGGAGCGGCGCGCAGCGGCAATGCTTTATTTTTATCAGTCGTCGTGCTCGCAGCCGTCATCGCCGCAGCAGCAATCGTCATCGAAATCGAACTCGAGCAGAGTGCCGCATTTGGGGCAGTCAATGCTTCCGTCCTCAAGAATGCCGTCGTCAACGCAGATAGTCTCACCGCAGTTGGGGCACTCGATCTCATAGCAATCGTCGTCGCAGCAGAAGCAGTCATCGTCTGCCTCATAGACAAAGCTCTCAAGATCCGAGAGATCCTCATCGATCTCGTCAATCTGATCGCTGACAACATCGAGACCCTCTTCGAGATCCGAAACGCTCATTGCCATGTCGTCAAGCAGCTCGACAATAGCCTTGATGACCTTGACCTCGTCCTTCTTTGCGTCGAGGTCGAGACCGTCAACAAGACCCTTGATATAGGCAACCTTCTCAGTAACTGTCATTTTGTTTTCTCCTTTCAAAAACAGCCTTCGGCTTTTGAATTACGGAATTCTTACGCTCTGCTCAGATACTCGCCGGTGCGGGTGTCAACGATGACCAGCTCGCCCTCCTCAATGAACAGAGGAACCTTGATCTCCGCGCCGGTCTCAAGCACGGCGGGCTTGGTGGCGTTTGTCGCGGTGTCGCCCTTGAAGCCGGGATCGGTCTGGGTGACTTCGAGAGTAACGCTTGTGGGGGGCTCAACGCCGAAAACATTGCCCTTATAGGAAAGGATCTTGCAAACGGTGTTCTCCTTGACGAACTTGAAGTTGTCGGAGAGGTCGCTCTTGTTTATCGGGATGAGCTCATAGCTCTCGGGATCCATGAAATAGTAAAGATCACCGTCGTTATAGGAATACTCCATCTCCTTGCGCTCGATATAAGCGGTGGGGAATTTCTCCGTGGGGTTGAAGGTGCGCTCAACGACCGAACCCGCGATAACGTTTCTTATCTTGGTTCTGACGAATGCCGCGCCTTTGCCGGGCTTGACGTGCTGGAACTCTATAATCTGATAGACGTCGCCGTCCATCTCAAACGTCACGCCGTTTCTGAAATCGCCTGCTGAAACCATATTGTCTCCTCCGATATTTTAGACTTACACATTTATTTTATACTATTCGGGCGTATATTTCAATAGTTTTTTTCATCTGTTACGGGCTTTTCTGCCCGCCGAGCTTCAGAAGCTCGCCCGCATATATCAGGTCGGGGTTCTTTATTTTGTTTATCCCGACGAGGGTTCTTATCGGAACGCCCGTGCGGCGGGATATCGAACAGAGAGTGTCGCCCGGGCGCACGGCATAAAATTCGCCCGACATCTCGGCTCCCGGAATCACAAGCTTTTCGCCGGAGTATATTATTTCCCCTCGTTCAAGCCCGTTTCTGTCCTCGAGCGCGGAGAGTGAGACGCCGAACCTCCCCGCTATCGATATCGGCGTGTCGCCGCGCCTGACGGTGTATATTTCTTCGCCGCTGCCGCGTGCGGGCAGGGTTATTCTCAGCCGCTCGCCCGCGAATATCCTGTTGGGGTCAGCTATCCTGTTCTCTCGGGCTATCGCCTCAACGGTCGTTCCGTATTCCCGCGCTATCGCCCAGAGCGTGTCGCCCGCACGGACATATACTGTGACGGCTCGGGTTTTCGGACGGACAGTGATTCGCTTTTCGCCGTCAATGCGCCCCGAATCGGAGAGGAATATCCCCTCCGTGAAAATGTCGCGGTCAACATTGCCGTATATGCCGCCGACTCTGCCCTCGTCCGTATACTGGAAGCCGACCCACTCGCGCCATTTGCCGTTTGCCGAGGGCTCGTCTGCGCCGTACTGCGCCGCCCAGAGCGGATATTTTTCGGCGAGCGCACGGCTGAATATATCGCGGGCGTTTGAAAGGTCGCTGTATATCACCGCCTCTTTTTTCGTAAGCGCGGTCAGCTCATCGAGATAAGCCTCGGATATCGCGTTTATCTGCGAGACGGAGAGCGAGCCGAAATATTCAAAATCCATCGCAAGGCGCATATCCGGCTCGCGACCCGCCGCAAGGGATGCAAAGAACCGCGCCTGCCTGCGCCCCTCCTCGACCGAGCGGGCGGTGACATAGTGATAGAAGCCGATTTTCAGTCCCGCCGCCCTCGCCCGTTCGTAGTTTTCGGCGAAGTATTCGTCGGTATATTCTCCTGCGCCGACGCGGATATACACCGCCTCTATCCCGCTGCGTCTCACCTCTTCAAAATCTATCTCGCCCTGAAATTCGCTTATATCTATCCCGCGATACTGCCGCCCGCCCGACGGCGGAACGGCCCGCGCCGGGATGAGCGCGGCAAAGACGAGTGCCGCGATGCAGGCGAGAAGCACCGCCGCCGCGCCCGTTAGTCTGCGTTTTATATTCATTTTCCCCTCTCCTCCGTCATTTCTGCCGATTATTCGGCACTATATTCTATGCCGCAGAGCAAAGAAGCGCGACGGAGATTGAAATGGCGGCGGGGATAAATGGCGGTTGTTATTAGCGGAGCGTTCATAAAAAATTCGACCTATGATTTATTTATATGTCGGTTTTTATGTTACCGCAAGGTGTATAGAAGTGCGATATTTATCTCTGTTTGACAAATTGGTATTTGTGTATCGCTTGAACCATAGCAAAGTAAAAGCAAGCGACTCGGCTAATTTTTGTAATCGGACTTTCAATAGCCGCGCCGCAGTGTTCACTAAACTAATTGAGAGTCGCGGGCTATGTGTTCCGGAATCTTGCTGAGCGGTTTGTAGGGGTCGGCGACCTCGACGACCCTTTGACGCGTGAGCGTCAGGGGAGTTCGAGATGGTGCAAGCGGGGCGATTTGTCAGCCGCCTGCCGCTATATAGACTTTAAAAGCAGGCGAACGAAGTTCGCCCCTACGGTCGGCAGAATAAACCTTTACAAAGATATTGTGCCGCTGTCGCGGCAGCGGTGCGTCGAGGTCGCCGCACTCTGCAATGCACGCCAAAAAATTCATACAGATTTAGCGGGCGGATGATATCCGCCCCTACACGATTGTGCTGATTTGCAACATTGAAACTCTTGTCCGGGGCGTATTCTTATTCATTTATCGGAACGATTGCTTTACCGGCACACATGTTGACACTTCTAAGCTCATTCACAATGTCTCTGAGCTTCGCCTATTTCCACCCAAAAAATCCGCTCCCGGGACACTCGGAGCGGATTTTTCTCTGCGCAGTTTAACTTCTGTTTAACAACCTGCTTTACAATTATATCTGATGAAGTATAATAAAGAAAAACGCGGAGTGACGGATATGACGGTAAAAAAGCGGCTAAATATTTCAAATATAATAATGATAGTCGTGCCCGTTGTCGTGACGGCTTTGGTAGGCGTTATCTGCCTCGGCACTGCGTGGCTGACCCTGAATCGCTCGAACGGATTCGGATTCGAGAGCGGCGACGATTTCTATCGCACGAGCCGCGCCGTCTCAGGCAAGATGTATGAAGTTTTCGAGCACAACCCCTCGGATGCGAAGAACAAGCTCTACGCCGTGGGCGGGATAATAGACAAAAAGACAATGTTCGTCCAGGTGTTTGAAAACGGAGAGGATTTTTATCACAGCGGCAACGCCGACATGGCTTACACGGAGCTCATGGACAACGCCAAGGAGCTCGGGAGCGGGTCGTTCGTTTCAAACGGAAAGCACCAGTTATATTACTACGCCGACTCGCTCGACGGGAAGCAGTATGATTTATATTTGTTCAGCAGCGGCGATCATACGGAGAATGTGCCGATAAAGGCGGTCGCGGCGGGCTCCGTCGTGCTTATAGTTCTCGCAGTGCTGCTCAGCGTTATCATGACCGACAGGTTCTTGACCCGCTTTGTGTTCAGAAATATCGAGTCGCCGCTCGAGCTGCTGTCGTACGGGGTCGATCAGATAAGCCGCGGCAATCTCGACTACCGCCTCGAATATTCAAACGACGATGAATTTTTGCCCGTCTGCACGGCGTTCAACGGCATGGCGGAGCGGCTCGAACGCTCGGTCGAGCTGGCTCGCCGCAACGAAGAGAACAGAAAAGAGCTTCTGCTCGATATCTCGCACGACCTGCGCAGCCCGCTGACCTCCATTCGCGCCTATGTCGAGGGGCTGTCCGACGGCGTGGCGAGCACGCCCGAGATGCAGAAACGCTATCTCGATACGATAAAGCGCAAGACCGAAGATATAGAGAAGATGGTCAGCGCGCTGTTCGCATATTCAAAGCTCGACATGGAGGAATTCGAGATAAATATGGAGAGCATCGATGTTTCGGCATTTCTCTCTTCGACGGTCGGTCAGCTCCATGACGAATATGCCGAGAACGGGCTTGAGGTTTTCTTTGCGCCGAGTCCGTCGGTGCGCATCAGCGCGGACGAAGAATTGCTGCTCAGGATAATGACGAATCTTCTCGACAACAGCAGAAAATACCGCAATAAAGATATCGGTCACTGCGTCGTCAGCGTCTCGCGTGAGGAGAACAGAGCGAGAATAGAATTTGCGGACGACGGTCCCGGAGTCGAGGACGAATGTCTCGGCAAGCTGTTTGATATCTTCTACCGCACGGATAAAGCCAGAAGCAACACCGGCACAGGCTCGGGAATAGGGCTCGCGTTCGTGCGAAAGGCGGTCAACGCCATGGGCGGCGAGGTTTTTGCCGAGAAGAGCCCCGAGGGCGGACTGTCAGTCATAATGACCTTTGACGAGGAGGAATAAGCATGGACAGAATACTTATTATAGAGGACGATCCGGATATAGCCGGAGTCGAAAGGGACTATCTGAGCATAAACGATTTCGGCGCGGATATCGCGCAGAACGGCGCGGTCGGCATAGAACTCGAAAAGAAAAACCACTATCAGCTCATTCTTCTCGATGTCATGCTCCCCGGCATGGACGGGTTCATGACCTGCCGCAGGCTCCGCGAGATAACCGATGTGCCTATACTCATGGTCTCGGCGCGCAAAGAGGATATCGACAAGATAAGGGGACTCGGTCTCGGCGCGGACGACTATATAGAAAAGCCTTTTTCCCCGAATGTGCTCGTCGCACGCGTCAAGGCGAATATCGCCCGCTACAAACAGCTCAAGGCAACCGACGGGAAGAAAGAGAATATAGTCTCCGTGGGCGACTATACAATAAACACCTCGGCGCATACCGTCACAAAGCGCGGAAAAGAAATTGAGCTCAAAAACAAGGAATATGAGCTGTTTTTGTTTTTAGTTTTGAACGCCGACACGGTGTTTGACAAGGACACGCTCTATGAAAGAATATGGGGCTTCGATTCGCTCGGCGACACGGCGACCGTCGCGGTTCATATCAACCGCCTGCGCGAAAAGCTTGAGGACGATCCGTCGAACCCGAAATATATCCGCACCGTCTGGGGAGCGGGATATATGTTCAAAAATCAGACATCGACTGTTTAACCGCAGTTTAACATCGATTTAATCGGCGTTTACCGCCCCCTGATATCATAAAGACAAAGGGAGGCGCAAAGAATGACAAATGCAGTGAACACAGAATATTTCGGAATAGCCAGAAAAATAGTCGCAAACATGACGAGCGAGAGCTGGGAGACCGTTCCGCACGTCTGCGTAACATATGAACCGGAGGTCTCGGGCTTCCGCGATGTTTTGAAGGAGATAAACAGCTCTCTTGCCCCCGCCGACAGGATAACGGTCAACACCGCCATGCTCAAGGTTATCTCCGAGGGACTCAAGGCGTGTCCGAAGATGAACGGACACATCGAGTTCAACCGCCGCCTTGTGCGCGGAAAGGTGACTACGCTCGAGAATATCGATGTGTCACTGCCGGTCATGCTCAAAAACGGCGAGATGATGACGCTCAATATCCGCGGGATCGAAAAGATGTCGATGTCTCAGATAAAGAGAGCCGTTGACGATTCGATAAGGCGCGCAGACAACTCCGACATGAACGAGGTCATGTTCGAGGTGTCCATGGACAACACCGTTCAGGGGCTCAAAAAGGGAAAAATATCTCAGACGGTCTACCGCCTCATAGGCTCAAAAACAGGGGCGCACAAAGTCCAAACGCTCCGCGGCGAGAAAAAGAGAGCGTATTACAGTATTCCCGAGACGGAGCGCCTGACAAAGCACGATATAGAGCAGGGCACGGTCACAGTCTCGAATATGGGCTCGATATGCAGGGGCTGGCGCGGCGAGTGCAGCGTGTTCGAGATAATTCCGCCGCAGCTGACGGCGTTCGGCATCGGCGCGATGCAGAAAAGACCCGTCTGCGCCGAGGACGGAAGCGTGCGCCCGGGGCTCATTCTGCCGATAACCATAGCGTTCGACCACCGCGCGCTCGACATGGGCGACATAGTCCCGTTCATGGACAAGCTTGACGAAATCTTTGCTCATCCCGAAATTCTCAGGGAATGGCTTTGAGCCGGGAGGGAGCTTTGATGGATATAGGAGACAGGAGAACAGGGGGCAGCGCACTTTTGCGTGCGCTGCTCCGTCTCGGCCAGGGTGCGCTGATAGGGCTCGGCGCGGTTCTGCCCGGAGTTTCGGGCGGCGTGCTGTGCGTGGTTTTCGGCGTCTACAGACCGATAATGGAGCTGCTGTCGCACCCGTTTTCGGCAATCAAAAAATATTATAAGCTGCTTATCCCGCTTGTTATCGGCGGCGCGCTCGGCTTCGTCGTGATATCGAAGCTGCTCGGATTTTTGCTCGACAGTTACCCGGATATGTCCGTCTGCCTGTTCGTTGGGCTGATAGCGGGTATGTTGCCGTCGCTCTTTCGCGAAGCGGGCAGCCGCGGCAGGAGTAAAGGTTCGTTTGTGTCGCTGGCGATATGCTTTTGCGCAACGCTCGCTCTGTTAATTGCCCTGCGGCTCGTCCGCTCGGATATCAAGCCGAATTTCGCATGGTATCTTTTCTGCGGCTTCTGCATCGCGCTGAGCGTTATCGCCCCCGGAATGAGCTTTTCGACCCTGCTCATGCCGCTCGGGCTCTACACTCCGCTCGTGACGGGTATCGGCAGTCTCAATCTTCCGATTATTATTCCCGCAGGCGCGGGCGCACTGCTGACTGTTATAGTGCTTTCAAAAGCGGTCACCCGCCTGATGGACAGGCACTATTCTCTTGTATTCCACGGCATAATCGGAATAGTTATCGCCGCGACAGCCGTGATAATTCCGTTCGGCAGCTTTGCTTCGGGCATAAAGAGCTGTGCTGCCGATATGATCTGCCTCGCAGTCGGAATAGCAGCCGCCCTTTTGCTCGACAGGTTCAACAGAAAGTTTGATACAGACAAAGACTAATTCTTCCCCCAACATAACATCAGCCGCAGGGAGCTTTTATACTCTCTGCGGCTGATGCCTTTTCATTTTATATTTATATAATTAAAAGTTTATAACCCCGAGGTGCTCGAGGAGTATCTTGACGCCGATGCCCATGAGGATAAGCCCGCCGACAAGCTCCGCCTTGTTCGTGTACTTCTCGCCGAAAACATGACCTATCTTGACTCCTGCGGCGGAGATAATAAAGGTCGTCACGCCGATAAACGAAGCGGCAGCCCAGATGTTGACCTTGAGAAAGGCAAATGTTATTCCGACTGCGAGCGCGTCAATGCTTGTCGCTATCGCGAGGACGAGCATCTTGGTGAATTTCAGCTCCTCGCGGTCGTTTCCCGAGGCATCGCACGCGACCTCTTCTTTTTTGAAGCTCTCAATGAACATCTTGCCGCCGAGAATGAGAAGAAGCACGAACGCCACCCAGTGGTCGTAGCGCTCGATCTTGTCGGCAAAGCTTGCGCCGAGAAAATAACCGATTATCGGCATGGCGGCCTGAAAAATGCCGAAATACGCGCCGACTACGGCACTCTGCCCGAGGCTCGCCTTTTTCAGACATACGCCCTTGCATATCGAGACGGCGAACGCGTCCATTGAAAGACCGACTGCGAGAATGAAAAGCTCAGCTAAACCCATATTGATTCCTCCGTTTTTTCGGGGCAGTGAATAAAAAAAGACCCACCTGCGCCCTTTGCGCAGATAAGTCTCATCAATTAAAGAGGCGAAAGCCTCTCCATAGCAGGACCAGATATAGATCAGTATGTTGACCCTGCTGCGCCGCACATCGGCGCCGATTACTCCCCTATCGCTTCGGACAGTATAGCGCATCGCTTTGGTTTTGTCAAGCGTAATTCGATTGAATTTTTCCGTTTGTTCTGATATAATCTATCGTGGATAAGGATGCCGTGAGGTGTCCGAGGTTATATTTATGCAGAAAGAGGTCTTGCTATGAGCGGACGCTTTGACGAGCTTCGTCGGGAATATCCGCAGTTTGTCTACAGAGGCTATTCCGTCAGCGAACATGAGGACGGGCTGCACTTAAGCTTTGATTTTTATATCCCCGGTCTGTGCGAGTTTCACCCGCAGACGAGGATTGACGGAAAGAGTATTGATATCTTCAATTCCCCCGTGTCGGATTACGCGAAACGAATGGTATTTTTTATCGGTCTTGCGGAGGCGGTCAGCTACTGGAAATGCGCCTGCCCGCCGATTTTCAGAGTCGAGTGCGGTGAAATGTCCGAGGATGACAAAGCTTTTTTCAAAAAGCTCTGGTTCAACGGGCTCGGCGAGTTTTTTTACAGAAACGGGATAAAGACGGATATAGACTCCTTTGTGAGCATTGACGCGCCGGAGCCGAAAAATATTCCGCAGTGCGAAGATTATGTCTCGTCGGGGCTTGAGATAGTCCCCGTCGGCGGCGGCAAGGATTCGGCGGTCACGACCGAGCTTCTGCGCCCGTTCGGCGATAAGCTGAGATTCTTCACCGTCAACGACCAGCCCGCACGCACTCAGTGCGTTCTCGCGGGCGGCTACAGCGAGGATAAAATAATAAAAATTTATCGCACTATAGACCCCGACCTGCTCAAGCGCAACGCCGAGGGCTTTTTGAACGGTCACACCCCGTTTTCGTCGGTCGTGGCGTTTATGTCAATGTATGCGGGCTTTATAAATGGCGCAAATGACGTTATTCTCTCGAACGAGTCGAGCGCGAATGAGTCGAATATCGGCGGAGAGAGTGTCAACCACCAGTATTCAAAGTCGTTCGAGTTCGAGCGCGACTTCGATGAGTTCCGCCGCCGCAACTTCCCGCAAAGTGCCGTCTATTTCAGCCTGCTGCGCCCGTTCTGCGAGCTTCAGATAGCAAAGCAGTTTTCGCGGTATAAGCAGTATCATCCGATATTCCGCAGCTGCAACAGAGGGAGCAAGAAGAACATCTGGTGCTGCGAATGCCCGAAGTGCCTGTTCGTTGCGATAATGCTCTCGCCGTTTCTGCCGCCCGATGAATTAAACAGCATATTCGGCTGCGACATGCTCGCAAAGACAGAGCTTGAGGCGGATTTTGACGGGCTCTGCGGCTTCACGGGACTCAAGCCCTTTGAGTGCGTCGGCACGGCGGACGAGGTCGTGCTCGCCCTGACGCTGACGGCGGAAAAATATAAAAAATCGGGACTCGAAATGCCCGCGCTCCTGCGCCGCTTCTGCGAAAAGAACGCCGCCCGTGCGGACTTTTCCCTGCTATCGGGCTTCAATGAAGAGAATCTTATTCCGAAAAAATTTGATGACTGTGTAAAGAGGATGTTTAAAAATGTATCGTCAGCTGATTGATCATCTGAAAGACAAGCGAATTGTCCTGCTCGGCATGGGGCGCGAGGGTCACTCGACCTATAATTTTATCCGCCGCTATCTGCCCGAGCAGAAGCTCATAATAGCGGACGCAAAGCAGGTTGAGATTGACGACCCGAATGTCGGGTTTGTCTGCGGGGACGGCTACCTCGGCGCGATAGACGGCGCGGATATTGTTATAAAAACCCCCGGCATTCCGCTCCTCCGTTTCAAGAGACCGCAGGGCGTTGAGATAACCTGCCAGACCGATCTTTTCCTGCGCTTTTCCGGCTTTACCTGCATCGGCGTGACCGGCACAAAGGGCAAGACAACAACCTCGACTCTCATTTATTCCATGCTCCGCGCCGCCGGAAAAGAGGCGTGCCTGATAGGCAACATGGGCTATCCCGTCTTTGATAATATAGAGGACTGCGCGGGCGAAATAGCCGTTATCGAGATGTCCTCGCATCAGCTGGAGTTCACGACCCGCTCGCCGCATATCGCCGTTTTGACAAATATCTATCCCGAGCACCTCGACCACTACGACAGCTTCGAGTGCTATGTCGGCGCGAAGCTGAATATAGTCCGCAGCCAGAATAAAGGCGATACATTTATATATAACTCGGATCAGGGGCTCGACGGCTTCTTCGACCTGAGCAAATATCCGGGCGAGGCGGTCGGGGTCAGCGTCCATACGCCGAACGCCGAGAAGTACCGCGACATAAACGGCCATCTTTTAGGTGAGCACAATATCCAGAACTGCATGTTCGCCGCCGAGGCTGCGAGACGGCTCGGCGTTTCGGGCGAATATATCATGAAAGCTCTCAGAGATTACGAGGGAATCGAGCACAGAATGGAATATTTCGCGACGGTCAAGGGCATAAAATTCGTCAACGACTGCATCGCGACCATACCGCACTCCGTCATGTGCGCCGTTGAGGCACTCGGCGATGTTGACACGCTGATTTTCGGCGGCATGGATCGCGGACTCGACTATTCGGCGTTTGAAAAGGCTCTGGAGAAGAGCGGCATAAGAAATCTCGTCTGCCTGCCGGAAACGGGACACAAGATAGGAATGCGCATGGCGCAGAACGGGAGCGAAAAGAAGATAATTATCTCGGAGGATATGGAGGGCGCAGTGCGTGCGGCGATGAGCGTGACGCGCCCGGGCTGCACCTGCCTGCTCTCGCCCGCCGCTTCGAGCTACAACAAATATAAAAATTTCGAGGAAAAGGGACGCCATTTCAAGAATATAGTGCGCCGCTATGCCGAGATGAGCGTGGAGAAGTTATGAGAGATTTTCTGAGCGAAGAAAAAGAGCTGTGCGCTGAGGTCGAAGCCCTCTGCATGACCGACCCCGACTCCGCGCACGCGCTGGTTCACGGCATAATTTCCGACTGCGGCGAAGAAAAATCCGACCGTGTGCAGTCTGCGTCCGTTTCTCACGTCTGCTGTCGCTTTCTGATGCACAGAAAGATGAAGAACCGCCTTGTTGACACGCTCAGGACAGACGATAATCTGCGCAGAGCGATTTTCGGCGAGCTCAACACATATAAATACAGCCTCGTTTTCCTCTTTCGCCGACTGATTCGTTTAAACGAAACGGAGCTGACAAAAGAGCTTCTGACTTTGCTCGAAAACAACCCCTACCGCGACGACAGCGCAAAGGATTACTCCGACCGCTGGTCCCTGCGGTTCATAATCGACGAGGCTCTGCGTGCGCCGGACGATTATCTTGATTTGAGCGAAGAGAACAAAAATGTGATAGACGAAGTTAGAAAGGCATTGTAAAAATCCGATTGTTATCGGCTGTACGCTGTGCCGCCGACAATATTTGCAGCGGCAAGGCGCGTCCCCCAACAACATCACATCACGCAGGCGAGCACAAGCGTCTCCTCGATGCTCTTGTATACGCTCTCGAAGTCGCTCAGCGGCAGGGGATTCCTGCCCTTTCCGAGCTCAAATGTGAATGACGGAATACCGAGCGTCTCTATCGTCCAGTCCTTAAAGCCTGCGTGCGAAGCAAGTCCTGCGTTGCGCACAAGAGTATAGCCGCTCGCCGCGGCGAAGATTTTCGCAAGGTGCCTGCCGCGCTCCGGCGTGTGCTTCCCGTATTCGTAGTATATCTCTTCGCCCTGACTGTGCAGGGCTATTGCCGTTCGCGGCATTCGTCTCAGGCACAGCCGAATAAGGGCGTTCACCTCAGGCTCTGTCTGCGGAGCATATCCGCCGAACCGCCTTGGCGCGGGCGCGGTTATCCCCGCCTCGATTTCCAGAGCCTTTGAAAGATCCCACCCGGCGTTGAAGTTGTGGTTGAGATCGACCCCGCGTGCGTTCGCGTTCCAGAGATCCCCGCTTTCACTCATAGCGCGCTCAACGCAGTCTCTGTATTTCCCCGCCGTCTCTGCGCCGTGCAGAGCTATCTCGACCCCGTCGGGGTTGACGCACGGGACGAATATTATTTCCCGCCGGCTCAGTGCGCCGCATATGTCGATTCCGCACATTGTCTGCCTGTTCTTTGCGCTCAGACACAGCCGCTCTGTAAATCTCAGCGTGACGAGCGCCGTCAGCCGCTCCTGCGCGTGAAAGCACGCCGCTATGAGCACCGGGTTTGCGCTCCTGCCGAATTGCAGGGCGAATATCTTTCTCCCGCAGGCGCTTCGCCCGGCTATCTCAACTTTCAAAAACGGATATTCCGCTTGGAGCGAGCATACGCTTTTCTTTATATATGCGTAGTCCGGCTCGCACGGCGTGAAGATATATTTCAAAAAAATCACCCCCGGAAAATAATATTTATTTCCCCGCGGGATAAGACCTGAACGGAGGCTTATATATGAAGCTCGACGAAAAAACGATTGAAAAAAAGTACATCTACAAAGGCAGGATAATCAACATCCGCACCGACACCGCTGAGCTGCCAAACGGCAAACAGGCTCTGCGCGAGGTCGTAGAGCATCCCGGCGGAGTGACGGTCGCCGCGCTGACGGATGACGATGAACTGATGTTTGTGCGGCAGTTTCGCTATCCGTATTCCGAAGTCCTGCTCGAATTGCCCGCAGGCAAGCTCGAATACGGCGAAGACCCGTTTGAAGCGGGCAAGCGCGAGCTGCGCGAGGAGACGGGAGCCGTGGCGGAAAACTATATCGACCTCGGAAAATTCTATCCCACCCCGGGCTACTGCGGCGAGATAATTCATATGTACGCGGCGAAAGGGCTGTCTTTTACATCACTCGATCTCGATGACGATGAGTTTCTTGCGCCCGAAAAAATTCCGCTCGAAAAGGCGGTCGAGATGGTCATGAACAACGAGATACGCGACGGCAAGACGCAGACCGCCGTGCTCAAAGTCGCGCAGAAGCGCAGAAAGGGCGAGATATGAAATTTGTTCTTGCGTCGTCCTCTCCGCGCAGAAAAGAGCTGCTGAAAACGGCGGGAATAGACTTTGAGATAGATGTCGAGGGCGTTGACGAAGTGCCGCAGGGAGACACGCCGGAGGAAAAGGTCTGCTCGATAGCGGCGCAGAAATGCCGTCCCGTGGCGGCGCGCCGACCGAACGACTGCGTAATAGGCGCGGATACGGTCGTCTCCGTTGACGGCGATATTTTAGGCAAGCCGCATGACGGACAGGATGCAGAAAATATGCTCCGCCGCCTCTCCGGCAGGGAGCACACGGTATATACCGGGGTGTGCATCTCGGCGCACGGAAAAGAAAGCGTATTCAGCGAAGCGACGAAAGTTAAATTTTTCGATCTTACAGATAAAGAGATAGAGGCCTATGTCCTCAGCGGCGAGCCGATGGACAAAGCAGGAGCTTACGGAATACAGGGGCTCGGCTGCACGCTCGTCGAGGGTATTTGCGGCGACTACTTCAATGTCGTCGGTCTGCCGGTCGCACGCGTGGTGCGCGAAATAAAAAAGATAAAGGGAGGAGAAAAATGAAGCTGCTTGTGACGGGTGCGTTTGGAATAACGCCCGAGGAATCGGCGGAGCTTGAAAAACTCGGCTATGAGATATATTTCATGCCCGATGAGCGGGGCTGCGTGCCGGATAACATACCCTGCGGGGAGATAGAGGCAGTAATCTGCAACGGGCTGTTTCTCTATACTCCGCCCGACAGGTTCCCACGGCTCAGAACCGTTCAGCTGACGAGTGCGGGGCTCGACCGCGTGCCCATGGACTATATGGAAGCCCACGGCATCAAAGTGTTCAACGCACGCGGAGTATACAGTGCGCCGATGGCGGAGTTCGCCGTCTGCTCGGTGCTCGGCTTCTATAAACGGAGCGCATTTTTTTC
This sequence comes from bacterium, assembly GCA_963620555.1. Taxonomy (GTDB): domain Bacteria; phylum Bacillota; class Clostridia; order Oscillospirales; family Acutalibacteraceae; genus CAG-177. The sequence continues at coordinate 24,493 of CAVFAN010000014.1, forward strand.
GGCGGCTCAGTCGGAGCACCGCTGGGAGAAGCACCGAGGGCTGGAGGAGCTGGTCGGAAAGCGCGTTGTTATAGTCGGCGCGGGGAGCGTCGGTCGTGCCTGCGCGGACAGGTTCAGGGCGTTCGGCTGCGAGATAATCGGCGTTGACAAAAGGACAGCTGTTGACGGCTTCGATAAAATATATTCACCAGACGATATCCGCGACGCGGTGAGCATGGGCGATATAGTCATTTTCTGTCTGCCGCTGACAAAAGAGACAGAACATATCGCGAACGCTGAATTGTTCTGCGCGATGAAGGACGGGACGGTCATAGTCAACATTTCACGCGGCGGAATACTCGACACCGACGCGCTCATAAGCGAGCTCAAATCCGGACGGCTCAGAGCCGCGCTCGATGTGTTTGAGCAGGAGCCACTGGGCGCGGACAGCGAGCTGTGGGATATTCCGAACGCCGTGATAACCCCGCACAATTCGTTTGTCGGCGACGGCAACCGCGCAAGGCTCTTTTCATTGATAATAAGCAACCTGAAATAAGACCGCCGCCGGGCAATTTCCCGTCCGGCGGCAATTTTTACATATGCCGAAAATTTTTGAAGTACATCTTTTTTTATGCTCGTTATTATTGGCGAGAGCGAACGGGAGGTGGTAAGGATAGATCGAGCAGAAAAGTTAAAAGAGCTCATGGACGGCTACGGCAAGCTCGTCTTCAGCATATGCTACAGACTGACGAACGACTACTTTACCGCCGAGGATCTGACTCAGGAAACTTTCCTGTCCGCCTATTCCTCACTCGACCGCTTCGACGGGCGTAACGAACGCGCATGGTTGAGCCGGATAGCGACGAACAAGTGCCTCGACCATCTCAAGAGCGCGGCGTCGAGAACGACACCCGCCGAGAATGACGAGCTGGAGTTCAGAGCCGGCGCCTCACCGGGACTCGAGGACGAATATATTAACACCCAACTCGGGCGCGATGTCAGAGCGGCGTGCGAAGCTCTGAGAGAGCCGTACCGCAGCGTTGCGGTCGAATATTTCTGCGAGGACATGCCGCTGTCGCAGATAGCCGAGAGAACGGGCGAACCGCTCAAAACCGTCCAGACACGGGCATACAGAGCAAAGAAAATGCTCAGAGAAAATCTGAAGGAGGTCATACTGCAATGACACACGCAGACGATAAAAGAATAATGCTCTTGCTGCGCGGCGAGCTGAGCGAAAGCGAAGCGGCCGAAGTCATGGAGCACATAGCAAAATGCGACGAGTGCGCCGACCGTATGGCCGACCTGACGCTCGACATGGCTTGCGTCGATCCGCCCGCGGGCATGACCGAGGATATTCTCGCCGCCGCGGCGAAAGAAAAGACCCGCGAGAAGCGCAGGCAGGATAACCTGCTGCTGTATTCCGTGAGAGTGGTTGCGGGAATATGCGCGGCACTTGTGATGATATTCTCCGGCGCGTTCAACCACATAATGAAGATAAACGATATCGACATGTCGAAGATAAACGACAGGAGCCGCTCGATAAGCCAAACGATAGACGAAGGCTTCAACGAATTCAAACAGAAAATCTCTGACTTAGGAGGAAATAATAATGAACAAAAAGAATAAGATACTCTTTTTCCTGTTTTCACTCATCCCGGGCGCGGCGCATATGTATATAGCTCTCGTTAAGCGCGGACTGGTGATAATGCTCGCATTCGTTGCGATTGTGGGAGTTGCGCTGATGTCCGATGTTCCCGTGCTTCTGATTCTGCTTCCGGTGCTGTGGTTCTACAGCTTCTTCGACGCATGGAACAAGTATCATCTGCCCGAGGATAAGCTCGCTAAGGTGCAGGACGACTTCCTGTTCTTCTTAAACGCCATGCCGGAGAATATACGCACTGATCCGCGGCTGAAAAAGGTCGCTTCCGCAAACGTTTTAAAGGTCGGCGGCATCGCCGCCGTGATAATCGGAGCTTACCTGATTTGGAATCAGATAATCGTCAATGTCCTGAGCCGCCTGCTCGGCGTCAGGGGCGCGGAGATACTCAGCGAGGTGTCCTACAGATTTCCGCAGGTCGCCGTCGCGGTGCTCCTGATAGTCATCGGAATTAAGCTCATCACGCACAAAAAGCGCGAGCTTGACAGCGAAAACAATGACAGTGAAGAGGAGGAAGAATAATGGCGGCAAGGCGCGTAGGCTCGGTGACGTTCGGTCTGACCCTCGTCGTTTTCGGTGTGCTGTTCCTGCTGAGCGCATTCATAAGGAGCCTCAACTATCTTGAAATCATAAAATTCTGGCCGGTTATATTCATCTCCCTCGGCATCGAGATGCTTGTCCACGCATTTTCAAAAAATGCGGAAAAGGCGAAGATAGACATTCCCGCGTGCGTCATGACCTGCGTGCTCATGCTCTTTTCAATGTGCCTTGCCGGCGCACAGTATGCCCTGACGGAGCTTCTGCCCTACTTTGAGGCGCACGCCTGAAAGAGGTGACGGATTGAAGAAGAAGCTGAAAAAAAGAACATTTGCGGGGCTGATTATCTCAGTCCTCGCAGTTGCGGCGGCGTTGCTCGCAGTCCTTGCACTAAGACCGCATTGGCTCTTTGTCGCCGGGGAATATTTCGGGCTGAATACCCGAAGGATAACGGTCGCGAAGATTTCGCCCGAGCTTGAAAAAATAAATATCGACGCCCTGCGCGCCGATTCACGCGTAAATTTTGACCAAAGCCTGATGCTCGTGAATTCAGAGCATCCTCTGGATGATAATGACAAACCCGAGCTTGCGGAATACAAAAAGACGGGCGTTATAATGAACGCCTGCGCCGCAGAGAGCTTTTCGGAGCTGTCCGCCGCGGTGATGGAAAAGACCGGCTGCAAGCTGCTTGTCATGAGCAGCGTCCGCGACGCGGAGGAGCAGGAGAAGCTCTACAACCGCGATTCCTCGACCGCCGCCGCGCCCGGCGCGAGCGAGCACCAGATGGGACTCGGCATAGATGTCTATGTCAAAAACTTCGCGGGACAGAGCTTTGTAGAGAGCGAAGCCGGACAGCTCGTCAACTCCGAGTCGTGGAAATACGGATTTATAATCCGCTACCCGTCCTACGGCAAGAGCTCGACGGGTATACAATTCGAACCGTGGCACATTCGCTATGTCGGCAAGCCCCACGCGGCGATAATATACAACGACCGCTTAACGCTCGAAAAATATATCGACTCGCTTGAAATAGGCGAGTGGTACTCCGCCGACGGATATTTAATCTCAAGGCAGGTTATAGGCGAGAGCGTGACGATGCCGAAAGCGTTCGTTTCGGCAGTCGTCTCCCCGGACAACACCGGCTGCTGTATAATAACGGTCAAGCAGCGAAAAAACCGCCGAGCGAAGGCGGGGCGGGTTCTTGCAGTGGGGGAACAACAAGCGGAATGCAGAGATTAATGTTGTGTGATGAGATTGGCAGGTAAATAAATATAACAAAAACAGCCGCAGTTAAAAAACGCTGCGGCTGTTTCTGTGAACCCCGTTCTCTTTGGAGTTCGCTGTTCTCATATCCCGAAAATTATTTTATATTTTTTATCCACTTCCCGATTTCTTTGTCGGAGGTGCGCTGCGTGTGACCGTCGAAGCGTATATCGATGCCGGGCTTTACCTCCGCGTCGGGGCAGGCGGATTTGACATCCTTTAATGTGTGACCTATCCAGCCGCCGTTTGTCGCAAAAGTATAAATTTTCTTGTCACTAAGGTCGCTGCAGCTCAAAAATGTCCTGACCGCCGGGGCGAAGGTGTACCACCACACGGGCGTGCCGAGTATCACTGTGTCGTAGTCCGAAAGGTTGACGCCAATCGGCTTTATCTCCGGCTCGTATCCGCGCTTTACTTCGTCCGCGCCCTTATCTACAATAGAATTGTAGTCGCCCTCATACGGCACAACTGTGTCGATGCGCGCTGCGCCGCAGTTCAATTCGCGGCTCAATTTTTCGGCAATGCTTTTTGTGTTGCCGCCCAGGGAATAGTAAACAACAATCGCTTTCATTATTTATCCTCTCCGTAAACTTCTTTTGCCATGCGGAATGCCGCCCATGCTTTCGGCCAGCCTGCATAGAACGCGAGCTGGGTGAGCATCTCCGACATTTCCTCTGCGGTGACTCCGTTCTCTTTTGCGTGGGAGATGTGATATTTGAGCGAGCTGTCGAGAATGCCGCTCGCCATGAGCGCGGAGACGGTTATCATGCTCCTGTCCCTTGGGGAGAGCTTATCCTCGCGTGACCAAACTTCTCCGAAGAGCACATCGTCGTTGAATCTTGCAAATTCGGGTGCAAATTCGCCAAGGGCGTCTCTGCCCGCTGTTACCTTTTCCATTATATATATCCTCCTTATTTGAGCTTGCTGTATTCTTCGTCGCCGACAGGCTCGCACCACTCGGTCGAGCAGCTCTCGCCGGGGATTTCAAAGGCTATGTGCGAAAACCAGCTGTCTTTTTTCGCGCCGTGCCAGTGGCGGACGTTCGCGGGGATGGCGACAACCGTCCCGGGGGTCAGGCTGACCGGCTCTTTACCCTCTTCGCAGTACCAGCCATCGCCTGCGGTGCAGACGAGCATCTGACCGCCGCCGGATTTTGCGTGGTGGATATGCCAGTTGTTGCGGCATCCCGGCTCAAAAGTCACGTTCGCAAGGAACAGCCCGCATTTCGGGTCGGTCAGGGGATTAAGAAACGATTTGCCGATGAAATACTGCGCGTATGCGGAGTTTTCGCAGCCCTTTCCGAATACATTCTGCTGTTCAAAATCTTTCTCTGTCATAATATATTCCTCACCTTCCGCTGAATACGGGAACGCCGTGCGCCGCCGCATTTAAAGCCTTATGCGTCCGATTGACATTTTCTTTGCACGGTGCTAAAATTATTCTACAACTTAAAGCTAACTTCAAGTCAACCCCCGAAATGAAAACTTTTTATGAACGGAGCGGAAAGATGTTTTATACAATAGGAGAGATGGCAAAAAAGATGGGCGTCGCGCCCTCGACACTCAGATATTATGACAAAGAGGGGCTTCTGCCGTTTGTCGAGCGCTCGGGCGGCGGAATAAGAATGTTCAAGGACGATGATGCCGAGTGGCTTTCTGTTATAGAGTGCCTGAAAAAGACGGGCATGTCCATAAAAGAGATAAAGCAGTTCATCGACTGGTGCATCGAGGGCGACTCGACTATAGACAGGCGACTCGAGCTCATCGACCGCCGGCGCGAGCGGGTGCATGAGCAGATAGCGCAGCTCGAAAAAACGCTCGACACGCTCGAATATAAGCACTGGTACTACGAGACCGCGAAGGCGGCGGGTACCTGCAAGGTGCATGAGCAGATGGACGAAAACGATGTCCCGCAGAGAATGCGCGAGATAAAAAGACGAATGACAGCAGACGGCGGAGCGGGCGCGGGAAAATAAAATTTTTGATTTTTTTACGGTAAAGTGTTGAAATACGCGATTTTATGTGATATAGTGTAGATGTTATGACGGAGCAACGAAGAGCCGTTCAGCTGAGACTGAAGGCTCTTTTTTTGCTTTTTTATTTGAAAAAGTGCGGAGCTCGCTCAAACAGGCACGGTTTGCGCCGCGAGCCGAAGCTGACGGGATGCAAACAAATATTTTGTTTAAACAGAACATTTCAGTTGTTAAAAGTAATAAAGCGTTTTTCTTGATTTTCGTCATTTTTATTAAAAAAAGCGAAATTTTTTATGAGTATTGACAATAGACCCGCACAAAAGTATAATCAATAAAAATTGAAGGTAGTTCACAATTGCCCTCGTTATATTCGATTTTCTGCGTTGCAGTTCGCAGGCAGCGTTTGGGAATAAAATAAAAAACAGGAAAGAAAAGAGGATTTTTATGAAAAAAGTATTTGCATTAGTCCTCGCTCTTGCACTCGTGATGTGCGGCTTCACCGCATGCTCAGGCAAAGACGGCGGCAGCGATACCAAGACAGACGCCGATCTCACCAAGGTTGGCGAGTACACAGCTAACAATACCGAATATGTTATCGGCGCGACCGGCCCGCTGACCGGCGATGCCTCGTCATACGGAATTTCCGTTCAGAACGGTGCTCAGCTTGCGGTTGATGAGATTAACGCCGCAGGCGGCCTAAACGGAGTGAGCTTCAAGTTCGACATGAAGGACGACAAGGCCGGTGCCGTTGAGGCAGGTCAGGGCTTCACCTCCCTGCTCGAGGGCGGTATGCAGGTCTCCCTCGGCTCCGTTACCTCCGCGTCCTGCGAGGCTTTCGGCACCGCAGCTGCCGAGTACGGCATCTTCTTCATGACCCCCTCCGCTTCTGCGGCTTCCGTTATCGAGACCGGCGACACCGCTTTCCGCGTCTGCTTCGGCGATCCCGACCAGGGCACTCTTGCCGCTGAGGAGCTGACCTCGAAGTATAAGAAGATCGGCGCTATTTATGATACCTCCGACACTTATTCGCAGGGCATCTACGAGGCTTTCAAGGCAAAGATGAGCGAGCTCGGCGTCTCCTACATCGAGCAGACCTTCGACAAGGAGAACAAGAGAGACTTCTCCACTCAGGTCGCCGCTCTCAAGGATTGCGATGTTATCTTCCTTCCCATCTATTACACCGAGGCGGGACTTATCGCAAAGACCTGCGCCTCCAAGGGCTGCAACGCGATTCTCTTCGGCTGCGACGGACTTGACGGCGTAGCCAGCCAGATCGATTCCTCCGTGAAGAATCAGATAAAGTACATCACTCCCTTCGATGTCAACAGCACGGACGAGAAGGTTTCAACATTCGTCAACAGCTACAAGGCGAAGTACAACACTCTTCCCGACCAGTTCGCGGCTGACGCTTACGATGCAGTCTATGCTACCTACAACGCCATGAAGAAGACCGGCGTTGACAATGTAAAGGTCGATCCCACGGCTCTCGGCACTGCTATGGTGAAGGCTGTCACCGCATCCGATTTCTCCTATGACGGAGTTACCGGTAAGATGACCTGGGAAGCCAGCGGCGCCTGCAACAAGGTCCCCGTTATTGTTGAGCTTGGCTGATAACTATTAATTTCTAAAATTTATATTTATTGGTTTTTGAACGGCAGGGGAAGTGTATTCTCCTGCCGCTTTCTGTTTTTCTTTCGGCAGTTCAAGTTTCTCCCATTCCAAAGGAGCGTTAGGTTTATTATGAGTGTTATATTTGACGGACTCAGCCTCGGCGCCATCTACGCCCTCATAGCTCTGGGCTATACGATGGTCTACGGCATCGCGAAGATGCTCAACTTTGCCCACGGCGATATCATCATGGTCGGCGCATATGCCGTCTTCACGACGCTGGCGGCGGGCGGAAATCTCGCTATCGGCGTTTTGGCGTCTATTATAGTCTGCACGCTGATGGGTATCATTATCGAAAAGGTCGCCTACAGACCGCTGAGAGGAGTCACTCCCATTGCTGTGCTGATAACCGCCATAGGCGTCAGCTACCTGCTTCAGAGTATCGCGCAGCTCATTTTCGGCGCAAAGGCGCAGAGCGTGTCTTTGCTCTCTCTCGGCGCGGTGAGCATCGCGGGCACAAATGTCAGCGTCAGCTCGATCCTCACCATGGGAATAAGCGCGGTTATAATGGTTGCCCTGACCCTGTTCATCAAAAAAACCAAAACCGGACGCGCTATGATAGCCGTCTCCGAGGACAGGGGCGCGGCGCAGCTCATGGGCATAAATGTCAACAAGATAATCACCGTCACCTTTGCTATAGGCTCGGCTCTCGCCGCATTTGCGAGCGTGTTCTATCTTTTCCAGATACCGACCGCGGAGCCGACACTCGGCTCGATGCCCGGCATCAAGGCGTTCACTGCGGCGGTTATCGGCGGCATCGGCTCTATCCCCGGCGCGATGATAGGCGGCGTGCTCCTCGGCGTTATCGAGAAGATATGCCTCGCCGTCCCCGCACTCGCACCCTATACCACTGCCGTTGAATTCAGTCTTTTGATTTTGATCCTTCTTGTAAGACCCATCGGTCTGCTCGGCAAGAAGAGAAGAGAGAAGGTGTAATTGATGAGTAAAACAAAGACGACAAGCAAATTCAAGCTCAAAAATTACATCAGCTATATAATGGTCATCGCCGTCCTCGGCGTGGCGGTCATCCTCCAGCTGACCGGCAACCTCCAGCGCTCGGCATCTACTCTGCTCGTCCAGATAGCTTACAGCATTATTCTCGCCGTCTCCCTGAACCTCGTCGTCGGCTTTCTCGGCGAGCTGTCGCTCGGTCACGCGGGCTTCATGTGCGTCGGCGCATATCTCGGCGGATATATAGCAATACAGCTCTCCACCGTTATCGGCAGCAAGCTTCTGGTGCTCATCATCAGTATGCTCGCCGGCGGCGTGATAGCCGCGCTGTTCGGTCTTATCGTCGGACTCCCCGCGCTCAGACTTAAAGGCGATTACCTCGCGATAGTGACCCTCGCTTTCGGCGAGATAGTCAGAACGATATTCAAAAACCTCGATACCTTCGGCAAGGCAATGGGTCTTCGCACGAACACGATAAAGTACGATTCGAGGAATGACACCTCGCTGTATATCGTCTCCTTTGTCGTCGTGCTCATCGTTCTGTTCATGATAAACAACCTCATCCGCTCAAAGCACGGCAGAGCGATAACCGCCATACGCGACAACGAGATAGCGGCAAAGGCAATGGGCATAAATGTGACCTTCTACAAGCTCTTTGTGTTCGTATTTTCCGCGTTCTTTGCGGGCGTCGCAGGCGTTATCTATGCGCATTACATCACGCCCGTCCAGTATTCGGTCTTCTCGTATAACTACTCTATCGAAATCCTCGTCATGGTCGTCCTCGGCGGCATGGCAAGCATCAACGGCTCGATAGTCTCCGCCGCGCTCATAACGGTGATAAACTTCGAGCTCCAGAGCAAGCTCTCCGGCGACCTTGCGGCGCTCAAATATCTTATCTACGCGCTCATCCTCATCTGCCTCGTCATCTTCAACAACGCGCCGGCGTTCACCCGCATAAAGGAGAAGCTCGCTCCGCGTTTCATTATGGCGCGTATATCAGACAAGAGACGCAAGCCCGAGGATATCAGCGACGACAAGGGCGAGTGGAGCAACGTTCCCACGAAGATATCCATGGACGAAATACTCTCCGTCGATATGCAGCAGGGCAAGGATTATGTCCCCGACAAGCCGCAAAAGGGAGGAAAGCAAAATGGCTGAATATGTTCTTGAAACGAAGAATCTCGGCATTTCCTTCGGCGGACTGAAGGCAGTCGAAAATGTCGATCTGAAAATAAAGAAAAAGCAGCTCTACGGGCTCGTAGGACCCAACGGAGCGGGCAAGACAACGGTCTTCAATATGCTCACCGGCGTCTATCAGCCCACCACCGGAACCTTCTGCCTGAACGGCGAAGAGCTCCGCGGCAAGAGCCAGGAGCAGATAAATCACAAGGGCATCGCGAGAACATTCCAGAACATCCGCCTGTTTAACAATATGAGTGTGATAAGAAATGTCCTCGTCGGTCTGCACAACCAGCCCGAGTTCAAGTGCGACGTCTTTTCGAGCATTCTCCGCCTCCCGAAGCACTACAAGACCGAGAAGGCGATGCGCGACAGGGCAAAGGAGATACTGCGCATCTTCGATCTCTATGACGAGCGAAACAACCTCGCCTGCAACCTGCCCTACGGCAAGCAGAGAAAGCTTGAGATAGCCCGCGCTCTCGCGACAAATCCGTGCCTGCTGCTCCTCGACGAGCCGGCGGCGGGGATGAACCCCCACGAGACAGAGGATCTTATGGACATAGTCAGGCGCATAAGAGACGAGTTTGATATGACCATACTTCTTATCGAGCACGATATGAAGTTCGTGTCGGGTCTTTGCGACGAGATAACCGTGCTCAACTTCGGCACAGTGCTCGCGCAGGGCAAGACAGAGGACGCGCTGAGTGACCCCGAGGTCATAAAGGCGTATATCGGTGAATAAGGGGGAAAAGTCATGGCATTGTTAGAAGTCAAGGATCTTCAGGTCTATTACGGTGTTATAAGAGCGCTCAAGGGCATCAGCTTCCATGTCGATCAGGGCGAGATAGTCTCGCTCATCGGCGCAAACGGAGCGGGCAAGACCACCACGATGCAGAGTATTATGCGCCTCATTCCGATAAAGAGCGGCTCGGTCGTCTATGACGGAAATGAGATAAACAAGATTCCCGGGCATAAGCTGGTCGGCATGGGAATGAGCCAGGTGCCCGAGGGTCGCCGCGTGTTCCAGGAGCTGACCGTCTATGAAAACCTGCTCCTCGGCGCGTATACGCAAAAGGACAAAAAGAAGATAAAAGAGGATATCGACGAGATCTGCACCCGCTTCCCCCGCCTCGGCGAGAGAAAGTCGCAGATAGCGGGCACTCTTTCCGGCGGCGAGCAGCAGATGCTCGCAATGGGCAGAGCTATGATGAGCCACCCGAAGCTGCTCATGCTCGATGAGCCGTCGATGGGTCTGTCCCCGCTGTTTGTCGATCAGGTGTTCGAGATAATCAAGGACTATCACAAGTCCGGCACGACCATCCTGCTCGTCGAGCAGAACGCGAAAAAGGCGCTCTCCATCTCCGACCGCGCCTATGTCCTCGAAACCGGCGCAATAACCGCAGAGGGTACCGCACAGGATCTGCTCAACAACGAGGAGATAGTCAAAGCCTATCTCGGCGGCTGATGAAATATAGTATTTACAATGTCTCTCTTTTTTAGGAGAGGCATTTTTTATAATTTATTTATTGGCTTGCGTGCCGAAAGGTGATACAATAGTCAAAAAAGATGTTGCCGCCGACAGAAAACAGCCGTCCGGTGGGCGGCTTGCTTTTCGCCGTTTCGCACCCGAAGGCTTTCGGCGCGGGCGAAACGCACGGACAACATCTTTATGAAATTTTCTCAAAACAGCCGGAGACGGCGGGAGAGGGGACAGTCTGTGAAAAAAATAACAAACGGAAAAATTTTTGCCCTGTGTCTCGGGGACTTTGCAAGGGGACTGATAAACGGCATCATCACGACATATCTGCTGACCTTTTTCATCCCCACGAACTCGAACACGACGCTGCCGCAGTTTTTTATGAAAGCCGCGCTGACCATGGCGATAATCCGCGGAATCGGCACGGTTATCGACGCTGTTACCGACCCGTGGGTCGCGAGCCTTTCGGATAACAGCAAGGCAAAGAGCGGCAGGCGCATCTCCTTTATGCGCTGGTCGGCCATACCCTACGGTCTGTTCTGCCTGCTCATCTTTTTCCCGCCCGTGGCGGGCTCGAGCATTATAAACGCCCTGTGGGTCGGCGTGATGCTCGCCCTCTATTATCTGTTCTCAACGCTCTATAACATACCCTACAGTGCGCTTCAGGCGGAGGTCGTCGCCGAGCCGCGCAAGAGAGTGTTCCTCTATTCGATAGTCAGCCTGCTCTATGTCGTGTCGTCGGCAATGGTGTTCTGCACCTCGATGATAAAGAGTATGCTGATGAAAAGCGGCATAACGGAGATATGGGCTCTTCGCATACCCTTTATCGCGTTCTGTGCGCTCGGAGGAATTGCCGCGCTCATTCCGGCTTTTGTGATAAAAGAAAAGGACTATGTTGAGCCCAAGGAATACCACCAGTCCATCTGGGATGCTCTCAAGGCTACGGTCTCATATCCCAATTTCACGATAATCACCGTGGGATATCTCATCATGTGGATAGCGTTCACCTTCTTCAACACCGCCGAGGTCTATTACATAACCAATCTGCTCTCTCTCGGCGACGAGTGGGTGACATATGTCTCGGTTATATCAATAGGGGTCGGCATAATGACCTATCCGCTCGTCAATATTTTGGCGCGAAAGGTCGGCAAAAAGCCGCTTCTGCTCGGCGCGTGCATAACCTATGTCCTGCTCTACTGCGCCATTTTCAACTACAGGATCGTTATCGGCGCCATCGGCGCGAAGCCGTTCGCGATTCTTATCGGGCTCGTTATAGCCATGCCCATAGCGATAACGAACATCATTCCCTCGTCTATCTTTGCGGATCTCGCTCAGTACGATTCGATAAAGACCGGACAGAACAGAGCGGGTATGTTTTTCGCCGCGCGCAACTTTGCCAACAAGATGTGCCAGGCGATAGTCGTTATCGCGTGCTCGCTCCTGCTCGGCAAGGGCGCAGACGGTACGGGTGCCGCAACGAGCGCGGGAGTGCGCAACACGGCACTTGTCGCAATGATTTTCGTCGCGATCTCGGTCGTTGTCTATGTCTTCTATAACGATAAGGAGATAACCGCCGCGATAAAGGCGCACAACGAGGAGCAGGAAAAGGAAAACAAAAACGCCTGACTTTAAAAGCAACATATAGTAGAATAAGCTCCGTTGCTCGTAGGGCAGATCGTTCGACAGAAATGATACGCCGGATAAGGGTACAGGCTGAAACGCCTGTTTCTCTCGTCCGGTTTTGTCTTAGGCTCTGTTTAATTAGGGTGCGCGGGAATAGATTTGCAACGAATCGTTTGGAGCAACCGCCACCCTTGGGACACATTTTGTCATTTTGAAAAAAGCCCCGTCTCCGGAATATCCCGAGGCGGGGCTGTGCTTTGTGATATTCAATTCGGCAGCTGTTCGAGCGAGCGGAACTCATAGCCCTGCTTGCGCGCCCAGTCAATGATGTCTCCGAGGGCGGCGGCGTTGTCCGGCGAGACGGCGTGGAGCAGGATAACAGCCCCCGGGTGCAGGCGCGAGGTCACGGTGTCAAAGGCATACTGCTTGCCCTTTGTGTCGTTGACATCCCAGTCGGCGTAGGCGACCGACCAGAACACGGATTTATATCCGAGCGAGGAGACGAGATCGAGCGCGGAAGCGGAATATGACCCCATCGGGAAGCGGAAATAGGGAGAGGAATAGCCGAATTTTTCGCGCAGGTAGTTGTCGCAGGTCTCTATCTCCGCCGCCATTTTCTCGCGGTTTATCTTTGAAAAATCGGGATGGGTCGTCGAATGGTTTCCGACGATGTGCCCCTCATTTATCATTCTTGCGATAAGTCCCGGCTCTGCCTTGATATTCGAGAGTGTGCAGAAAAATGCGGCGGGCACATTTTTCTGCTTGAGAATGTCGAGCACAGTGGTCGTGTATCCGTTCTCCCAGCCGCAGTCAAAGGTGAGATAGAGAACCTTTTCTGTCGTCTTTGTGTCTATCGAGACGGCGTTGAAGCCGTTTTCGTCAAAATATTTCTGGGCATTCGTCGAGTTCTGATGCGGGACGCCGTTTTTGGAAACGCCGTAGCTGTATCCGACCGTCGCCGTTGAAAGCCCGCGAGTGTTCTGCGGGTCGGTGGCGGTCATCTCCGTTTTGGGCAGCGGGGCGAGTCCGGTATATGTGCCTGTGCTCGGATCGAGAGTGCCCTTCTCGGTCTTTCGCTGAGCCGAGGTCGTGCTCTCGGGTGCCTTCGCGGTCTGCGGAGCTTCGGTGGTCGGCGGCGCGGTCGTTGTCTCTTCGCGAGTCTGACCGGTCACGGGCGCGTTGCCGTGAGTGACCTCCGTGCTTTCGTCGTCAACATCCGTCGTTTTACACGCGCACAGCGAGAAAAGAAGCGTCAGCGCGAGAGCAAGGCTTAAAAATCTTCGTCTCTTCATTTAACACAGTCCTTTCACAAATATTCGTGATTATTGTGTGCCGAAAAAGGCGATTTAATTTAAATATATTTTGTGTTTGCGTTATACCATTTTACATTATACCACAATAACCAATAAAATCAATTGAGAAGCTGCAAAATTCGACCTTTCGCGCTTCTCGGCTCATTGACACCGTGCAGGCAATAATATATAATTAAGTGTATTTGATTTTTCGGAGGTGCGTTTTAAGTATGGTCAAAGCAATTGTGGGCGCCAACTGGGGCGATGAGGGCAAGGGTAAAATTACCGATATGTTTGCCGCTCAGGCCGATATGGTCGTCCGTTTTCAGGGCGGTGCCAATGCAGGACATACGATAATCAACGACTACGGCAAGTTCGCGCTTCATCTCCTGCCGTCAGGCGTGTGCCAGCCCGGCACGGTCAATATCATCGGCAACGGCGTGGCTCTCGATATTGAGAAGCTCGTCAAGGAGATCGGGCATGTCACCTCGGCAGGCGTGCCGCAGCCCAATATCCTCGTTTCCGAGCGTGCGCAGATCATGATGCCCTATCATGTTATGCTCGACACCTATGAGGAGGAGCGCCTCAAGGATAAAAAATTCGGCTCGACAAAGAGCGGTATCGCTCCGTTCTATTCGGACAAGTATGCGAAGATCGGCTTCCAGGTCTGCGAGCTGTTCGATGAGGAGTATCTCAGAGAGAAGCTCGAAAGAGTCTGCGAAGTGAAGAATCTGCTGCTCGAGCATGTCTATCATAAGCCGGCTCTCGATGTGGACGAGCTGTTTGACCATATGATAAAGCTCCGCGAGATGGTCAGACCCTATGTCGCGGACACCGGCAAGATAATCCGTCAGGCTGTCAGAGACCGCAAGAATATTCTGCTTGAGGGTCAGCTCGGCTCGCTCAAGGATCCCGATTTCGGCATCTATCCCATGGTCACGTCGTCATCGACCCTCGCGGGCTTCGGCGCCGTCGGCGCAGGCATCGCACCGTATGACATAAAGGAGATAACCGCCGTCACCAAGGCTTATTCGAGCGCCGTCGGAGCGGGCGAGTTCGTCAGTGAGATTTTCGGCGAAGAGGCGGACAAGATGAGAAATCACGGCGGCGACGCCGGCGAATACGGCGCAACGACCGGCAGACCGCGCCGTATGGGCTGGTTTGACTGCGTCGCGACCCGCTACGGCTGCGAGGCTCAGGGCGCAACTCAGGTCGCGCTTACCGCGCTCGACTGCCTGTCGTATCTCGACGAGATAAAGCTCTGTGTCGGCTACGAGATAGACGGAGAAGTCACAAAGGATTTCCCCGTCACCCCGCTCCTTAAAAAGGCAAAGCCCGTCTATGTCACCATGCCCGGCTTCAAGTGCGACATCCGCGGCATAAGGGAGTTTGACAAGCTTCCCAAGGAGGCGCAGGACTACGTTCTCTTCATAGAGAAGGAGATCGGCGTGCCGATAAAGCTCGTTTCCAACGGACCGAGAAGAGAAGAGATTATAGTCAGATAAAAAGGTGGGTATTATGCAGGACAATCATGAGAAGGTTCTTGTGCTGGACTTCGGCGGCCAGTACAATCAGCTCATCGCGCGCCGCGTCAGAGAGCACAATGTCTACGCCGAGATAAAACCGTACAGCCGCATAACCGTCGAGGAGATAAAGGCGGCGGGCTATGTCGGAATAATATTCACGGGCGGTCCCAACAGCGTCTATGACGAGAGCTCGCCCCACTATTCGCCCGAGATACTCGACGCGGGAATCCCCGTGCTCGGCATCTGCTACGGTGCTCAGCTTATCGCATATATGGCGGGCGGCGTTGTCAAAACGAGCGGCTCGAAGAGCGAATACGGCAAAATAGATATGACCCGCAGCAAGGATAGCCGACTGCTCAGAAATATCCCCGAGGATACGAGCGTCTGCTGGATGAGCCACACGGACTATATCAGCAGCCCTCCCGAGGGCTATAAAGTGACTGCCGTCACACGCGACTGCCCGTGCGCTGCGATGGAGAACGACGAGAAAAAAATCTACGCCGTTCAGTTCCATCCCGAGGTCATGCATACGCAGTACGGCGAGGAGATATTCAAAACATTCCTCTTCGATATCTGCGCCTGCAAGGGCGACTGGGTCATGTCAAGCTTCGTCGAAGAGCAGGTTAAGCACCTGCGCGAGAAGATAGGCGACAAGACCGTGCTCTGCGCCATGTCCGGCGGAGTTGACAGCTCCGTTGCCGCAGTGCTTCTGCACAGGGCGGTCGGCAAGCAGCTGACCTGTGTTTTCGTTGACCACGGTCTGCTCAGAAAGAACGAGGGCGACGAGGTCGAGCATATCTTTCGCGAGCGTTTTGACATGAAGCTCGTCAGAGTCAACGCCCAGGAGCGTTTCCTCACCAAGCTTGCAGGCGTGACCGAGCCGGAGAAGAAGAGAAAAATTATCGGCGAGGAGTTTATCCGTGTCTTTGAAGACGAGAGCAAGACGCTCGGCAGGATGAATTTCTTCGTTCAGGGCACAATATATCCCGATGTTATCGAGAGCGGCGTGGGCGATGCGGCGGTCATCAAGAGCCACCACAATGTCGGCGGGCTGCCCGAGCACATCGATTTCGATGAGCTTATCGAGCCCCTGCGCGACCTGTTTAAAGACGAGGTGCGCAAGGTCGGACTCGAGCTCGGTATCCCCGAGGATCTTGTCTGGCGTCAGCCGTTCCCGGGTCCCGGACTTGCCGTGCGTATCCTCGGCGACATTACCGAGGAAAAGCTCAATATCCTCAAGGATGCGGACGCAATCTTCCGCGAGGAAATCAAAATCGCCGGCATCGACCGCGACATCAACCAGTATTTCGCGGTGCTCACCAACGTCCGCAGCGTCGGCGTTATGGGCGACGCGAGAACCTACGACAGCCTCATCGCGCTGCGAGCGGTGACTACAGACGACTTCATGACCGCAGACTGGGCGCGCATCCCGTTCGACGTGCTCGCAAAGGTCTCGAACCGCATCACCAACGAGGTCAAGGGAGTCAACCGCGTGGTCTACGATGTTACTACAAAGCCCCCGGCAACGGTGGAGTGGGAGTAAATAATTTCACTGCCCGGAAGCCTTTGAAACACAGGGCTTTCGGGCAGAGTGCTTTTACGGCTTATATTAAACCGCCGTCTTTCGGCGGCAAAAATAAAATTCCGAACCGAATTAGTTCGGACAGGGGTGCTTTATGGAAATACCGAGGATAACATCCGAATGGAGAACGCTTTTTGAGCCGCACCGTTACGGCGGGTACGTCAACGACCATACGCTGCTATAAACCGGAAGACAATGCGGAAATGTTGTTCCTTGCACAAAAGTATAATGTGAGCTATGTTCTCATTGACGACAAATACGAAATCAACATTGATTTATAAATAAAAATTCAAGCTGGTAGGTGAATTATATGCGTACAAAGAAAGTGGTTGTATTGCCGTACGATGCAGCTTGGCAATCGGCTTTTGAAAAAATAAAGGGTGAGATTGAAGAAGCAATTGGCGATTTAATCATCGGCATTGAACATGTCGGAAGCACCTCGGTTGAAGGAATGTCTGCCAAACCGTGCATAGATATTGATGTGGTAATTACGGATTACTCTGTGTTTGCTTCGGTGATTGACGGATTGAAATCAATCGGATACATTCACGAAGGGGCTTTGGGTATTAAGGACAGAGAAGCATTTAAGTATTCGGGCAAAGAGCATTTGCTGACGCACCATTTGTATGTGTGTCCGCAGTATTCTGAAGAATTGCGCCGTCACATTATATTCAGAGATTTTCTCCGCAGTAATGCCGAAGCGGTTAAAAGGTATAGCTTGATAAAAGAAAAAGCCGCCGCATTGTTCCCAAATGATATAGACGGTTACATAGAATATAAATCACCTTGCATTGAAAAGTTGTATGAACAATGTGGTTTGAAAGCAAATTCACGATTTTAAATTTAGAAAATTCTACAAGAAGGGCACGGCGCTCTGATTTGTCAGGTTGACTTTTTTATCGCCCGGGGTTATAATTACTCATACCCCTAACGGTATGGAGGTCAGGCGTTATGAAGCAATGCATGGATGCGGAAAATCTGCACCGCAGGCTGAAAAAAATAATCGGACAGGTTCAGGCTATCGACCGCATGGTCGATGAGGACGTGCCCTGCGAGGATGTACTCTCTCAGATAAGCGCCGCAAAGTCCGCGCTCAACGGCTGCGGAAAGGTCGTTTTGGAGGGTCATATCAAGCACTGCGTCAAGGACGGCATCGAGCACGGCGACGCGGAAAAGACGATAGAGGGCTTCACAAAAGCCGTCGAACGCTTTGCAAATATGCAGTGATTTCAAAAAATCAGCCTTTTTCGGGCTGATTTTTTATTTATCCCTCTTGACAACCTATACCCCTATATGTATACTATAGGCATACCCCCTATGGTATAAAAGGAGACATAGATATGAAACGGGTAACAGAAAAGCTGGAATGGCTGTTGGGGCTAGGCGGAATAAAAAAGGATATCGCGTTTCTTGTGATATCCGGCGCCGCTGTCATTTGCAGCCTGCTCAAATTCAAACCGTTTCCGTTTGACATGGCGTGGATCGCAATTATCCTGTGCGGTCTGCCTATTGTTCTCGAAGCGGTTATAGGGCTGGTCACTGCGCTTGACATAAAGGCGGATGTGCTCGTCTCCATGGCGCTCATAGCGTCTCTCTGCATCGGCGAGATTTTTGCCGCGGGCGAAGTCGCGTTTATCATGCAGCTCGGCGCTCTGCTCGAAGAGCTGACGGTGGCGAGGGCGAGAGCGGGGATCGAAAAGCTTGTGCATCTGACTCCGCAGACGGCGCGAGTGCTCAGAGACGGCGGGGAAGAGACAATACCCGCCGAAAAAGTCAGGGTCGGCGACAGGCTCCGCGTTCTCCCTGGCGAGAGCGTCCCGGTGGACGGCGTTATAGTGTCCGGGCGAACCTCGATAAATCAGGCCGTTATGACGGGCGAATCCCTGCCGGTCGATAAAACCGTCGGCGACGATGTGTCGAGCGGAACGGTGAATCAGTTCGGTGCATTCGAGATGGAGGCGACAAAGGTCGGCGAGGACAGCTCCATTCAGCGCATGATACGCCTCGTGCAGTCCGCAGACGCGGGCAAGGCGAAGATAGTCGGCATTGCCGACCGCTGGGCGACATGGATAGTTATTATCGCGCTGACCGCCGCTGCGCTGACATGGCTTATCAGCGGTCAGATAATCCGTGCGGTCACGATTCTCGTCGTGTTCTGCCCCTGCGCCCTTGTTCTCGCAACGCCGACGGCGATAATGGCGGCGATAGGCAACGCGACAAAGCACGGATTTCTTGTGCGCGAGGGCGACGCGCTTGAACGGCTCGCAAAGGCTAAAATTATCGCCTTCGACAAGACCGGCACGCTGACCTGCGGCAAGCCCGAGGTTGTCGCGGTCAGGAGCGTTTCAAATAACATTGCGGAAAATGAAATATATCGCCTCGCCGCCTCGGCGGAGCAGCTCTCTGAGCACCCGCTTGGCAAGGCTATTGTGGACTGCTGCAAGAAAGAAAATCTGCCGCTTGCTGAGGCAAACGGCTTCGAGATGATTCCCGGGCGCGGAGTTCGGGCACAGGTCGAGGGAAAATCCGTTCTCGCGGGCAATCCGGAGCTTCTGCGGGAAAACGGCGTTACGACGGCGCAAACTGCCGATGCCGAGGACTATGTACAACAGGGGTGCACGGTAACATATGTTGCAATTGACGGAGCTTTCGCTGGATACATCGCCCTTTCGGACACGCTCAGAGAGGAGAGCGCCGCGACTATCGATGCTGTTTCAGCTCTCGGAGTCCGTCCTGTGCTTCTGACCGGAGACCACGAAAACGCCGCGAAGACGATTTCCGAAAAACTGCACATAGCCGATGTGCGGGCGAACTGCCTGCCGGAGGATAAGCTGGCGGCGATAGGAGAATATCAGGACAGCGGGTCGCCTGTCTGCATGATAGGCGACGGTATCAACGACGCGCCCGCGCTAAAAAAAGCGGATATCGGCATCGCCATGGGCGGCGTCGGGAGCGACATAGCCGTTGACGCGGCGGACATCGCGCTCGTTGACGACGAAGTAAAGGAGCTGCCGCATCTTATCGCGCTGTCAAAGCGGATGATGACGACGATAAAGCTCAACATGACATTTTCAATGGCGCTCAATTTTGTCGCCATCGTGCTGGCTATCATCGGCACGCTCGACCCGGTCGTCGGCGCGCTTGTACACAATGCGGGCTCCGTGCTCGTTATAGCGAATTCCGCACTTTTGCTTAAATGGAGGAAAAAGTAATGGCAATTAAAATTATAGGTCTCATCATCGGAATACTCGTCCTCGGCGCGGGTGTCTATTATCTCATAAAAGAGAAGCACGACCCCGAATCGAAAAAGATATATGCCGCCGTCAGCGCAGTCGGCGGAGCGATAGCCCTGGTGTGCGCATTGCTTCTGATTTTTGCCTGACGGTATACGCAAGCTGACCGAGTGCGTCTGAATTTTATTTACAGTCCGTTTTATGACACAGAGCTTGTTGTAAAATTAAAGCATGACAACGGCGCGAAAAAGGGTGAAAAGATGGAGCACATAGTCCTCGATATGGAGTGGAATCAGCCGTTTAGCCTGAAAAAGACGGTGAAAAAACCCGTTATGCTTTATGGGGAGATAATCCAGACAGGTGCGGTCAGGCTCGACGGCGGCTGCAATATCGCCGAAGCGCCGCCGATAACGGACAGCCGTAAGGGCTGTTGGCTCTATAAGTTGGGAGTTGGCGGTGCGCCATCCTCCCCACAAAATCAAAATCCTGCCTACGGAAAAACCGCAGGCAGGATTTTTGCTTTGAATACGGGCTTATATTATTCTCTTCTTCCAGTTTTCGCCGTCGCGCTCATAGAAAAATTCGGTCAGCGACGGATTTTCCATGACATGAACCATGTCGATGAAGTCCTGCGATAGCTTATACTGCGTCAGCTCGTCGCGCTCGATCCAGAATACTCTGCCTTCGTCGGAGCTTTTAAGCTCGCCGCTGAATCGGTCGGCGCGGAAAAACAGCACTATGTAGCGCGTGCCGTCGTCGCGGACAAAATCGTTGATTCCGCATACCGTCGGGCGGAAGATATCAAGTCCCGTCTCCTCCTTTACCTCGCGGCGCACGGCGTCGGTGAACGCCTCGCCCGGCTCAACATGACCGCCGGGGAAGGTTACGCCCGGCCAGTTCTTGCCCACTCTGTCCTGCACAAGTATCTTCGTGCCGTCGCAAACCATGCACATCACGGTAAGCTCAGTCTTTTCGATGTTTCCCATTGCGTTGCCCTCACTTTCTCTCGTCTTCGACGAAGCTGTTTTCTATGGTCATAACGGCGTAGTAGTTCTCGCCGATCTCGGTCGAAATTTTGTCGCTTATCAGCTCTTTTATCTGACCCTTCGTGAACGGATATTTGTGCGGCACGACGAGGTCGAAAATGAGGTTGGTGTGCGTAGGACCTTCCACCATTCTGAAGTCGTGCATCGTGAATCTCGGGTCAACTTCCTTTATCAGCTCGCCGACCTTTTCGCGCAGGGCGTTTATGTGCTCGTCATCAACGACTATCGGATCCATATGCAGGACAATGTTGATGGCGAATTTCTTCTTTATGTCGCGCTCGATGCGGTCTATGGTGTCGTGGCATGCCATTATGTCGCAGTCGGACGGCACTTCGACATGGGCGGAGGCGAACATCCTGCCCGGTCCGTAGTCGTGAACCATGAGATCGTGTACGCCGATAACGCCATCGTATGAGAGAATGTCGCTCTCGATCTCCTGTACCGTCTCCGGCGAAGCGGGTCCGCCGAGCAGTTCGTTCATCGTGTCCTTAAATATGCCTATTCCGGTCGCGATGATAAACAGGGCTACTACTATTCCCATGTATCCGTCAAGCGGTACAGAGGTGAATTTCGAGAGAATAAGGGCTATCATAGACACGGTCGTCGCCGCGGTGTCGCTGACGCTGTCCATAACTACCGCTCCGACGGCGGTCGAGTTTATCCTTTTGCCGATGTTTCTGTTAAAGACCGCCATCCATATTTTGACTGCGATCGAAGCGATGAGCACCATGAGAGCGGTCACGCTGAACCGGAGCGGCTCCGGGTGGAGAATTTTGTCTACCGACGAGCGGATAAGCTCGCCGCCCATGAGCAGGATGATAAACGAGACTATAAGCGCGCAGACATATTCTATCCTGCCGTGACCGAACGGGTGCTCGTCATCGGCGGGCTTATTTGCCAGACGGAAGCTGACGAGCGTGACGGCGGACGAGCCTGCGTCCGAGAGGTTGTTGGCGGCGTCCGCGGTTATGGCAATACTGCCCGTTGCCGAGCCGACAATGAACTTTGCGGCGGTCAGCAGGATGTTGCACAGTATGCCGACGATACCGCTGAGCATTCCGTAGCGCGAGCGCACGGCGGGGTCGTCGGTTTTTTCGCTGTCCTTGATAAAGAGCTTTATCAGAAGCTTTGTCATGATGACCTCCGAGAGTAGTTGTGGGTTTGTTTCGCTTCGAAAATATGTGTAGTAGGGGCGGATATCATCCGCCCGCAGAATCTGAAGTGATTTATTGATACGCAGCTTGTAGGGGTCGGCGACCTCGACGCACCGATGCCGCGACAGCGGCATGAAATCTTCGGAAAAGCTCGTTTTGCAGACCGTAGGGGCGAACTTCGTTCGCCTTTCAAAAATCCGCACAAATTTTAGACCGCGTACCTCGTAGGGACAGCCCTTGCGGCTGTCCGATATCGACGTAGCCGATACGAAGTTATAGTAAAGTTGAATTGTTGATAATTGGTTTCTACCTTCGCTGCGCACTATAATCAAATGATATATACTTCCCGCATTTCGGCATTTTCTTTTTATTTGAAAAAGAAAATGCCTGCAAAAGAAAAGCAAACTGTGCCCACAGAAAGGCAAGCAAGCATCGCTTAAAAGTAAGTCTTTTTGCGCCATGCCGCGAAAAAAACGCTTGAAATGCGGGCGCATTCCTGCGCGCCTTTTTCTTGCCTGTCATCAAAAATCCAATACTTTTAAGTGCAAGCAGTTTTGCTGCGCAAAACCGATGTGTGCTTGCCTTTCTGCGGGCGTCGCCCCTGTACCCCGGCAACGCCGCGCCGCAGTACTTAACTTGTGGTTCTCAATTAGTTGCTCGGCACATTCGCCCGTAAACTCGCTTCGCTCAAACAATACGGGCTCGTGCGTCTTGCTTCGCAAGCCGTTCAGCCCTCTCAAAACATAGTCGCCTATCGCCCTTGGAGCGGGCGCTATGCTCCTTGTTTTTCGCCAACATCGCCTCGCTTCATCCGCCACAGGCGGCGCTTCGGTGATGTTGCCCGCCTATCTCAGTTAGATATCAAACACTGCGGCGCGGCTATTGGAAACTCAATTATAAAGGATAACCGGGGCGCGCGCTTTGACTCTGCCATGACTTAAAGGGTCGACAAATTTCAAATTTAGGTTTCACCCGCTCTTTACCCGTCCCGTCTCTCAACGGGACAATTCATAAAATACTCATTAACCAAACCACACGGAGATATGATATGTTCAGAAAAATGAGACGCGCTGAGCGCGAGCTGCCCGAGGAGCAGTCAAAGGAAATACTCGAAAACGGTTCTTACGGCGTGCTCGCCCTCGCGGGCGACGGCGGCTATCCCTATGCCGTGCCGCTGAACTATGTCTATGACGGCGGTAGGATATATTTCCACTGCGCCGCCGAGGGTCATAAAATCGACGCCGCAGCGCGGGATAACAAATGCTCTTTCTGCGTCGTTGAAAACGGCGGAGTTATCGAAGACCGCTTCACCACAAAATATCGAAGCGTTATCGCTTTCGGAAAAATATACGAGGAGACAGACGGCTCTCTTCGAGAACACGCTCTGCGCCTGATGATGCAGTCGCTCACCCCGTCGGTAACAGCCGAAAAGCGCGACGAGGAAATGCGGCACTGCCGAAATGTCTGCATCCTCGCGATGGATATAGAATATTTGAGCGGCAAGGGTGCGAATCAGTAAAATACACATTGCCGTCAATGAGGGGACTTTTAATGAAAAAGAAAAATATAATCTGGCTGTGCGCCAATATAGCGGTGTTTGCGCTGTTCGTTTTCTTCCACGGCGTGAAATTCGTCGCAGCGGCAGCGGTCGTCTATTCTGCGGCAAGCATAGGCTTTTTGACCTTCGATTTGTGCCGAGGTCGCACGGAGAGCCTATGGTGCGCGCCTATGGTTCCCGTAGTGCTCATGATTTTTGAGACTGAGATAAACAACGCCATCGATTCGTTCGGTCCGATGCTCTGCGTGAGTGTTATTATCGCCGTGGTGCTGACTATAGTCGCCTATATTATCTGCAAAAAGAGGTTCGCGGGCTTTTCCGTCGGCGGGGTGAAACAGGCGTTGTTTATTCTGCTCGCCGCGCTGTCGATAATGGGCTGCGCCATGACGCTCAATAACACCTTCACCCGCGGCATACATAATGTCAACGCGGTCGTCATAGAGACGGATGACGATATCAGAACCGCGTTTTACGACGGTCCGCACAGAATCCGCGTGACCCCCAAGAGGGGCGCGGGAGTCGATGCGTGGATCGACCTGCCTAAGGCTCGCTGCGGCAAGGTCGAGGTCGGCGACACGGTCGAGGTCAGGGTCGAGACGGGACTTTTCGGCGTGCGTATCTGCTCGCTTGCCGAATAACAGGGAGATAATATGCAGGAGCTTTCAAACATCAATGTAATAAAAGAAATTCTCTCGGCTCACGGCTTCACTTTTTCAAAGTCGCTCGGTCAGAATTTTCTGATAAATCCGACCGTCTGCCCGCGCATGGCTGAGGCGTGCGGTGCGGACGAAAATACCGGCGTTATCGAGATAGGCGCGGGAATCGGCGTGCTGACCGCGGAGCTTGCGAAGAGGGCTAAAAAGGTCGTCTCGCTCGAGCTCGACACGCGCCTTATACCCGTGCTCGCGGAGACGCTTGAGGATTTCAACAATGTCGAGGTGCTCAACGCAGACGTGCTCAAGACCGATCTGCACGAGCTTATCGCGAGCCGCTTTAACGGAATGCGCGTTGTCGTCTGCGCAAACCTGCCGTATTACATCACATCGCCGGTTATCATGTACCTGCTCGAGAGCCGAATCCCGATAGACGCGGTGACGGTCATGGTGCAGAAGGAGGCGGCGGCGAGACTCTGCGCTCCGGTCGGCAGCAGGGACGCTGGAGCGGTCACGGTGGCGGTCAACTACTATGCCGACGCGAAGAAGCTCTTTGACGTCTCGGCCGGCTCGTTCATGCCCGCGCCGAAGGTGGACAGCAGCGTTATCAGGCTCGATATAAGACCCGACCCGCCCGTTAAAATATCGGATGAGAATTTTTTCTTCCGCGTAGTCAGGGCGGCGTTCGGTCAGCGCAGAAAAACCGCCTCGAACTCGCTGAGCGCGGGACTGGGCATTCCGAAGGACAAGATAAACGCGGCTATTGAAGCGGCGGGGCTGCCCGCGAGCGTCAGGGCGGAGAGCCTTGGAATGGAGGATTTGGCGCGCCTGAGCGAATGCATCGCGGCTCAGTGCAGATAAACGGGGGATTTTTATGCTATTGCTCTTAGTAAAATACACGGCAAAGCCCGGCGGCGGAGAAAAATTCGTCAGAGAAACAACCGACTCCGGGATTATCAATATTATTCGCGCCGAGGACGGCTGCGAGGGCTACGACTACTACTTCTCGGCGGAAAGCCCTGATACGGTGCTTCTCATTGAAAAATGGGCTTCGGCAAAGCAGCAGGAAGCGCATCTTCAAACGGCGCATATGGCAGAGCTGATGAAGATAAAAGAGAAATATATCTCAGACACCTCGGTCGAAAAGACAGTCTTATAAAACATCAAGGGGCTGTCGCATTTAGATGCAGAAAGCGGTTTCTTTGCCCCGAAGCTGTACAAAGGTACTGCAAGTGAGCAAAAAAGCGCTTAAAAGAGCAAAAACAAACTAAAACAAAGGTCATAATCCGCGTTCTCAGCCGCGAATTATGACCTTCAACCTTTTTTGCTCTTTGGTCTGCGCTAAATGCGACAGCCCCTTTGTTTTTCGGCGTGGCGTGCGGAGTTTCTGCAAATCATTCCTCCCGCTTCCCGCCCACCGCCTTACCGAGCTCCGAGAACGCTATCGGCGCAAGGGCGAGTGCTGCGACGGTCAGCCACTCATATATATTGAGCACGGACACATCGAACAGTGCTCTCAGCGGTGGGAAGGTCATAACAATGAGCTGGAGAGCTGTGCAGAGAGCCGCGCAGACAGTGAGCTTTCTGTTTGAAAAGATTCCTATACTGAAAACCGAGCGGCGCGAGCGCATATTGAACGAATGGGCTATCTCGCACAGGCTCTGCGTTGCAAACGCCATGGTGCGCCCGAGCCCGACGCAGGAATTTTCAAAAAGCGAATTGCCCGCGACGAACGCAAACAGACTCAGCGCACCTATCAACATTCCCTCGAGGGCTATGTCAAGCCCCGTGCGGTCGGCAAAAAAGCTCTTTGAGCTGTCTCGCGGGGGTCGCTGCATGATGAGGCTGTCGAGCCTCTCCGCGCCGAGCGCGAGGGCGGGCAGGGAGTCGGTGACAAGGTTTATCCACAGCAGCTGTATCGGTATGAGCGGCGCGGGCATACCGAAAAGGGTGGCGGCAAAGACGCAGAGTATCTCGCCGATATTGCAGCCGAGCAGATAGTGTATGGCGCGGCGGATGTTGTCATATATTCCGCGCCCCTGGGCGACGGCTTTTACTATTGTCGCGA
Source organism: bacterium (assembly GCA_963620555.1). GTDB lineage: Bacteria > Bacillota > Clostridia > Oscillospirales > Acutalibacteraceae > CAG-177. The sequence continues at coordinate 50,911 of CAVFAN010000014.1, forward strand.
AATTGTCGTCGGTCAGAATCATGTCGGCGGCATTCTGTGCCACCTGAGTGCCGCCCTTTCCCATGGCGCAGCCGATATCGGCGGCCTTCAGAGCCGGCGCGTCGTTGACCCCGTCTCCGGTCATCGCGACAACCTCGCCGTGAGCGCGCAGCACCTTGACTATCCGCACCTTGTGCTCGGGCGTCACTCGCGCATATACGCGGCAGGTGCGCACGGCGCGTGCGAATTCATTTTCGCCCATTTTGTCTATCTGCGCACCCGTCAGACACTCGCCGGAGCGCGATATTATGCCGAGCTTTTTCGCCGTGGCGCAGGCAGTGCCCGCGTGGTCGCCGGTTATCATGACCGGCGTTATCCCTGCGCGGCGGCAGGTTCTGACCGCCTCATATGCCTCTTCTCGCGGCGGATCCTCCATGCCGATAAGCCCGCAGAATGTCAGCCCCGTCTCGCTTATTTTCCCGCCGTTTGTCTCGCCTGCGGCGACGGCGATGACTCTTAATGCCCGTTCGGCGAGGGAGGCGTTGAGGCTCAGGATTTTTTCGCGCCGAGCTGAAGTTATGGGGCTTTTCGTTCCGTTTAATATTATGTCGGAGCACTGTTTTATCAGCACGTCGGGCGCACCCTTTGCGACCGTTATTATTTTGTCCCCGTCCCGTATCGTGACGGACATCATTTTTCTCTCGGACGAAAACGGTATCTCGTCAATTCGCGGCTTTCGGCGATTGAGCTTTACCGTGTCGGTGCCGGTTCGCTCTGCCGCCGCGACTATCGCCGCCTCAGTCGGCTCGCCGGACACCTTTCCCTTGCCCTCGTATTTCGCGTCGCAGCAGAGCGCGGCGAGAGAAAAAAGCTCTTTCGCCTCTTCTCCCGTCAGCAAGATTTCACCCGACGGCGAGCAGGCGGCGGTAACGGTCATTTTATTTTGTGTCAGCGTACCCGTCTTGTCGGAACAGATATATGTCGCCGCGCCGAGCGTCTCGACTGCGGGCAGGCGGCGTATGACCGCGTTGCTTTTCGCCATCCTTTGCACCCCGAGCGAGAGCACAACGGTGACGACTGCGGGCAGCCCTTCGGGGATAGCCGCGACAGCGAGACTGACGGACAGCATGAACGCGCTGAGCACGCCCATACCGCGCAGGATGCTGAGCACGAATATCAGCGCACATATCAAAAGCGCACCGACGCCGAGGACTTTTCCTATCTTCGCGAGCTTTATTTGCAGCGGCGTTGTCGGTTCGTCCTCGGTGTTCAGAAGATGCGCTATCCTCCCGACCGCCGTGTCCATGCCCGTCTGAGTCACTACCGCTCTGGCGTGACCTGCGGTTATGACGGAGGACGAGAATATCATATTTTTCAGCTCCGCCTGCGGACTGCCGTCCGCAACACGGCAAAGAGCGTCCTTCTCGCACGGCATGGATTCGCCCGTCAACGCGCTCTCCTGCGCCGACAGCGAATGTGAAGATATCAGCCGCGCATCGGCGGGGACGAGATCGCCCGCCCGAACCTCTATAATATCCCCTCGAACCACCCTTGACGCAGGGATTTTTATTTCTTTTCCGTCCCTTATGACGGTCGCCGTCGGCGCGGACATGCTCCTGAGTGCCTCGAGCGAATGCTCCGCACGCCGCTGCTGAATGACCCCGACTGCGGCGTTGAGGAGAACTATTATCAGTATCATTATCGGGTCGGCAAGATCGCCGTGCTCCTCGAAAAACGAGGTCGCGAAGGAGACCCCGCTCGCTATAAGCAGGACTATCACCGTGAAGTCCTTGAACTGCTCGAAAAACTCCGCAGCAAGGCTTTTCTTTTTCTTGCCGAGCAATATATTTTCGCCGTCCTGCCCGAGCCGCTTCTCCGCTTCGTGCGAGCTCAAGCCTCTGTCAACGCTGCTGCCGAGCTTTCCGACCGCGTCTGCGGCACTTATAGAATACCACTCCATATTTTCTCCCCTTTTTATTGTGTCCGTGCAATATATATTCATTTTATCGCCCAAAGTTTACCAAAGTTATTGAACAGTTCACATTTCGATGATAAAATGAATTATAGTTATGTCCTTTTTTTGACAGACGGAGGGATTACGGTTCGTGACAAAGATAGTTAAATTTCTTAAACCGTATATGGGAGCTACCGTGGCGGCGCTGTTTTTTTCGCTGTTCAACAATCTTATGCAGCTGATCCTTCCCGCGATGATGGCTCTGATGATAAACACCGGCATTGACGACGGGCGTATGGGCACGGTTCAGCTCATCGGCGGCATTATGACGGTTCTCTCCGCTGTCGCGATAGCCGCGGCGGTCGCGGGCAGCTACTATTCCTCAAAGGTTTCCGCCTGCTTCGGGCTGTCGCTTCGCCGTGCGCTGTTCGTCAAGGTCGAATCGCTGAGCCAGTGCGACATAGACAAGATAGGCACGCCCTCGCTGATAACGAGAACGACTAACGATATCCGTCAGATTCAGGACATGATCCTGATGATGCTCCGAATTATCATCAGCGCACCGATTGTTCTGGTCGGCGGCGCGTTCATGGCGTTCACGCTGAACAAAAGGCTCTCGACCGTCATGTTCATCGCCATACCGATAATCTTAATCATTGCGCTCGTTGTCGCAAAGCAGGTTCTGCCGATGTTCGACAAGGCGCAGAAAAAGACGGACAGGCTCAATCTTATCCTGCGTGAAAAGCTCAGCGGAATCCGCGTTATCCGCGCCTTCAACCGCTCTGAATACGAGGACGAGAAGTTCAGAAAAGCAAACTACGATCTGACGGGACTCGTGCTCAAAATAAACCGCATTTTCGCGTTTCTTATTCCGCTCGCAACGCTCCTGTGCTATGCCATTGTCGCGGTTCTTCTTAAAATGGCGGCGGATCAGATAGATGCGCTCGACGCCGTTGCGGACAGCTCGCAGATAGCGAACACCGTGGGAGATCTCCAGGCGTTCATGGTCTATATGATAATGATAATCTATGCTGTCTCCATGGCGGCGTCGCTGTTCGTGATGCTCCCCAAGGCCGAAATATCGGCGAAAAGAATAAACGAGGTGCTCGACCTCGTTCCGATGATAAAGGAGACGGCGCATCCGATAACCCCGGACCCGAGCCGCCGCAGCGAGCTTGTTTTCGACTGCGTGAGCTTCAGCTATCCGGGCGCGGATTCGCCGATACTTTCGCGCATATCCTTTAAAACCATGCCCGGCGAGACCACGGCAATTATCGGCTCGACCGGCTCCGGAAAATCGACCCTCGTCAATCTTATCCCCCGATTCTACGATGTCTCGGGCGGCAGGATACTTATTGACGGCGTGGACATAAAAAATATGTCGATGCGTACCCTCCATGAAAAGATAGGCTTCATTCCGCAGAGCGCGTTTTTATTCAGCGGCACCGTCGCCGACAACCTGCGCATGGGCAAGCCCGACGCGACCGAGGAGGAGATGTGGGAGGCTCTTGAGACCGCACAGGCTGCGAACTTTGTAAGAGCCATGCCGGACGGGCTCGACAGCGAGCTTTCGCAAAACGGCAAAAACCTTTCCGGCGGTCAGCGCCAGCGCCTTGCGATAGCACGGGTGCTCATTAGAAAGGCGGAAATATATGTTTTTGACGACAGCTTCTCGGCTCTCGATTTCTCTACCGATGCCCGCCTCCGCAAGGAGCTGCGCGAGAGAATGCCGGATATAACGAAGATAATCGTCGCCCAGCGCGTCGGAACGATAATCGACGCGAGCCGCATAATCGTGCTCGACGAGGGCAAGGTTGCGGGCATCGGCACTCACCGCGAGCTGCTCGAAAACTGCACGGTCTACCGCGAAATTGCCCAATCCCAGCTTTCAAAGGAGGAACTCGCATGAGCAGAAGATCGCCTTTGAAAAGAAATCGCACCTTCCAATCAAGAAGAAAATACAGGGATTATTCCGGCGGAAGCCGCCGCCCCGGCGAAAAGCCGAAGAACTTTAAGGAAACCGTCTCGCGCTTTATGCCGCTTTTAAAGCCGTTTATCCCCGGTATGGTTGTCGTGCTCATAGCGGGCGTTATCGGCACGGTGCTGACTGTCACGGGACCTATGTTTCTCGGCGACATAGTTGACGCGATAAAGGAGCAGGCGGATATAAAGCTCTCCGGCGGCGAGATAGATTTTTCGGAAATACAAAAAATACTGCTGACAATTCTCGGTATCTACGGTCTGAGCGCGGTTCTCAGCTATGTTCAGCACTATATCATGGCGGGTATTACGCAATCCGTCGTGAGGGATCTGCGCGACAGGGTAAACGACAAGCTGACGCATCTGCCGCTGAGCTATATCGACTCGCACTCAAAGGGCGACATTCTCAGCAAAATGATGAACGATATTGACAACATCAGCAACACCCTGCAAAATAACCTGATTCAGATTATAACCTCTGCGGTGAGCTTCATCGGAATGCTCGCGCTGATGCTATATGTCAGCTGGCAGTTAACGCTTATCACGCTCTCCGTGCTCCCGCCGAGCCTCGTCGTGATATCGCTTATATCGAAGCGCTCAAAGCGGTATTTTCGCCGCCAGTGGGACGAGACGGGCAACATAAACGGTCACATTGAGGAGATGTACACGGGGCACACTCTAATCAAGGTCTTTGACCGGGAGGAGCAGGCGATAGACGAGTTTGACGACATCAATGTCAGCCTCGCAAAGGCGGGATACAAAGCTCAGTTTATCTCCGGCATAATAGGTCCCATTCTGAATTTTGTCAGCAACATTGCCTATGTGCTCATATGTGTCATAGGCGGGGTATATGTCATAAGGGGCACCTTCTCCCTCGGCGACATAACGACCTTCTTTACCTATTCAAAGCTCTTCATGCAGCCTCTCATCAGCATCGGCAACATTGCGAACAACCTCCAATCCTCCCTTGCGAGCGCGGAACGCGTATTCAATCTGCTCGATGCCCCCGACGAGAGCGCGGACTGCTACGACACCAGAATTGAAGAGCCAAAAGGCGAGGTTGAATTCAGAAACGTCAGCTTCAGCTACATTCCCGAAACGCCGCTTATCGAAAACATGAACCTGAAGGTCGAGCCGGGTCAGCTCGTTGCGATAGTCGGACCGACTGGTGCGGGCAAGACGACATTCGTCAACCTGCTCATGCGCTTCTATGATGTCAATAAAGGCGAGATTCTTCTTGACGGGCACGACATACGCTCGATACCGCGCGAAAATCTGCGCAGTGTATTCGGCATGGTGCTCCAGGACACATGGCTGTTTGAGGGAACGATAATGGAGAACATCGCCTACGGGCGCAAGGGCTGCTCCCGCGAGGAGGTCATGGACGCGGCAAAGGCGGCGCGAGTCCACCACTTCATCAGCACTCTGCCCGACGGGTACGAGACGCCGCTTGAGGAGAACGGCGAGAATATCTCACAGGGTCAGCGCCAGCTTCTGACGATAGCCCGCGCCATTCTCGCAAACCCGTCGGTGCTTATCCTCGATGAGGCGACAAGCTCCGTTGACACGCGCACCGAGGTGCACATCCAGAAAGCGATGAACGAGCTGATGAACGGCAGAACGAGCTTCGTTATCGCGCACAGGCTCTCGACCATACGCGACGCCGATGTTATTCTCGTCATGAACGACGGCACGATAGTCGAGCAGGGCACGCACGAACAGCTGCTCGCTCAAAACGGCTTCTACCGCGAGCTATATGCCAGCCAGTTTGGAGTGTAAAAAAACAAAAAATTATCCGCTGTATCAAACTCGAGTGCCCCCTGTCAAGTAGACAGATGAAAAAACAAAAGAATATTTTGAATTT
>CAVFAN010000015.1:0-56341 GCA_963620555.1 bacterium
GACAGTAAAACTGCATTTTGCCGACGCTGGCAAAATGGTATAAAAACAGCAGCCCGCACGGGGCTGCCAAAATAGGATATAGAGCCGGAGACTCTTTGTTGTATTATAGCGAGATTTTAGAAAATTGCAACAGCTTTTTGTAATACCTGATTCAACCTGATTTTCTGACGGTTGCTAACAAAAGTCTAACAAAAAACTCAGAAAGCCTTTATTTTTCAAGGCTTTCGGCATTGTCGCACTTGCTTCACACGCAAGAGGTCCACGGTTCGAGTCCGTGCGTGTCCACCAAAAAAGCACTTGCGTTTGCAAGTGCTTTTTTCAACGAAATTCGTTCCTGCAAAACGAGTGAAATATCTTCGATGTGAATATTTGTTTTGCAAATGTGAAATGTGCCTACGGCATATGAAGGAACGAATTTTATTTCACATTGCGTCGAAGGAGCAACATTTCACAATTCGAGCCTGCGAGGGATTATTTCACATCGAGCAAAGTGAGACATTTCACCCACAAAAATCGCAGTCAAAAACCCGAAGCCGATTTTCGACTTCGGGCTGTTTTTATCTCATCTCTTCGATATGATATATATATTCGAGCGAGCTCAGCGCTTCGATTATCTCTTTATGCGTCTTGTATTTTTTCAGCTCCGCGCTGTTTATCGTTATCGTTATCGTGTAGACGCTCAGTCCCGAGCCGACATACGCGAGGTTCGATTCGATGTCGTCTATTCTCAGTCCGAGGCGGCGGATGACCGCGACGAAATCCTGGAGATATTCGCTGCTCTTGAGCTCGAGGTGGATCTCAAAGTGGTTCGAGCGGTTCTTGAGGTATATCTCAAGCGACGGGAAGCAGGCGAGGATGCAGAGCAGGAAAACATAGACTATGACAGTCACGGTATAGAGCCCCGCGCCGATTATGAATCCGAGGATTCCGCAAGCCCAGAGTCCGGCGGAGGTCGTCAGTCCCTTTATCTGATTGCGGGAGCTGAACAGTATCGAGTTGCCGCTGACCATCGCGGTGCCGATTATCGTCGCCGCCGATAGCACGGGCACGCTGAACGAGTAGCTCGTCATGAGATATATGTCGAGTATCATCGAGACGGTCGAGGCAAAGGAGATGAGCACGAAGGTGCGCAGCCCCGCTGAGTGGCGCTTGCTCGAACGCTCGCAGCCTATGACCGACGCGAATATGACTGCCGCCGCTATCCTGAGTATTATCGAATATGTGTTGAGCCCCATTGACCATTCGCCCAGCAGACGGGCTATAGGGTCGGAGAGAGCAAATTCGGTTATTCCGTTCATCTTCTTTTCCTCCTGTTCTTTCTGCGTCTGTCCATGCTCATGCCCGCGAGCAGATACTGCTCGTCTGCGGCTTCGGAGAACGCCTGCTCGTCTTCGTAGTAGGGGTTCTCGTGCTTGGGCAGGTCGTTCTGTATCGCCTGGATGCGCTCTATGAGCAGCTCGACCTTGCTCTTTTGATGTCCGTCCTCCGCTATTTCAACGATGTCCTCAAGCTTGTCGGAATAGGACTTCGAGAGGTAGAGCGAGAGCTTCGCACAGCCGGGACCGATGAGCTCATAAAGGACGCTCGACGCGAGGATTATCGTTTCAAGCGCACTGCCGGACGCGCCGCCGAGCGTTCGCGCACCCATCGCGGCAAGACCTATCGCAACGCCCGCCTGCGGGATAAGCGCAAGACCGAGGTAGTTGCGGACAAGGCGGTTTTTCTTGGTTATTAGACAGCCGAGGAACGCGCCGGCATATTTGCCGACTATTCGCGTGAAGAAGTAGCAGATGCCGACGACAATGAGAGGAACGCTCCCGATCGAAGCTGAGCTGTCAAAAAGTGCGCCGAGATCGAAGTTAAGCCCTGAGCGCACGAAGAACAGCAGGAGTATCGGCGGGGTGAAGTAGTTGAGCTGCTTGAACAGCCGCTCGTCGTCCGAGAGGTTTATATATACCATGCCCATCGCCATGCAGCCCAGAAGCGGCGAGACATCGAGCAGGGCGCATATTCCGCAGAACGAGAACAGAAGCGCGACTGAGACGATAAGCCTGTTGTCGGTCGAACGCTTCTGAAGCAGGAGCTTTAATATCAGCCCGAACAGACAGCCTATTACAAATACGAGAATATTGAGCCCGATGGGCTTCAATACGCTGCCCGCGCTGAAATGACCCGAGGCGTTCGCGAGAGCCACCGATATCGCGGCGCTGTATGCGACGAGTCCGACAACATCGTCGAGCGCAACGACCTGAAGCAGGGTGTCAACAAAGTCGCCCTTTGCGTGGGTCTGGCGTATCGTCATGACCGTTGACGCGGGTGCGGTTGCCGAGGCGAGCGCACCGAGCACGAGCGAGAAGTTTATATCCAGTCCGAGAATAAAGAACGACACGATGAAAACTATCACCGACGCAAGGCACGCCTCGAGCACGGTTATCACAACGACCTTGCCGCCGTTCTTTTTGAGAGTCGAAAAGCGGAAGAATTCGCCCGTGCTGAACGCGATGAACGCGAGGGCGATGTCGTTGAGAAAGTCCATGCCCTCAACAATATCCTGCGGCACGAGATTGAGTACATAAGGGCCGAGCAGGACGCCGGAGAGTATGTAAGCCGTGACATTCGGCAGACGGAGTCGCTTTGTGATGCGTGTCATAGCAAAGCCAGTTATCAGCATCAGGGCTATCGAGATGATGATTCCCGCGACGGGGGAAGAGATGTTGAATGTCTTGTAGAGTGAGTTAATCAATTCCCTTATTCCCTTTCCTTTCAGAGAGTAAAAAAAGCAACCGCCGGGAGAGGCTCTCTCCGTCCGGCGACCGAATTTGCGAAGCGTTGTCTTGCAAAATATCTCTTGTGCTTTACTATGTAATATGATATACTCAACCTGTAATAAAATCAAATTATTTTAATTTTGATTTTCAAAAACTTTTTTTATGGTGAGGATATGTTAGACAATAAAACCGAAACCTTGATAGCAGTTGCGGAGCAGAAAAATTTCACAAGGGCGGCAGAAGTTCTCTCTCTGACCCAGCCTGCGGTCAGCCATCAGATAAGCCAGCTCGAGCAGTCCCTCGGCGCGAAGCTGTTCAACCGCAAGAAGGGTGAGCTGACATTGACGCAGGAGGGGGAGATAGCCGTGCGTTATGCGCGTATGTTGACCTCTATGGATCAGAAGATGTATATGGAGATAGCAAACTCCAAGCGCAATCTCAAGAAGCTGCGCATAGGTCTGACGCACACCTCCGAGAGCACCTTTGCAACCGAGGTTCTTGCCCGCTACGGCAACGAATATCCAAATGTAAGCATTACTGTTTTTACAGATACCATAAAAAATCTTTATGATATGCTCGACAATTTTGAGATTGATCTCGCAATAACGGACGGCAAGGTGTCGAATCCCTCGCTCAACTCCGTTATGATAGACACCGACTATCTCGTGTGCATCATGTCGAACAACAATCCGCTTGCAAAGCACTCGATGATAACTCTCAATGAGCTGCGCCGCGAGAGGCTCATTCTCCGTCTGCCGACCTCGGCGACGCGAATGCTGTTTGAAGCGACGCTCGAGAGCCGAAACGAGTCAATAGACGACTTCAATGTTATCCTCGAAGTCGATAATGTTACGACGATAAAAGACCTTGTGCAGAAGGACTTCGGCGTGTCTATACTTGCAAAGAGCGTATGCCTGAGAGAGGTTCGTAAAAAGAAGCTGACGATAGTCCCGATAGAGAATCTCAGCATGGCGCGTGAGACGAATATAGTCTATCACAAGAGCTTCGCCCATACCGAGGTGCTCCGGGACATAACCGAGCTCTATCACGACACGAAGAAGCACTATCTTGTGTGAGATGTGTGAGCCTGTGCCTGCAAAGCGCCGATATCAGCGCAAATAAAAATGCCCCCGGTAAGCTTTTATGCTGTGCCGGCGGCGTTTGAATTTATATTTTTATTTTACGCAATGACGGTGCTTGACTGCTTGTCGGTGGGGACAAGACCGATGTAGCTCTGCCCGGGATTGAGCTTGAGCTCGCTGCCGTCGGACGAGTAAAGCTTGAGCATATCGTCCGGATCGCCCTTTTTCCAGGTTATGTTCTCATATGCGCCGTTTGAGAGATAAACGCCGCTGCCGCCCGTCAGATCCATGTCAACGCAGCCGGAGGAGTCGCCCATGAGAGAGACCGGACAGTAGAGTATTATGACATTTTTGACCGCCATCTGCTTGCCGTCTGCATCGGTCATCGGCGAGCCGTTGATGTCGTTGAGCCAAAGTCCGTCCTGCGCCGAGTAGGTGAAGGTGTGGTTGCAGTAGGACGAGAAAACGATGTCTATTTTTGAACATGTGCCGCCGGCGGGAGTGCGCGGAGAGCTTTCCGAAACGAATGCGAACGGGCTCTGATATCCGGACTTGATGTCGCGGCGGATGTCGAGCTTTGTCAGCCCCTCGTCTATCGCCTCGCGGGTCGTGTATCCGCGGTGCTCAATGGCGACATTGGTGCGCTCCGTATCGCGGAAGAAATATTTGCCCATGTATATGCGCCCGTCAAGGTCATCGACATTGCGCTCACTTATTGCCGAATAAGCGTATTTGCTGCCGCCCCAGTGGACGAAAATGGCGTCAAGACCCTCGGCTATTTCCAGGAAATCATGCCTTGCGCTTCTGAGTGAGCCGACCTTGTCGGGAATCTTGCTTATATCGGAATAGAGCCAGAGCATTCTCGTTATTCCCGCCTCGGTGACTCCCTCGACTACTATGTCGGGAGTGCAGAGACCCCACTGCGGGCGGGCGGGCTTCGAGTTGTTGACGACTACCGCTATCGGGCGCTTGCCCTGCGCCTTGAAGCCGGAGAGTCCGGTCAGCGGGTCGATGTCCGCTGCCTCAATCGCCTGCGAAGAGGCTTCGCTGCTTTCGCTTTCCGTGTCCGGCTCCTTCTTGACGCCGGTACACTTGACGGCTATCAGGACGATCATCACGATAAGCAGCAGAACCGCCGCGATGAGAATGTAAAGCCTCGAATTGTTTTTCTTCTTCTTTTTTTGCTGGGATGACATTTTAAAATACCTCGTTATCTGATGGATTTTTCTGCCGACATAATTATACAATATATGTGCCGTATTTTTCAACAGTATCGCCCTGATTTTATTGACTTATCTTTTTACTATGCTATATAATGGTAAAAAGCCGTTATTCTTTCCCGGCTTTGGCGCGGCATATTTAAATTAATCCGTAGGATATGCGCGCAGGAAAAGGAGGTAAACCCAGATGGCAAGAGTATTCAATTTTTCAGCAGGTCCCTCAATGCTGCCCGAGAGCGTTCTGAGCCGAGCGGCGGCGGAGATAATGGATTACCATGGAAGCGGTCAGTCCGTTATGGAGATGTCGCATCGCTCGAAGGCTTTTGAAGGAATTATGAACGAGGCGCAGAGCCTGTTCAGGAAGGTGCTTTCAGTGCCCGACAATTATGATATACTGTTCCTTCAGGGCGGAGCTTCGACCCAGTTTGCCGCCATCCCGCTCAATCTTCTGAACGGCAGCGGAAAGGCGGATTATATGCTCACCGGTCAGTTCTCGACCAAGGCATATAAGGAGGCGTGCAAATACGGCGATATCAGAGTTGTCGCGTCCTCAAAGGATAAGACCTTCTCTTATATCCCCGAAGTCACCCGCGAGGATTTTGACCCCGAGGCGGACTATGCCTATATATGCCTGAACAACACCATTTACGGCACGAAGTTCCCGTATATCCCCGACACGGGCGATGTGCCGCTCGTCGCGGATGTCTCGTCGTGCTTCCTCTCGGAGCCGCTCGATGTCTCGAGGTTCGGTATCGTCTACGGCGGTGCGCAGAAGAATGTCGCGCCTGCCGGACTGACTATTGTCATAGTGCGCAAGGATCTCGTCGGCAAGGCGCGTGATATCACGCCCGCGATGCTCGACTATAAAAATATGGCGGACAACGACTCGATGTATAATACTCCGCCCTGCTGGTCGATATATATGTGCAAGCTCGTGCTTGAGTGGATAGAGAAGCTCGGCGGACTTGAGGAGATGAAGAAGAGAAACGAGGCGAAGGCAAAGATACTCTATGACTTCATTGATTCGAGCAAGCTGTTCTCGAACCCCGTCAGGCACTGCGACCGTTCGCTGATGAATGTGACCTTCGTCACCGGAAGCGACGAGCTCAACGCGAAGTTTGTCGCCGAGGCGGCGGAAGCGGGATTTGTCAACCTCAAGGGTCACCGTTCGGTCGGCGGAATGCGTGCGTCTATCTACAACGCAATGCCGGTCGAGGGAGTCGAGCAGCTGGTTGACTTTATGAAGGAGTTTGAAAAGAACAACTGAGGAGGAGAGGCTGATGAAAGAGATATTGACGCTCAACAAAATAGCAAAGTGCGGAACCGACCGCTTTGACAGCACGAAATATGTCTGCACCGACAATGCCGAAGAGCCGACGGCGATAATGGTGCGCTCGGCTTCCATGCACGAGATGCAGCTCGGAGCGGGTCTTTTGGCGATCGCCCGTGCGGGAGCGGGAGTCAACAATATCCCGATTGACAGGTGCTCGGAGCAGGGCGTCGCCGTGTTCAACACGCCCGGAGCGAACGCGAACGCCGTCAAGGAGCTCGTTATCTGCGCGGCTCTTCTCGCTTCGCGTAAAATCACCGACGCTATCGACTGGTGCAAGACCCTCAAGGGCAAGGGGGACAATGTCGGCAAGCTTGTCGAAAAGGGCAAAAGCTCGTTTGCGGGTCCCGAGATAAAGGGCAAGACAATGGGTGTTGTCGGCATGGGCGCGATAGGTAAGCTTGTCGCCGAAGCGGCGCGTGACCTCGGAATGAAGGTCGTTTGCTACGACAGAAACAGCAAAAGTGAAATAAGCTGCGTTGAGTCTGTTGACAGTATGGACGAGGTTTTCTTTGCGGCGGATTACCTTTCCCTGCATATTCCGTGCAACGACAGCACGAGGGATATTATAAATGCGGAGTCGATAGGAAAAATGAAGGACGGCGTGCGCATCCTCAATTTCGCACGCGGCGAGCTTGTGAACTCCGATGATATTCTCGCTGCTCTTGCCGACGGCAAGGTTGCGGCATACGCCACTGATTTCCCGACCGACGCTCAGCTGGGCGTACCCGGAGTTATAGCCATCCCGCACCTCGGAGCCTCCACGCCGGAGAGCGAGGATAACTGCGCGGTTATGGCTGCCGACGAGCTTATCGGCTATATTGAGCGCGGCGAAGTGAAAAACTCCGTCAACCTGCCCGAACTCATGCCGCCCGCAGAGTTTGAAAAGCGAGTGTGCGTTATCTACAAAGACAATGACGGAGTGCGTGAAAACATTGTCGCGGCATTTGGCGGCAACATGGTGTCGCTCAATGGCGCGGTGAAAAACGGACTTGGCTACCTCGTCTGTGATACCCCGAACCCCGACAGCGAAAAGATAAGCGCGGTCAGCGGCATTATAAGAGTAAGAATTATATAGAGTGCCCTGTAACATTCAGCGCAGACCAGGGAAAAATAACGCAAGTACAAAATTTCCAATCCATATAATCAACCGGCGAGTCCTCAGGGGTCGCGCCGGTTGATTGTTCATTTTGCTTGAGGGCAAGCTTAAAATAAAATCCGTATTTTTATATCTCTCTGAACACCGCGGCGAATCCGCCGGAGGAGCGCATTGCTATATCCGCGCTGTCTGCGCTTGTGACGGATATCTTGACTCGGTTATACCCGCGCTGATCCGCGAGGTCGTCCGTGTATATCTCCGCCTCGTATTTCACGCCGTCCTTTAAAAACGAAAACGGCAGATTTATTTTCCGCTCGCCCTGAGAGCCGTTAAATACGGCGGCGTACCATTTGTTTTCGCTTCGCCGTGCGAATATCGCGATTTTGCCTATTTTGCTGCCGGGGAGAACATGCGTCTCGTTCCAGACCACCGGCAGGGGAGAGACAAACGAGTCGAGCCCGTGCGTCTTCAGAATTGACGGGTTCTCGCTGACGGTGAAAAACGCGGAGTTATATATCACGGCTGAGGCGAGCATGTGACATATGCTGACCTCGTTTAAGCATCTCGGCACGGAGAAGCACAGCGGTGTATAATCCGCGTTGCCGCCGAGCATCCTTGTAAAAGGAAGGATTGTATCGTTGTCCGCGTCCGCCTTGCATTGGAGTCCGCGTATCGCCTCCATGCTCATCACATTCGGGAATGTGCGGCGCAGCCCCGTCGGCTTCTGTGGGTTGTGGTATATGACCATGAGCCTGTATTCTGCCGCCTCACGCGCAAAGCGGCGGTAAAACTCGGTCATGAACTGCGTCTCGCTCTCGATATGGTCGAGCTTTATGCCCTTTATGCCGAGAGCCTGACATTTTCTGAAGAACCTGCGCCTGTACGGAGCGAACCACACCTTGTCCATTGCGGACTGCCAGAGCCATACCCCGACCGATCGCTTTTCGGCGTCATCAACGAGCTCCTTAACCTTTTTGAACGCGCCGCGCTCCGTCCTTGCCCAGTCGCGCCAGCCGCTGTCCGCGAGGTTGTATTCATATCCCGCCTCCTGCGCGAGGGCGTTGAATTCCATTATCTTTTCAAATCGGCGGCTGTGTTCCTCGTCTATAAAAAACGACCACGCGCTCTTGCCGGGGTGTATCCAGTCGGCGCTTTCGTATACTTTGTCACTCACGGGCGCGGCGGCGTGGGTTATGATACGGCAGTGAATGAGCTCCTCGAGCGAGCGGCACACGGTGACTATGCGCCACGGAGTTTTGCCGCCCTTGATGAAGAACTTGTCCGTGTCCCATAATTCCGCCTTGAACCTGCCCGCGCCGAGCGAGCGCAGAGCCATGCCGGGGTAGTTCTCGATATCCGATTCGGTTATCATTGTATATATGCTTTTCTGTGAAAACTCGAACGCGGTCATGCAGGAGAAAAGCTCGTCTTTTTCAAGCTCCGCCGTCTTTTTTGTCAGCGTCTTGCCCTGCATCTTTTTAAGGTCGGTCTGATATCTGCAAACGGTGTCGCCGGGCACATTGAACCGAGTCAGCTCGTCGCCGATAAGCAGCCCCGTATCTTCGCCAAAGAGCAGGCGGAATCCGAATCCGTCGTTCCATATGCGCACTTCGAGGGAGTATATGAGCCTGTCCGTGCGCACGGGGAAAATATAATTTATGTGCCTGTCGGTGATATCCGTCTCGGTGTCGAGGTCGCGGTAAGTCTCTTCGCGGGACTCGATTTTCGGCTCGCCGAGAGTGATATTTTCGCCGATATTCCTGCCGCCCTGAACGAGCAGACCTATCCCCGACGGCTCGATTACGGTCGTCCCGCACAGTGCCGCCGAATATGTAAGCCCGCCCCCCGAGACGGTCACTTCGAGTTCTCCGTTTGGGCTTTTGAGAATATATTTTTCTTCTCCTGCGGCGAAGCTTATTTTGCAGCCGGCTTTGCTTTTGAACAGCTTATCCGCCGCAAAGCGGGTGCGCGCACCTATTCCGAGCAGCAGCCGCCCCGTTTCTCTCATCATACCGATCCCTCCGTTACTTTTGCACATTATAATATATTTTATTCCGCAACACAAGTTGATATTTGACTTCGGATATGATATAATCCAATTTGTCCCTGTTGGGTACAATACCAAACTGAGTAAAAGGAGACCAGCTATGAACAGTAAAGTGGTTATCACTACGGACAGCCCTGCGGATTTGAGCGCAGAGCTTGAAACAAGATACGACATACATGTCCTGCCGCTGTATATTAATCTCGGAGATAAATCATACCGCGACGGAATAGATATAACTACCCCCGATATTTTCAGACACTACGACGAGACGGGCGAGCTGCCCTCAACCTCGGCTATTCCGATAGGCGATTACGAAACTTTCTTCAAGTCGTTTATCGATGAGGGCAAGGAGGTTGTCCATTTCTCTCTTAGCTCCGGAATATCCTCGACTCATCAGAATGCGAAGATTGCCGCCGAGGGTATGGACGGCGTGCATATCATCGACTCGCTTCATCTGAGCTCTGGCATCGCGCTCCAGGTCATAAGAGCCTGTGAGATGCGCGACGAGGGCAGGAGTGCCGACGAGATCGCCGCAGCCGCAGTCGATTTTAACAAAAAGACCTGCACGAGCTTCGTGCTCGAAAAACTTGAATATATGAAGAAGGGCGGCCGCTGCTCGACCGTCGCCGCGCTCGGCGCAAATCTGCTCTCCATCCGTCCCTGTATTGAGATGGGCGGCGGCAAGCTCGGTGTTGCGAGAAAGTATCGCGGCAAGATACTCGATGTCAAGAAAAAGTATATTGAGGATGAGCTCAACGCCCATAAGAACGACGCCGATCTCTCGCGTATCTTCATCACCTCGTCGAGCATAAGCGACGCGGACGAAAAGGAGCTTATCGAGAAGATCCTGAGCATTCTTCCGTTTAAAGAGGTGCTTCGCGGACGCGCCGGCTGTACCATCGCAAGCCACTGCGGACCGGGCTGCACAGGCATACTTTTCATGACTAAATAAGAGACGAAGAGCCGCCGCCTGTCTGAACTTCAAACGGGTCGGCGGCATTTTTGATATGGAGAACGGGATGATAAAAAACATAATTCTCGACATGGGCAACGTGCTTATTGAATACGATGTTGACCGCCCGCTTGACGCGCTCTGCCCCGACGGCGAGTCAAAAAAAATTATCCGCCGCGAGCTGTTTGAGAGCGGGGAGTGGATAGAGAGCGACAGGGGCAGTATAACCGACGCTCAGATGCTCGCCGCCGCGAAAAAGCGCGTACCCGAAAAGTATCACAATGCGCTCGAAGGGTGCGAGCGGCAGTGGACGGAGTTTTTAAACAGAATCGACGGTGCGCCGGAGTTCTGCCGCGCCATGAGGGAAGGCGGAAAGAATATATATGTCCTCTCGAATGCGAGCTGGCGCTTCTATGAGTATTTTCCGCGCTTTTACGATATGGACTTCTTTGACGGCGTGGTCGTCTCGAGCGACCTGCATATCATAAAGCCGGAGAGCGGGATATACGAATATATTCTCGATAAATACGGGCTCAAAGCCGACGAGTGTCTGTTTATAGACGACCGCGAGGAGAATGTGCGCGGCGCCGAAACGGTCGGTATGAATGCCGTGCTGTTCGAGAACAACTACGGCGAGATAAAAGAAAAATACGGACTTTGACGGAGTACCCTGTAACATCTAAAACTTTACAAGAGTTGCGTCGTCTGATTGCGTTTAACTGCGTCTTCAAACTTGACAGGCGGTATATCGCGAGCGGGCAAAAAGGCGCTTCAAGAAGAAAAAATAAATAGAAAATCAAATAAAATAAAGGTCATAACCCGCGTTATTATCCGTGAATTATGACCTTTGTATTTTTTGTTCTTTGATCTGCGCTAAATGCGGCAGTCCTTTTTGCAATTACTTCTTCTTTTTTACTCTCGTTTTTCGCCTGTGTTTTGCAAAGCAGACAATGCTTGCCACGACAAGCCCGATGCCGATGACGAGCACCCAGTGCAGATAGTAGGTGTTAAGGAACGGAATAAAAGAATATACAGGCACGCGTGTTGTCGCCATGCGGTGTTCTTCGGATATCTGCGTTGTCCCGTCGGGGAGCATCTCCATCATCGGACCGTGGTCGTAGGTCACTTTCTGATATGATTCAATGACCTGCGACAGAGTCAGCAGCACACCGATTATGATAACTCCGAACACGAGCGTGACTATTCCCGCGATGAGCAGCTGACGGCTCTGCTCCGCCTTTCTGACGCTTGCGGCGGTGCGGGCGACTGCGGGGATGTCCTCGTCGCAGTCGAGGTTGTCTTTTATAAGATAGTCGGTCGTGACGCCGAAAAGCTCGCTTAGCTGAACTATGTTGTCCGTGTCCGGAACAGCGGTGCCGAGCTCCCATTTTGATACCGCCTGCCGCGAGACCGTTATCCTGTTCGCGAGTTCCTCCTGCGACCAGCCGCGCTCCTTTCTGAGCTTTTGCAGTTTTTCGGGGAAGTTCATGAATTTCTCCTTTCGCGTATTTTTTATTGCACTTGTATTTTACACGAAAGCAAAATTTCAGTCAACATATCAGAGCTTGCAATCTGTCAACCGGAGTTTACATTGCGTATTTGACCGGTTGCGGCGGGGAAAATAAAGAAAATTTTATTCTATAGCCCACTATCTTGTTTGCGTTTTGACTAAAATATCCATATATAGAGGGTTGATTTTTATCACGCAGGTTTTTGAAAAAATCTTGCGAAAACCCTTGCAATACAAGGTTTTTTGTGTTATCATTATCGGGCACGATTGTGGGAAGTGGGGCAAGTATGCCTGAAACACAATCTGCTGATATGCGATGATGCAGAAGGTGGCCGTCCTTTGAGACGGGGAATTTCTGCGGAGTATGTCCGATTTCAAACCGGGCGAATCAGGTCTGACTGCCGCACGGGGTGCGTTTCCCTCGCACCTTCGCTTGAGGCAGCAGTAATTGCATCTGCTTTCTTCACACCCGGAAATATCGTTTTCCGGTTTTTAAAAAGGAGAACGAGGAAACACCCGGAGGCGTTGAAGGAAAAGAAGCAATGCCCGCCAATCATTAAGGAGGCGCAAACAATGGCAGCAAAGGGAAAAATCAGAATCAGACTCAAGGGCTATGACCACAACCTCGTCGACAAGGCGGCGGAGAAGATCGTAGAGACCGCAAAGAGAACCGATGCTCAGGTCTCGGGTCCCGTACCGCTCCCGACAGAGAAGGAAGTCGTTACCGTCCTTCGCGCAGTCCACAAGTACAAGGACTCCCGCGAGCAGTTTGAGCAGCGTACACACAAAAGGCTCATAGACATCATCAGACCTTCAGCAAAGACTGTTGAAGCTCTTACCGGTCTTGAGCTTCCCGCAGGCGTGGATATAGAGATCAAACTCTAATACATTATATATACGCGTGAGAGCGCAGATATAATGTACGCCGCAGGTCAAGTTGGCGAGAGCCAACCAATAACCTAAAGGAGGAGAAAGGAACTATGCAAAAAGCACTCATCGGAAAGAAGATCGGCATGACTCAGATCTTCGATGCAAACGGAAACGTTGTTCCCGTAACAGTCGTCGAGGCAGGCCCCTGCTCTGTCGTTATGAAGAAGACTGTTGAAAATGACGGCTACGAGGCTGTTCAGCTCGGCTTCGGTGACGTCAAAGTTCAGAGAGTCAACAAGCCCATGAAGGGTCACTTCGACAAGGCGGGCTCAGCCCCCAAGAAGTCACTCAGAGAGTTCAGACTTGACGATCAGTCGAGTCTCAACGTGGGCGATATCCTCAAGGCCGACGTTTTCGCTGTCGGCGATCATGTTGACGTTGTCGGTACAAGCAAAGGTAAGGGCACCGCAGGCGCCATCAAGAGATGGAACTTCTCCAGACTCAAGATGACTCACGGTACCGGACCCAACGCAAGACACGCCGGTTCTCTCGGCGCGTGCAGCGATCCCTCGAGAGTTTACAAGGGAAAGAAGCTCGCAGGTCACCTCGGCCACGAGAGAGTTACTATCCAGAATCTTGACATCGTCAAGGTCGATGCTGAGAACAACCTCATCGCCATCAAGGGCGGCATCCCCGGACCCAAGGGCGGCATCGTTCTCATCAGAGACAGCGTTAAGAATGTGTAAGAAAGGAGTAGAGTTTAATGCCTAATTATTCAGTTTTTGACAAGACCGGCAAGAAGGTATCGGACATTGCCCTTTCGGACGCGATCTTCGCAATCACCCCGAACGCTTCGGCAATGCACCTCTGCGTGGTAGCATATTTGGCAAACCAGCGCCAGGGCACTCAGTCTACCCTTACACGCGCTGAAGTCAGAGGCGGCGGCAAGAAGCCCTGGAGACAGAAGGGCTCAGGTCGCGCAAGACAGGGCTCCATCAGAAGCCCGCAGTGGACCCACGGCGGCGTCGCACTCGGTCCCAAGCCCCGTGAATACGGCAAGACAGTTAACAAGAAGGTCAGAAGACTCGCCATGAAGTCCGCTCTTTCCTCCAAGGTCGCAGCCGAGGAGCTTATCGTCCTCGACAGCCTTGAGATGAACGAGATAAAGACCAAGGAGGTTGTCAGCGTTCTCAAGGCTCTTGAGACCGGCAAGAAGGTTCTTATCGTCCTTCCCGAGAAGAACGAGACCGTCTACAGAAGCGCTCGCAACATCAAGGGTGTCAAGACCACTCTTGTCAGCACACTCAATGTTTACGATATCCTCAACTGCGATTCTCTCGTAGTGCTCAAGGATGCCGTATCGAAGATTGAGGAGGTATACGCATGAGCAAGATAGCACAGGATATCATCCTTCGTCCTATCATCACCGAGGAGAGTATGCTCGGTACGGCGGACAAGAAGTACACCTTCTCCGTTGCCAAGGACGCAAACAAGATAGAGATTGCCAAGGCGGTTGAAGAGCTCTTCAAGGTCGAAGTCAAGAGCGTCAACACCATTAACTGCCGCGGTAAGAAGCGCCGCTACGGTCGTTTCGAGGGATACACCTCCTCGTGGAAAAAGGCTGTAGTGACTCTTACGGAGAACTCCAAGACCATCGAGTTCTTCGACGGCATGATGTAATAATCAACCAATAATCCGGCGGTAAGGTATGGAGGGTCGACACCTCCGCAAAGCCGCTATAAGGAGAGTGAAACCAAATGTCGATCAGAGTTTACAAGCCGACAACAAACGGTCGCCGTAATATGTCGGTCACAGATTACTCCGGGCTGTCAAAGGTTGCTCCCGAGAGAAGCCTTCTCGCTCCTCTCTCCAAGAACTCCGGACGCAACAGCTACGGCAGAATCACCGTTCGCCATCGCGGCGGCGGAAACCGCAGAAAATATCGTATAATCGACTTCAAGCGCGATAAGTTCGATGTTTCTGCAACTGTTAAAACACTTGAGTACGATCCCAACCGTTCAGCTCATATAGCTCTGCTTGAGTATGCCGATGGCGAGAAGAGATACATTCTCGCTCCCGCAGGTCTCTCAGTGGGCGACACGGTTGTCGCAGGTCCCGATGCCGATATCAAGGTCGGCAACGCACTTCCCCTGACCAACATCCCCACCGGTACTTTTGTTCACAATGTTGAGCTTTATCCCGGCAGAGGCGGTCAGCTGGCGAGAGCGGCGGGCAACTCCGCACAGCTCATGGCTAAGGAAGGCTTTTATGCCCTTCTTCGTCTGCCCTCGGGCGAGCTGAGAAATGTTCCCGCCTCCTGCATGGCAACAGTCGGTCAGGTCGGCAACGTTGACCACGAGAATGTCAAGATCGGTAAGGCAGGCCGCAGCCGTCACCTCGGCTGGAGACCCACCGTCCGCGGCTCCGTCATGAACCCGAACGACCACCCGCACGGCGGCGGTGAGGGCAAGAGCCCGATCGGCAGACCCGGTCCCTGCACTCCGTGGGGCAAGCCCGCACTCGGCTATAAGACGAGAAACACCAAGAAGGCCTCCGATAAGCTTATCGTGAAGCGCCGCAACGGCAAGTAAGTCGAGAAAGGAGCAGAAATAATGGGCAGAAGCGTTAAAAAAGGACCTTTCGTGCAGCCTAAACTGCTCGAGAGAGTCGTGGAGATGAACAAGTCCGGCAACAAGCAGGTTCTCAAGACCTGGAGCCGCAGCTCCACAATCTTTCCCGAATTTGTCGGTCATACCTTTGCTGTTCATGACGGACGCAAGCATGTCCCCGTGTATGTAACAGAGGATATGGTTGGACATAAACTCGGTGAATTCGCACCGACCAGAACTTTCAAGGGTCATGCGGGTTCCAAGACAACAAATAACGGTAAATAATCAGTCGAAAGGAGTGTGTAACAATGCAGGATAATACAATGCCTCAGGCAGTGGCTAAGGCAAACTATGTGCGCATTGCTCCCCGCAAGGTTCAGATAGTTCTCGACCTTATCCGCAATCAGCCGGCAGACAAAGCGCTGGCAATTCTCAAACACACGCCCAAGGCTGCGTGTGAACCGCTTCTTAAACTTTTGAAGTCCGCTATAGCGAACGCTGAGAACAAGAATATGGACACTTCCAATCTCTATATCAGCGAGTGCACTGTAGGTCAGGGACCGACCCTCAAGAGAATAAGAGCGAGAGCTCAGGGCAGAGCGTTCAGAATCAACAAGAAGACGTCGCACATCACCCTGGTGCTCAAGGAAGCGGAATAAGCGAGGAGGAGGTTAAACAATGGGACAGAAAATTAATCCCACCGGTCTGAGAATCGGTGTAATTAAAGACTGGGAGTCACGCTGGTACGCAGATCCCAAGGATTTCGGCGATACCCTCGTTGAAGATCACAAGCTGCGTGAATTCCTCCTTGAGCTCCTTGCTCCGGCAGGCGTGCCCAAGATCGAGATCGAGCGCAATTCCAAGAGAGTCAACATCAACATTTTCTGCGCAAAGCCCGGCATGGTTATAGGCAAGGGCGGCGCTGAGATAGAGAAGCTCAAGAAGCTCTGCGAGAGCAAGCTCGGCGGCAAAGAGGTTTCGCTCAACATCGTTGAAATCAAGCAGCCCGACCTTGACGCTCAGCTCGTCGCTGAGAACATCGCTTCTCAGCTTGAAAGAAGAGTTTCCTTCCGCCGTGCTCTCAAGCAGTCCATCGGACGCACCATGAGACTTGGCGCAAGAGGTATAAAGACTCAGGTTTCCGGTCGCCTCGGCGGTGCGGAAATAGCACGTACAGAGCAGTATCATGAGGGTACTATCCCGCTGCAGACCATCAGAGCCGACATCGACTACGGCTTCGCTGAGGCCAAGACCACTTACGGCCGTATCGGTGTCAAGGTCTGGATCTACAAGGGTGAGGTTCTTCATGACAACCGCAGCAGCAATAACAGAAGAAGATCATCACGCAAGGAAGGGGGAGCTCGCTAATGCTGTTACCCAAGAGAGTTAAGCACCGCAGGGTACAGAGAGGCAGAATGACCGGTAAGGCCATGAGAGGCAACAAGGTCTCTTACGGCGATTTTGGTCTCGTAGCTCTCGAGCCCGCCTGGATCACCGCTAACCAGATCGAGGCAGCCCGTATCGCAATGACCCGTTACATCAAGCGTGGCGGTCAGGTCTGGATAAAGATTTTCCCCGACAAGCCGGTAACCAAGAAGCCCGCCGAGACCCGCATGGGCTCCGGTAAAGGTGCTCCCGAGTATTGGGTTGCCGTTGTTAAGCCCGGCAGAGTCATGTTTGAAATTGCCGGCGTTGACAGAGAGCTTGCAGAAGAGGCTATGCGTCTTGCTGCTCACAAGCTCCCCATCAAGTGCAAATTTGTAACTAAGGAAGAAACGGGTGGTGAACAGGAATGAAAGCCAGTGAAATAAGAAAACTTTCCGCCAAAGAGCTGGATGCTAAGCTGCTTGAGTTAAAGGATGAGCTTTTCAAACTGCGCTTCCAGCAGGCTGTTAACCAGCTCGACAACCCGATGCGAATCAGTGCCGTAAAGAAGGACATAGCGCGCATTAAGACAGTTCAGCGCGACATCGAGCTTCACGGCGCCAATTCGTGATGAAAGGGAGGTCAACACTTATGGAAAGAAACCTCAGAAAAACTCGCGTTGGCATTGTGACCAGCGATAAGATGGATAAGACCGTTGTCGTCTCCATCAAGGATAGGGTAAAGCATCCGCTTTACAAGAAGATCGTTAATCGCACCATCAAGCTCAAGGCTCATGATGAGAACAACACCTGCGGAATCGGCGACCGTGTCCTCGTCATGGAGACCCGCCCGATGTCCAAGGACAAGAGATGGCGCGTGGTTGAGATCATCGAGAAGGCTAAATAATTTTTTGGTAACAGTAAGGAGGCAGACACTGTGATACAGCAACAGAGTTACCTCAAGGTTGCCGACAACACCGGCGCGAAGGAGATTATGTGCATTCGCGTTCTCGGAGGTTCCGGCAGGAGGTATGCCAATATCGGCGACGTCATAGTTGCTTCGGTTAAAAAAGCAGCACCCGGCGGCGTGGTTAAAAAAGGCGAGGTCGTTAAGGCAGTCGTAGTTCGTACTGCAAAAGGAGTTCGCCGTGATGACGGCACCTACATTCGCTTCGATGAGAATGCAGCTGTTATCATCAAAGAAGACAAAAATCCCAAAGGCACTCGTATCTTTGGACCGGTAGCGAGAGAGCTGCGTGAGAAGGATTATCTTAAGATTCTCTCTCTGGCTCCCGAAGTGCTTTAAGGCGGAGGTGCAACGATGAGTAATAAGGTTCATGTTAAGACCGGTGACGAGGTTGTCGTCATCAACGGCAAGTACCGCGGCAAGAGAGGCAAGGTTCTCCAGGTCAGCCCTTCCGAGGGTAAGGTTATTGTCGAGGGCGTGAATATCGTCACGAAGCACGTTAAGCCCCGCAAGATGGGTGAGGCCGGCGGTCTCATCAAGGCTGAAAGCGCCCTTTATGCAGATAAGGTTCAGCTCGTTTGCCCCAAGTGCGGCAGACCCACCAGAACCGGCAGCAAGATCAACGCAAAAGGCAAGAAAGTCCGCACATGCAAGAAGAGCGACTGCCTTGCAGAATTCGAATAAGGGAGGAGCATGACAATGGCAGCAAGGTTAAAAGAAACCTATATAAACGAAGTTGCACCTGCTCTTATGAAGAAGTTCGAGTATAAGAGCGTCATGCAGATCCCGAAGCTTGACAAGATTGTGGTCAACATCGCTTGCGGCGAGGCGAGAGAGAACTCCAAGGTTCTCGATTCCGTCGTCTCCGACCTCATGCAGATCACCGGTCAGAGACCCGTGATGTGCAGAGCGAAGAAGTCGATCGCTAACTTCAAGCTCCGTGAAGGCATGGTTATCGGTGCCAAGGTTACCCTCAGGGGAGACAGAATGTATGAGTTCCTTGACAGGTTCTTCAATCTCGCTCTTCCCCGCGTCAGAGACTTCAGAGGTATCAACCCGAACTCTTTCGACGGCAGAGGCAACTATTCTCTGGGTATCAAGGAACAGCTGATATTCCCCGAGATCGAGTACGACAAGATTGACAAGGTCAGAGGCATGGATATTTGCTTTGTCACGACAGCTAATACTGATGAAGAGGCACGCGAGCTGCTCACTCTCATGGGCGCTCCGTTCGCAAAATAAGGAGGAATTACGGTGGCCAAAACATCCATGAAGGTTAAGCAGGCAAGACCCGCTAAGTATTCTTCAAGGGCTTACAACAGATGTAAGATCTGCGGCAGACCGCACGCCTATCTTCGCAAATACGGAGTATGCCGCATCTGCTTCAGAGAGCTGGCTCATGCCGGTCAGATTCCCGGCGTCAAGAAGGCCAGCTGGTAAAAGAGCAATTGCAAAAGGAGGTTCAACAGTATGCAAATTACTGATTCCATCGCCGATATGCTCACAAGAATCCGCAATGCGAATTCCGCAAAGCATGATACGGTGAAGATTCCCGCATCCAATATGAAGAAGGCGATTGCTCAAATTCTTCTTGATGAGGGTTACATCAAGGGATTCAAGGTTGAGGACGACGGCAAGCAGGGCGTCATCGAGATCGCTCTCAAGTACGGCCCCAACAAGTCACAGGTTATAACCGGTCTGCGCAGAGTTTCAAAGCCCGGTCTGCGTATATATACCAACTGCGAGGATATGCCCAGAGTCATGAAGGGTCTCGGCATCGCTATCCTCTCGACAAGCAAGGGCATTATGACGGACAAGGATGCACGCAAGGCCAATGTCGGCGGCGAAGTCCTTGCATTTATCTGGTAAGGAGGTGCTGTAAATGTCACGCATAGGAAACAAACCCATCGCAATCCCCGCAGGGGTTACTGTGCAGGTGGACGGCAGCACTGTCACCGTTAAGGGTGCCAAAGGCGAGCTTACCAGAACCGTGCACAGCAATATGGCTGTCGAGGTCGAAGGCGCGACCGTTCATGTCAAGCGCCCCGACGACACCAAGCTCAACAAGTCCCTTCACGGTCTTACCCGCACACTCGTCGCCAACATGGTGACCGGCGTCAGCGAGGGCTACAAGAAGGAGCTTGAAATCAACGGCGTAGGTTACCGTGCCGCTAAGGAGGGCAAGGAGCTTGTCCTCAATATCGGCTTCTCGCATCAGGTCAGAGTGGCTGAGATCGACGGTATCACCATCGAGGTTCCCGCGCCCAATAAAATCGTTATCTCCGGTCCCGACAAGCAGAAGGTCGGCCAGTTTGCAGCGGAAGTTCGCGAAAAGCGTCCCCCCGAGCCGTACAAGGGCAAGGGCATCAAGTATGCTGATGAGCATATCCGCCGCAAGGAAGGCAAGGCCGGCAAGGGCGGCAAGTAAGTTTAGGTTAAGGAGTGAAAAGTTATGGTTAACAGACCGGACAGCAAGAAAGCAAGACAGAAGCGCCACACCAGAGTGCGTGCTAAGATCTCCGGAACTGCAGAATGCCCCCGCCTTAATGTATTCCGCTCCCTGCAGCACATCTATGCTCAGATCATAGACGATGTTTCAGGCAAGACCCTTGTTTCAGCCTCTACTGTTGAGAAGGATTTTGAGGATTACGGCGGAAATAAATCCGCAGCCCGCAAGGTGGGCGTCACACTGGCAAAGAGAGCAGCCGAAAAGGGAATAACCGATGTTGTTTTCGACCGCGGCGGCTACGTTTATCACGGCCGTGTTCAGGAACTGGCCGAAGGCGCCCGTGAGGGCGGCCTCAACTTCTAAGGAAAGGGAGGATACTTTTGGCTAAGATTGATGCATCGGCATATGAACTCACTGAAAGAGTTGTCACTATCAACCGCGTATCGAAAACCGTTAAGGGCGGCCGTATATTCAAGTTCGCCGCTCTCGTAGTCGTCGGTGACGGCAACGGAATCGTCGGCTTCGGTCTCGGCAAGTCCGGCGAAGTTCCGGACGCCATCCGCAAGGGTATCGAAGATGCGAAGAAGAACCTGATGAAGGTTTCACTTAAGGGAACAACCATTCCCCACGAGGTTATAGGTAAGTTCGGCGCAGGCGTCGTCCTGCTCAAGCCCGCAGCACCCGGTACCGGCGTTATCGCCGGCGGTCCTGTCCGTGCAGTCGTTGAGACTGTCGGCATCAAGGACATCCGTGCTAAGGCTCTCAGATCCAACAACCCCTGTAACGTCGTCAGAGCAACACTTGACGGTCTTGCACAGCTTCGCAACGTCGATGAAGTTGCGGCTATAAGAGGCAAGTCGGAAAAAGAAATTTTAGGTTAAGGAGGGTGGACAACAATGGCAGATATTAACGTAAAGCTCGTCAAGAGCCTTATCGGAAGTACTAAACCTCAGATTGCCACCGCCTATGCACTCGGTCTTCACAAGATCGGCGACGAGTCAGTTCAGCCTGACAACGCTGCCACCCGCGGCAAGCTCAGAAAGCTTGCTCACCTTGTCGAGACGAGTGAAGTCGAGCAAGGAGGTGCTGAATGATGAAATTGCATGAGCTTTCACCTGCACCCGGTTCTGTCAAAGAGCGTAAGCGTATAGGCAGAGGCGCTGCTTCAGGTCAGGGTAAGACCGCCGGTAAGGGCCATAAGGGTCAGAAGGCAAGAAGCGGAAGCAACGCGCACATCGGTTTTGAAGGCGGTCAGATGCCCCTTCAGAGAAGAATCCCCAAAAGAGGTTTTGTCAACATTTTTGCGAAAGAGATCGCAACTGTTAACGTAGCTGCTATCAACGACAAGTTCGACGACGGCGCTACCGTAACTATAGAAGCCCTCGTCGAGTCCGGCCTTGTCAAGAAGACCCTCGACGGAGTCAAAGTCTTAGGACAGGGCGAACTTACGAAGAAGCTAACAGTTCAGGCTAATGCTTTTTCTGCTTCCGCCAAAGCTAAGATTGAGGCTGCGGGCGGAAAGGCAGAGGTAATCTGAAAATGTTCAAGACTTTTGCCAACGCATGGAAAATTCCGGAGCTCAGAAAGAAGATCCTCTTCACCGCTCTGATTGTTCTTATCTTCAGAGTCGGCTCCGCTATTCCGGTTCCGTTCACAAACATTCTCATTGAGGGCGGCAATCTCGTTCAGGATGGCAGCACCTTCCTGAACTACCTCATCATGATGACCGGTGATGCGTTTAACTACGGTACTCTGTTCGCTCTGTCGATCACCCCGTACATCAACTCGTCGATCATCATGCAGCTCCTCTGCGTCGCTATTCCCCCCCTGGAGAGAATGGCAAAAGAGGAGGACGGGCAGAAGAAGATCGCATCCATCACAAGATATGTCACCGTTCTTCTCGGTATTATCCAGAGCGTAGCATATTACTTCTATATCAGAAGCGCCGGTTATCTTTCAACGGATGCTGACGGCAACGCCTACACCGGCTTTGCAATGGTCTTCCAGGCTATCGTCATCATCCTCTGCTTTACGGCAGGTACCGCGCTTATCATGTGGCTCGGTGAGCAGATAAACGACAAGGGCATCGGCAACGGTATCTCGATAATCCTTTTCGCAGGTATCGTCTCGAGAATCCCCGCCCTGATCACCCAGCTCTTCGGCAGCGCCGAGTCCGGCGGTTACTGGTCAAGAGGCGGCGTCTACTATTTCCTTTCACCCTTTGTCTGCGTCATCCTTATTCTGATGGTCGCATTCATCGTGTGGATGGACAATGCGGAGAGACGCATTCCCGTCCAGTACGCCAAGCGCGTTGTCGGACGCAAGATGTACGGCGGTCAGAACACCCATATTCCGATAAAGGTCAATATGTCCGGTGTTATGCCCATCATCTTCGCTGGCTCCATTCTTTCCATCCCGCCCACCATCCAGATGTTCATTCCGTCTGCAAAGCTTGAAGACAGCAAGTTCTGGACCGGTTTCTTCGGTGTGTTCTCCTCGACTCACTGGGCTTACGGCATTATCTACTTCATACTGATAATCGCTTTCGCCTATTTCTATTCGAGCATCCAGTACAATCCTATTGAGATGTCGCAGAACATTGCCAAGAACGGCGGTATGATTCCCGGTATCCGTACCGGCAGACCCACATCGGATTACATTGCAAGGATAATTTCGAGAATCACACTTCTCGGAGCACTTCTTCTGAGCGTCGTCGCTATCTTCCCGATCCTGTTCTCGCAGCTTACAACGCTGATTCTTACAAAGACAACTGCGTATGCTGACGGTATGAACGTTTCGCTCGGCGGTACGTCGATAATAATCCTTGTCGGTGTTGCTCTTGAAACTGTCAAGCAGCTCGAGAGCCAGATGATGATGCGTCACTACAAGGGCTTCCTTGATTAAGCCCTGCCGCAACTGACGGCAAAAACGGAGGATAAGCATGATAGTGCTCAAAACAAGTCACGAGCTCTCGCTGATGAGAGAGGCTTGCAGAATATCTGCAGGAGCATTAAAAGTGGCGGGCGAGGCTGTCGAGCCGGGCGTTACCACCGCTCAGATCGATAAGATCGCACACGAATATATTCTTAAAGCAGGGGCCACGCCTACGTTCCTTAACTACAACGGGTTCCCCGCTACGGCATGCATTTCCATAAACGATGAGATCATTCACGGAATACCCAGCCACAGACGTGTTATCAAAAGCGGCGATATAGTCAGCATTGACCTCGGCGCTTCGATAAACGGCTATACCGGCGACAATGCTGCCACTTTCGCCTGCGGGGACATTTCCCCCGAGGCGAAGCGGCTGTGCGACGTGACCAGAGAGAGCCTCTATGAGGGCATCAAAAAGGCCGTCGCAGGCGGCAGACTCGGCGATATAGGCTTCGCCATTGCGAGCTACTGCGAGGAGCGCGGCTTCTCCGTCGTTCGCGAATATACGGGGCACGGCGTGGGTGCAAATCTCCATGAGGATCCCAGCGTACCGAATTTCGGCACGCCAGGAAGAGGCGTTCGCCTGCTGCCCGGCATGACTATTGCCATCGAACCGATGATAAATCAGGGCTCTGCGGCTATCCGTACTCAACCCGACGGATGGACTGTCAGAACCAAAGACGGCAAACTCTCAGCTCATTTCGAACACACCGTCGCCATCACGGCGGACGGACCGAAGATAATGACTCAGCTTTAAGCGGAGGATTGATGATGAGCTTTCAACGAGGCTGCGTCGTAAGATCCACGGCCGGACGCGACAAGGGCAGACTGCTTGCAGTCACCGCTGTCACGCAGCACGGCGTCGAGGTCTGCGACGGTAAGGAGCGCAGGCTCCTCAGACCCAAAATCAAAAATCCTAAGCACGTCGAGCCGACGCCGCTGCGTCTGACGCAGGAGGAGATGGCGTTTGACAGCCGCCTGCGCCGCGCGCTCAGAAGGCTTGAGGATGAGACTGCATCATTGTAGGGAGGTCAGTATATGTCAAAGCAGGATATGATCGAGATTGAAGGTACGGTAGTAGAGGCTCTGCCCAACGCGACTTTCACGGTCGAGTTGGAAAACGGCCACCAGATATTGGCTCATATCTCCGGCAAGCTCAGGATGAACTACATCCGAATTCTTCCGGGAGATAAGGTCACGGTCGAAATGTCGCCATACGACCTGACAAAGGGCCGCATAACATGGCGTTCCAAGTAATAAGGAGGGTATTCTAATGAAAGTCAGACCTTCTGTCAAAAAAATGTGTGAAAAGTGTAAGATCATCAAGCGCAAGGGAAAAGTAATGGTCATCTGTGAAAATCCCAAGCACAAGCAGCGTCAGGGCTAATGACGCAAACCATTCAATGGAGGTGCAACTGACAAATGGCGCGTATTTCAGGTGTTGACCTGCCTAGAGAGAAAAGAGTCGAGATCGCTCTGACCTACATCTACGGTATCGGTCGCAAAACCGCAAGCGATATTATCGCCGCAACAGGAGTTAATCCCGACATAAGAGTCAAGGATCTGTCCGAGGATGATGTCTCCAAGCTTCGTGAGTATATAGATCATCACTGCAAGGTCGAGGGTGACCTTCGCCGTGAGACCGCTTTCGATATCAAGAGACTTGTCGAGATCGGCTGCTATCGCGGTGTCCGCCACCGCAAGGGTCTGCCGGTCAGAGGTCAGCGTTCCAAGACCAATGCCCGTACACGCAAGGGTCCGAAGAAGACTATTGCTAACAAGAAGAAGTAATCAAGGAGGGATAATATGGCTACCAAAGTTTCCGGCAAAAAAGCAACAGGCACCCGTAAGCGCAAGGAGCGCAAGAATATTGAGCGCGGTGCAGTCCATATCCAATCCACCTTTAACAACACCATCGTCACTATAACCGACACTCAGGGCAACGCTGTTTCCTGGGCAAGTGCCGGCGAAATGGGCTTCAGAGGCTCAAGAAAATCTACTCCCTTTGCTGCTCAGACTGCTGCAGAGACAGCTGCCAAGGCTGCTATGGAGCACGGTATGAAGACGGTTGAGGTTTATGTTAAGGGCCCCGGAGCCGGCAGAGAAGCCGCTATAAGAGCGCTGCAGACGGCGGGTCTTGAAGTCACCCTGATAAAGGACACGACTCCCATTCCCCACAACGGCTGCCGCCCGCCCAAGAGAAGGCGCGTGTAACCAATATTTTAGGAGGTGTAACACATGGCAAGATATACAGGTGCGGTCTGCAAGATGTGCCGCCGCGAGGGCAAGAAGCTCTACCTCAAGGGTGAGCGCTGCTACAGCAACAAGTGCGCTTTTGAGCGTCGTTCCTATGCCCCCGGTCAGCACGGTCAGAGCCGCAAGAAGACCTCTGAATACGGTTTGCAGCTCAGAGCAAAGCAGCAGGCTAAGCGTTACTACGGTATTCAGGAAGGCCAGTTCCACAAGTATTTCCTCATGGCTGAGCGCAAGAAGGGTGTCACCGGTGAAAACCTTCTTCGTATCTGCGAGAGCAGACTTGACAATGTAGTTTATCTTCTCGGCTGGGCTAACTCCAGAGCCGAAGCAAGACAGCTCGTTGTTCACGGTCATTATAAAGTAAACGGCAAGAAAGTTGACATTCCGTCATACCTTCTTAAGGCCGGCGATGTTGTTTCGATTAAGGAGAAGAGCAGAGAGAGCGACAAGATCAAGGCTGTTCTTGAGACCAATTCCGCCCGTCCCGTGCCCGCATGGCTCGAGGCTGACGCCGATAATCTCACCGCTAAGGTCGTCGCCCTTCCCGAGAGAGACCAGATCATGGTTCCCGTCGAAGAGCATCTTATCGTCGAGTTGTACTCGAAATAATGCCGCTTAAACGGCTTGTTTTTGAGCAATACTCTTTCAGCGGCCTTGCCGCGTTTTATAAAAAGGAGGGTTTTGAATGATCGGAATCGAGAAGCCCAAGATCGAAACAGAAGGCATTACGCCCGATGGAACCTACGGCAAGTTTATCGTAGAACCCCTTGAGAGAGGTTACGGAACGACCCTCGGTAACTCCCTGCGCCGCGTCCTGCTCTCTTCACTTCCGGGCTATGCTATAATCTCCGTTAAGATCGATGGTATCCTGCACGAGTTTTCAACGATTCCCGGCGTCAAGGAAGATGTTACGGAGATCGTCCTCAACCTCAAGGATGTCATACTCAAGATCCACGGCGATGGTCCGAAGACCGTCTATATAGACGCTTCAGGCGAGTGCGAGATCACCGCAGGCAGCATTCAGACGGATTCTGAGGTTGAGATTCTCAACCCGGATCTTCATATTGCGTCTCTTGACAGCAGCGCGAACGTCCACATGGAGCTCGTCTGCGACAAGGGCAGAGGCTATTATTCTGCCGAGCGCAATAAGGAGAAGTTCCCGCCCACTATAGGCGTTATCGCCATTGACTCGATCTATTCACCCGTGTTAAAGGTCAACTACACAGTCGAAAACACCCGCGTAGGTCATGTTACCGACCTCGACAAGCTCACGCTTGAGGTGTGGACCGACGGCACCATCCACGCGATGGAAGCCGTTTCCCTTGGAGCCAAGATCCTCAACGAGCATCTCTCTCTCTTCGGCGACCTCTCCGATGAGGCGTACGATACAGAGATTATGGTTGTCAAGAGCGACAATGCCAAGGAGAAAGTCCTCGAGATGACTATTGAGGAGCTTGACCTGTCTGTGCGTTCCTTCAATTGCTTGAAGAGAGCCGGCATTAACACTGTTGAAGATTTGATCAACAAGACCGAGGAGGACATGATGAAGGTCCGCAACCTCGGAAGAAAATCCCTTGATGAGGTTATCGCAAAGCTCAAATCCATGGGCCTGAACCTCAGCAAGGAAGAGGAATAAGACTCACTACGGTAAAGGAGTGTGAATTAAATGCCCGGAACCAGAAAACTTGGCAGAACTACGGATCACCGTATTTCTATGCTCAGAGGTATGGTCACATATCTCTTCGAGAACGGCAGGATCGAGACCACCGTTACAAGGGCTAAGGAAGTTCGCGCTATGGCCGAGAAAATGATCACCATAGCTAAGGACAACTCACTTCACTCGAAGCGCAAAGTCATGGCATACATCACCAAAGAAGATGTTGCAAAGAAGCTCTTTGAGGATATCGCCCCCAAATATAAGGACGTTAACGGCGGTTATACCCGCATAATCAAAACAGGTCCCCGCAGAGGAGACGCAGCTGAGATGTGCATCATCGAGCTCGTCTGATCTGAGCCTGAAGAGATCAAAAGTTAATTTCAACGCCGCAGAGGTTTTCCACTGCGGCGTTGTTTTTTCTTGATAATAGATGACAAATAATGACTTTTTTGTGTATAATACTGTTGGAACGGTTTTTCTTTTGACAAATGAATAAAACGAGGTAAAGACAACACACAACACAGCAGACAACTGAATAAGGAGGATTGGAGATGAAGAACAAGAGAAAAATAATAATTGCAGCGGTGGTTCTTATCCTTGTCGCCGTTTCCGTCGTGTTTGTTTCCCGCATACACACGGTAAGCCTCGACGCCGAAAATGTTGCAAAAATCACCGCGAAATCCGCAGTGACGCAAGCGCCGCCGGATGAAATCGTGCTCACCGACAGCCAGTGCCGCCAATTTGCGGAGAAGCTCGGCAGCATAACTCTTTATAAAAGCTTCTTCAAATATTCCGCCTGGAAGGGCTGGAGCTTTACGTTCACCGTCGAATACTCCGACGGGCGGGAGGAGCGTATAACGCTCAAGGGCGCGCCCGGAGTTCAGGTGCAAAACGGAGACAAAACGGAGCATTACTATATCCTGCGCGGCTACAGCGAGGATGACTTTAAAGCCCTTTGGAACAGATGACCGAACATGAAAAACCGTGGACAGCGGCATATGCCGCTGTCCACGGTTTATTCTGTCGAAAAGTCTGTCATTGAACGGACTCAAGGCTCCCCTGTGTAAGGGGAGCTGTCACGGCTAAGCCGTGACTGAGGGGTTGTTGTAATGAAAGTTCAAAATACTCAGCATTTTTGAAAAAATTTTCCTTATTCGGAACAATCCCTCCGGCACTTCGCGCCACCTCCCTTTACACAAGGGAGGCTTTGCTTTTTGCGAAACAATCAAAAACGGTTTTATCGACACGCTGTCCCTGCTTTTTATATATCCTCCGGCTGAGGCGCGGAGTAGTTCTCCGCCGCGAATTTGAAGCCGTCGCGTATGAATTTGTTCGCCTCTTTCGCAATGTCCGCAAAATAGTACATATCAAAGCTGTGAAATCCGCCCTCGAGTATTTTGAACATAACGGGGATGCCCGCCGCTCGGAGCGAATCGACATAGCTCTGCGTCTCCGCAAGGAACGGGTCTATGCTGCCGATGAAGGTCCGCGTCGGCGGCAGACCGGAAAAATCGGTCTCCCGCGCAGGTGCGGCGTATTTTGAAACTCTGTCCGTGCCGTAGTCGTCACCGAGATACAGCTTCCACGCGGCTATGTTCGACTTTGTATTCCAGACGGGCGCGTCATTGTTTTTTGAAGTCTCGGTCGGTCGGTCGTCGAGCATCGGATAGAGCGGCATCTGAAATGCAATATTGACTTCACCCTTGTCGCGGGCGTAGAGCGTGAGTGCCGCGGTCATTCCGCCGCCCGCGCTGTTGCCGCCGACAAATATCTTGTCCCGCCGCATCCCGTATTTTTGTCCGTTCTCCTTGAGCCAGAGCAGGGCGAGATAGCAGTCCTCAAGCGCGGCGGGGAAGGGCGCATAGATTGATTTTTTGTAGTCCGGCACGACCATAACGCAGCCTGTCGTGCCGACAAACGAGCGCACGAATCCGTGATCCTGTTCGGGAATACCTATCGCGTAGCCGCCGCCGTGAACCCAGAGAAGCCCCGGCATCTCGCCGCAGAGCTTGCGCGGCGAATATACGCAGAGGCGCAGCTCGCTCCCGTCTGCGCGGGGAATCTTTATCTGCTCACACCTTATTCTCCATGGGGTGACATCCGCGCCGCGCCCGAAATTTTTGAGAATGAAGTTGCACACCCTGAACTTCCGCTCGTTGAAGCTCGGCCAGACGAAGCGGATAACCTCGCCGATCGGGCGCAGCTGACGGTCTATCATATTTGACTTTATAACCATTTCTTTTCACCGAAAAAAGGAGAACCGACGGTGCCCCGTCGTTTCGGCGGTCACTGCGGTTCTCCGCTTGAATTTTTGTTACTTGCCTATGGTTTCTCTATACAGACGCATATATTCTCTCGCTGAGCGTCCCCAGCTGTTGTCGCATTCGAGTGCGCGTTCAACAAGCGAAGCCCAGTATTTTTTATCCGAATACGCACCGAGTGCTCTGTGAATCGCATCGAGCATATCGTGGGCGTTGTAGCTCTTGAAGGTGAAGCCGTTGCCCTCGCCGTCGCCGGAGTCGGTGATGCTGTCCTTGAGTCCGCCGGTTTCGCGGACTATCGGGAGAGTGCCGTATCTGAGTGCGAGCATCTGCGAAAGACCGCACGGCTCGCTCTTTGACGGCATGAGGAACATATCGCATCCCGCATATATCTTGCGTGCGAGGTCGGGTATAAATGCTATTCTCAGCCCGACTTTTCCCGGGTAACGCGCTTCAATCTCGCGGAAGAAGTTTTCGTATTCCCAGTCGCCCGTGCCGAGCACAACGAGCTGAACATCGGTCGTGCTCAGCAGCTCGTCAAGGACTGCTTTCACGAGGTCGAGACCCTTGTGCGACACAAGGCGCGATACCATGCCGATTATCGGCACATCGTCGCGCACGGGCAGGGAGAACTCGCGCTGCAGATCCGCCTTGTCCTCTTTTTTGCCGTCAGGTTTTTTTGCGGAGAAGCTTTTCGCAATCGCCCTGTCGGTCTCGGGGTTATATATATCCGTATCTATGCCGTTGAGAATACCGTGGAGCTTATACCGGCGCTCGCGCAGGATTGGGTCAAGCCCGTGGCTGAACCATGGGTCGAGTATCTCCTCTGCGTAGGTCGGGCTGACCGTGGTCACGACATCGGCGCATTCGATAGCTCCCTTCATCAGATTGAGCGTGTCCCCGAAATCGAGAAGCTGCTCGTGCTGCTCGCCCAGGCCGAACACATCGCCGAGTATTTCCTTGCCGTAAACGCCCTGATACTGGATGTTGTGGATTGTGAATATGTTCTTTATGCCCTCGTAGCCCTCGCGGTTTGCGTACATTGCAGAGTAGTAGACCGGTACGAGAGCCGTCTGCCAGTCATTCGTATGAATGATGTCGGGCTTGAAGTCGATATGCGGGATTATCTCAAGCACCGCACGGGAGAAGAACGCGAAGCGCTCCGCGTCGTCGTAGTGACCGTAGATACCGTCGCGCTTGAAATAATACTCGTTGTCGATAAAATAGAAGATAACGCCGTCTATCTTCGCCTCGAAGATGCCGCAGTACTGCCTGCGCCATGAGACGGGGACGGTGATATGTGTGATGAACTGCATCTGGTCGCGCAGCTCCTGCTTTATTCCGCCGTAGAGCGGCATAACAACGCGGCAGCCGACAAGACGCTTGCGCAGTGCCTTGGGCAGAGAGCCGGCAACGTCGCCGAGCCCGCCGCTCGCCATGAAGGGAAGAGCCTCGCTTGCAGCATATAAGACTTTCATTTTTCAGTCCCCTTTCTGTCAGACCACTATGCCCTTGCCGACATATACCGGGAAGGTGTCGGTGCCGCAGAGTGATTTGTCGGGTTTGATTATAGATATCTTATCCATTATAACGCTGTTGAGCGTCGCGCCGGAGCCGACATACGCGCCCTGCATGACAATGGAGTTTTTGACGACCGCGTCCTTGCCGATGGTGACGCCGCGGAAGAGTATGCTGTTTTCAACCTTGCCCTCTATCTTGCAGCCGTCGGCAACGAGGCTGTTTTTGACATCTGCGCCGAGTCCGTAGACTGCCGGAACCTCGTCGCGGACTTTCGTATAGATCGGGCGCTCTCTGCAAAACAGCTCGGAACGGTTGCCGAGCTCGAGCAGAGCCATATTCGCGTCATAGAAGCTCTTGAGGGAGTCGAGCGTGACGACAAACCCCTCCGCCTTATAGCCGCAAATCTTCAGCACGCCGACATTTGCCTGGATGAGATCGCGCTCAAAGTCGGTGTAGTGCATACTTGCCGCCTGGGAGATGAGTCTCTCGAGCAGTGACTTCTTGAGCAGGAACACATTGAGCGAATAGTTGCCCTGTTCGCCGCCGGTCGAAGAAATTGCGATTTCCTTAATGCGCCCGTCGGAGTCGAGGTCGAAGGTCATGGTGTTGCTCAGCGCGGGAACGGTGCCTTGGCAGTAAGCCGCAGTGATATCCGCGCCGCTCTGCTCGTGAGCGTCAAAGAGCAGGTTAAGATCGATATTGCATATCGTGTTGCAGTCGCAGAGCAGGACGTATTCATTCGTCGAGCTCGATATGAACGAGGTGCAGCCTATGAGCGCATCGATTCTGTTTGCAAACAGCCCGCCGGAGTCCTCTGCGGAGTTGAACGGAGGCAGTATGAACATGCCCTCGCGCTTGCGGGAGAGATCCCACGGCTTGCCCGTGCCGACATGATCCATCAGCGAGCGGTAGTTGCTCTTGGTTATGACGCCGACCTTGGAGATGCCGGAGTTGACCATATTTGAAAGCGGGAAATCTATGAGCCTGTATCTTCCGCCGAACGGGACGGAGCCCATCGTGCGCATATTCGTAAGCTCGGGAAGCGACTGGTCGTAGGTGCTGGCATAGATTATGCCGAGAACATTGTTGGCTCTCATTTGCGAACGTCCTCCTTTTCTCCGTCATACATGACCTTGGGCTCAATTTTCATACCCTTTTTGACCGTGACGCCCTTGCCGATAACGGCGACGCCCCATTTTTCGAGATCGTCCATAGCCTCGGGACGCTCGCCGACAACGGCGTTTTCTTCAATCACGGCGTTCTCTGCGACAATTGCATATTGAACCACTGCGCCGGATCTTATGACCGTGCCGGGCATAATTATCGAGTCTCTTATGACCGCGCCCTTTTCTATCGTGACATCGGCGAAGATAACGGAGAAGTCAACATCGCCGGAAATCTCGCAGCCCTCCGTCACCATGGAGTTCTGAACCCTTGCGTCGGGCGAGACATAGTGCGGCGGGGCGGTGGGGGTGCGGGAATATATCTTCCACGACGGGTCGTTCAGGTCGAGATCGACCTTGGGATTGAGCAGGTCGAGGTTCGCCTCCCAGAGGCTGTCTATCGTGCCGACATCCTTCCAGTATCCGTCGAACTGATAGGCGAAAAGGCGTTCGCCCGCTTCGTGCATCGCGGGTATGAGGTCGTGCCCGAAGTCATTGCCGGAGGCGGGATTAGCCTCGTCCTCAAGCAGATAGCGGCGCAGCTTGCTCCAGGTGAATATGTATACGCCCATGGAGGCCTTGTTGCTGCGCGGATGCTTCGGCTTCTCTTCAAACTCGGCAATCGAGCCGTCGTCGTTGACGAACATCAGACCGAAGCGCGAAGCCTCCTCCCACGGAACTTCGAGGGAAGCAATGGTGCAGTCGGCGTTCTTCTCCTTGTGATAGGCGAGCATCTTGGAGTAGTCCATTTTATAGATGTGGTCGCCGGAGAGGATGAGAACATATTCGGGTGAATAGCGGTCGATGAAGTTGATGTTCTGATATATTGCGTTTGCGGTATTCTTATACCACTCGGTGCCCTCTATCTGCTGATAGGGGGATAGGATATGCACGCCGCCGTTCTCCCTGTCGAGATCCCACGGCTGACCGTTGCCGATATAGTCGTTGAGCTCAAGCGGCTGATACTGCGTGAGTACGCCGACGGTGTATATGCCGGAGTTGACGCAGTTCGACAGCGGAAAATCGATTATCCTGTACTTGCCGCCGTAGGGAACGGCGGGCTTTGCCATGTTCTTGGTCAGAATACCGAGCCTGCTGCCCTGACCGCCTGCGAGCAGCATGGCGATACATTCTGTTTTTCTGGCCATGTTTATTCCTCCTTGTTATCAGCTTTCTTGCCTTGTTTTTTCAGATAAACGACCGACAGACCCGGGAGCGTGAGCGAGATGCTCTGCCCGAACGAGTGCATCGGGATGGGTTTTGACGCGTAGGTTTTCTGCAGCTTTGTTCCGCTGCCGCCGAACTCGGCACTGTCCGTGTTGAGGACGATGCGGTAAGTGCCCTTGTCCGGCACTCCGATGCGGTAGCTTTCGCGTGTGACGGGGGTGAAGTTGCAGACTGCTATCAGCTCGTCACCCTTTTTGTCCATGCGGCGGAAGGCGATGACGGAATTTGCGCTGTCGTCGCTGGATATCCAGCTGAAGCCCTCCCAGCTGTAGTCTATCTCCCACATCGCGGGGTTGCGCTTATAGAAGCGGTTGAGCGTGCGTGAAAACTCCTTGAGCTTTCTGTGCATATCGTAGTCGAGCAGCAGCCAGTCAAGCTCCTGCTTGTAGTTCCACTCGATGAACTGACCGAACTCCTGCCCCATGAAGAGCAGCTTCTTGCCGGGATGTGCCATCATATATGCGAGAAACGCTCGGACTCCCGCAAATTTTTCTTCGTATGTACCGGGCATTTTTTCTATCAGCGAGCATTTGCCGTGAACCACCTCGTCATGCGAGATAGGAAGCACAAAATTCTCGGAGAAGGCGTAGAAGAACGAGAAGGTCAGGCAGTCGTGATTGAACTTTCTGAACAGACCGTCGAGCGAGAAATAGCGCAGGCAGTCGTTCATCCAGCCCATATTCCATTTGAAGTTGAAGCCGAGACCGCCGAGATAGACCGGTTTCGACACCATCGGCCAGGAGGTGCTCTCCTCGGCTATCATCATGATGTCGCCGTGCTCGCCGAATATAGTCTCATTGAGCTTTTTTATAAATGCCACGGCTTCGAGATTCTCTCGCCCGCCGTAGGTGTTCGGACTCCATTC
Organism: bacterium; assembly: GCA_963620555.1. GTDB lineage: Bacteria > Bacillota > Clostridia > Oscillospirales > Acutalibacteraceae > CAG-177. Next base: position 34,152 of record CAVFAN010000015.1, read on the forward strand.
GCCGTCCTCACGCCCGTAGTCGAGATAGAGCATGGACGCAACGGCATCGACCCTCAACCCGTCCGCATGGTAGACCTCGAGCCAAAACAGCGCGCTCGACATCAGGAAGCTCTGAACCTCCGTCCTGCCGTAGTCAAAAACGCGAGTGCCCCACTGCTTGTGCTCGCCCTTGTTCGGGTCGGCGTATTCGTAGCATGCCTCTCCGTCAAATTCGTAGAGACCGAACGAGTCCTTCGGAAAGTGCGCCGGAACCCAGTCCAATATAACTCCTATGCCGCTTTCGTGGCATTTATTAACAAAATACATAAAGTCGTCCGGAGTGCCGTAACGCGAGGTCGGCGCGAAGTATCCGGTGACCTGATATCCCCACGAGCCGTCGAACGGATGCTCCATTATCGGCAGCAGCTCAACATGCGTGTAGCCCATGTCGGCAACATAGGGCACGAGCCTGTCCGCGAGTTCACGGTAGGAGAGCGTGTTGCCGTCGGCATATCGCTGCCACGAACCGACGTGCAGCTCATATATATTCATCGGGGAGGCGTATATATTCTTCCTGCGGCGTTTTTTCATCCATGCGCCGTCCGTCCACTCAAACGAGCCGAGCTCGTATATTTTCGAGGCGGTTCCGGGGCGCGTCTCGGCGTGGAAGGCATAGGGGTCGCATTTCATAAGCTTGCGCCCGTCCTGCGCGATGATGAGATACTTGTAGGCGTCGAAATCCATGAAGCCCTCAAAGCGTCCCTCCCAGAGACCCTGTCCGTTTATGCGCTTGAGCTCAAAGCCCTCTCCCGTCCAGTTGTTTTTGTCGCAGGCGACGAAAACGGCGACGGCATGCGGAGCCCATACGCGGAAAAATGTGAAATTTTCATCCTCTTCGTCGCGGTGTGAGCCGAGATACTCATATGCTTTTGCGTTTGTACCCTGATGAAAAAGGTACATCGGGATATTCTCATTAAGCATTTAAGATTCTCACTTTCCTCAAAAGATGTATTATTAAATAAATTATACACTCGATTACAGATTTTTTCAAGCGGTTTTTGACTACTTTATTCAAATGGCTACAGTATTTGAAGCAAATTTTTTGTAAAAAATGACCAAATAAAGTATATATTTTTTGTATTATTACCCTTGACTGCTCCGAACGGACAAAAAAACTCTGCCCGCATGAGAGCGGACAGAGCCCTTTGGATTATCAATAGTTTGTCTTCTTGATTTCAAAGTATGACTGCGGGTGTGCGCAGGTGGGACATACTTCGGGAGCGGTTTTGCCGACATGGATGTGTCCGCAGTTGCGGCAGACCCACACGACCTCTTCGCTGCGCTCGAAAACGATGCCATCTTCGAGATTCTTGAGCAGTGCGTTGTAGCGCTCCTCGTGCTCCTTCTCGATCCGAGCGACTCTCTCGAAGAGCACGGCGATGCGCTCAAAGCCCTCCTCGCGGGCGACCTCGGCGAATTCCCTGTACATCTCCGTCCACTCGTAGTTCTCGCCCGCCGCCGCGTCGCGCAGATTGTCCATCGTTGAGGGCACTGCGCCGTCATGCAGCTCCTTGAACCACATCTTTGCGTGTTCTTTCTCGTTGTCTGCGGTCTCGGTGAAGATAGCGGCTATCTGCTCATAGCCGTCCTTCTTCGCCTTTGAAGCATAGTAGGTGTATTTGTTCCTTGCCTGTGATTCTCCGGCGAAAGCCGCCATGAGATTTGCCTGAGTTTTGCTGCCTTTGAATTCCATGCTGATTCCTCCTATGGTAATAATTTGTCCGCATTGCGGAGCTTACAAGCTTATTATACTTTATATGTGCGAAAAAATAAGTCGCAAATCAGCAAAAATCCCGAAGATTTTCAATTATCATTTCGACCGCCGCCCCGTACAGGTCAAAATCCTGCATCGCCCGTGCATATTCGGCGTCGTTTTTCTCTATCTCTGCGGGGATGAGCGAGGCATCTTCGTCGTCGGGGTCATATGCGCGGTACTCGCTGCCGAACGCCCTTGCGGCGTCCGCCGGAAACAGCGAATCGACCGCCTCACGCGCCGCGGGGGTCAGGGGAGCGGAGTTGCACTTGAAAAATTCGCTGAGCCCTTTCTGCGAATCGTCAGCGAGATAGTAGAGCGCGTATATTTTCTTCTGACTGTCGGAGAGCGCGGAGAACGCCGCGTTCATGTTGCTCTGCTTTTCGAGATATCGCTGTATGTTCATCGCCACGCCGTCGAAAGCACGCTTGCTGTCGGCATTGCGGAGTTTTTCTTCGTTGAGTGAGGAGAACTCCTTGAGCACGCCCGATTCGTATTCGAGCTTTTTTATCTGCGCCTCGCGCTCGGCGTGCGCCCTGCCCGATGCCTGCGCAGCTTTTTTAATTACCCAAAGAGTAAGGATAACGGTAATTATCAGCGCGATTCCAAGATACCAGTATTGCCTGAGTGCTTCAGCCATTGTCCCTCTCTCCCTGCAAAAGCTTATATATGTCGCCTTTCTTGTGTCCGCTGAGCTTCGCCGCCTTCTTTGCGGCCTCCGAGGCGGAGTCGCCTTCGGATATAAATTTTTTCGCCTCTTCGACCGCCTGTTCAACGGTTATCCGCTCTTTCTCTTCGGGCTTCGCGCCCGCGATTATGAGCACTATCTCGCCCTTTAGCCCGCCGTTTTCATATTTCTCGGCGGCGGCGCAGAGCGTAGTGCGGATAACCTCCTCGTGAATCTTCGTTATCTCGCGGACTATCGCTATCTCCCTGTCGCCCAGCGCGGCGGCAAGGTCGCGGAGCGTCGCGCCAATCTTGTGCGGAGCTTCGTAGAATATCATTGTGCGCGGCTCTTTGACTATGCTCTGTATATGCTCGGTGCGGCTCGCCCTGTTGACGCTCAGAAAGCCCTCGAAGGTGAATCTTCCGGAGGGCATACCCGATATTGCCATCGCCGTTGCGAAGGCGGTCGGTCCGGGCACGGATTCGACCCTTATCCCGTGCTCGTGGCACATGCGCACCAGATCCTCGCCCGGGTCGGATATCGCGGGCATACCTGCGTCCGTGACGAGCACGCAGCTCTCGCCGTTCATCAGCCTTGCGACTATTCGCGGACTCATCTCGAATCTGTTGTGCTCGTGATAGCTTATCATCGGCTTCTTTATCCCGAAGGAATTGAGGAGCTTCAGCGTCACCCGCGTGTCCTCCGCGGCGATGAAGTCACAGCCTTCAAGCGCCTCAACTGCGCGGGGAGAGAGATCCCCCAGATTGCCTATCGGTGTGCCGACAACATAAAGTACAGCGCTCATTTCTCGGTTCTGTTCCTTTCGGGGTCGTTGTTTTCGCGCTCGCGCTCGTAGTCCGAGCAGAGCGTTTTCATATATTCGGAATAATTTTCTCCGTCATATATATTGAGCTGGGGTTCGACCGTCATGCCCGGCTTCCCGCCGCGTCTTCCCTCGACGAGAACGAGCCACGGAGCGCATCCGTCGCGCTTGGAAACGGTTTTCAGCCTTTTCGGCTCAATTCCCGCGTCGCTCATTTTGCACATCAGCTCGCAGAGCCGCTCCGGTCGCAGGCACACGCAGAGCCTGCCGCCGAATTTCAAAAGCCATGCGGCTGCATTGCACATGTCGTCGAGCGAGCAGCACAGCCCGTGCCGCGCCCGCGCCGCCGTCTCATCCGCACTGACTATTCCCGCGCCCTCCGCCTTATACGGCGGATTCATCGACACAACGTCAAACTCCCCCGCAGGGAGAAATTCGCGCACATTTCGCAGGTCTTTGTTGTACACCTCAAGGCGGCCGTCGAGAGAATTTATCTCGGCAGCCGCGCTCATCTGTTCGCAGCCCTGTCCGCTTATTTCAATGGCGGCAACGGGTTTGCTCATATTCTTTTTGAGCCACAGCAGAGGAATTATTCCGCATCCGCTGCCCATATCGCAGCAACGGTCGGAGCCCTTCACCGCCGCAAAGTCGGCAAGCAGCAGAGCGTCGGTTCCGAAGCCGTGTTCCTTAGAGATGACCGCAGTTATCCCCGAGCCGAGGCTTTCGAGCTTGAAATTGTTCATCCGATGTCCTTATCTGGATTTTCTTTCGATATAGAGGTTGACCTTGTCAAAGATCTTCTGCCTCTCCGCAGGGGAGCAAAGGCGGATGTTGAGTATCAGCTGCTTTTCCTCGGGTCTCAGGAAAATACTCTCGACATGCAGCTCTCTGCTCGCGTTCTTGATGATGTCAAGCGCGCCGTCGTCGCGTTCGCCGATAAGCTCGGCAACGGATACGTTGAAAAGCTTCGAGATTTTGTTGAGTGTGTCGAGATTCGGCACGCGACCCTTTTCATAATAGGTGTAGGTCGAACGGTCGAGTCCGAGGACCTCCGCAACTTCTCCCTGGGTCAGACCGTTGAGAGTCCTGAAGGTCTTGAGTCTGTTTCCAAATTCGAGATTTTGGTTTGGCATATCTTTGTCCTCCGTCCCATCGGCTGAAAACCGATGTATTATACAATAATAATTTTAAAATATCTGAGGAAAAAAGTCTATAGAAAATATAAAAATTTTTCCGATTTTTTAAAGAAAAGTCTTATTTTTATATAAATAAAAGCCACACATCCTTATGTTGTGTCGTAAAACGGAGTGGCAGACGGAAAAGATGTATTGTAAAACCCCGATACGCTATGATATAATGTTATCTCGTGAAAACGGGACTTTGAGAGAAAGCGTGTGGAAACCTTGGCAGAAAAAAGCATTTTTAAAAAGACAAAATATTTCATCGTCGATATGGACGGAACCTTCTATCTTGACGGAAATATCATCCCCGGCGCGGACGGATTTTTGAAAAAGGTTCGCGAGAGCGGGAGGGACTTTTATTTCTTCACTAACAATTCATCGAACAATGTCGGCTCGTGCAGAGATAAGCTCTCGAGGATGGGCTTCCCTGTTGACGAAAAGCGCGTCATAATCTCGTCCCATGTAACTATAGATTTCCTCAAGCGTTACCGCTCCGGCAAGAGAGTATATCTCCTTGGAAACGAGCGGCTGACCGGCGATTTCGAGGCGGCGGGTATCGAGCTTGTCGAAAAAGACCCCGATATAGTCGTGCTCGGCTTTGATACCACGCTGACTTATCAGAAGCTTTGGGACGCGGCGAAGTATATCGCAAACGGCGCGGAGTATATAGCGACCCACCCCGATCTCAACTGCCCGACTGCGGACGGCTTCATGCCCGACACGGGCTCGATGATTGAGCTGTTCGCCGCTTCGACCGGCAAACGCCCGCTTGTTATGGGCAAGCCCATGACAGCAACTGTCGATTATATAACCCATATGCTCTCCTGCTCGCGTGACGAGATAGCCTTTATAGGCGACCGTCTGGCGACGGATATCGCGATAGGCGCAAATCACGGCATACCGAGCGCACTCGTGTTCAGCGGCGTGACTGCGAGAGAGGAATACGAAAACTCGGATATTAAAGCGAGCGTCGCGGTTGACGGCATGAAAGACCTCGCCGAATATCTTTGATATAAACAATTTGTCGGTTCGAGACCTTCCCGACAGGCATTGTGCCCGATGCCGAACAAAACTAAAGGCGCTGCATGGCAGCAAAAAGGAGCAGAAAAATGAAAAACAAAAAAATTTCCGTCCGATTCCTGACGGAGAGCGCGGTCATTGCCGCGCTCTACGCGGCGGCGACATATCTGAGCGCCGCGTTCTCACTCGCTTACGGTCCGGTGCAGTTCAGGCTCTCCGAGGCACTGACCGTGCTCTCGACTCTCACCCCGGCTGCGATACCGGGATTGACGGTGGGCTGCATCATAGGCAATATTTCGAGTCCGATGGGTATATGGGATGTGATCTTCGGCTCGGCGGCGACCTTGCTCGGCGCAGTAACCGGGCGTATGTTCAGGAATGTGAGAATAAAAAAATTTCCGGTGCTCTCGTCGCTCATGCCGGTGCTTTTTAATGCCGTCATAGTCGGACTTGAGATAGTGGCGCTGACCCCTGTCGAGGGCGGCAAGCTCACAGCATTTGCAATATCCGCTCTGGAGGTCGGAGCGGGCGAGCTCGCGGTCTGCCTTGCGCTCGGACTGCCGCTGTATTCGGCACTCAGGCACACGAAGCTTTTCAAGTAACTTTCAGCTGTGGCTGTTGTTATATCGCGGTTCCCTTATATGAACGAGAGGGGAGAGACAATGAAAAAAGACAGAAGGACTTTTTACGAACGGTTCAAGGTCATTGCGGGGATTGAGGGCGATATAAAAGACAACCTCAAGCCTGCCGTGGGCTATACCTCGGGAAACATCAGGCTCGGCAGAGCGGGCTATCCTATCAGCATGTATCATCATCAGTATCTGACCTATGTCGAGGGCTGAACACCAAGCAGGCGGGGCTTATTTCGCTTATCGAAGGAATGTGGGACACAATAGCTGACCCGGCTCGTGCGAGCTGTCCGGCCTTGATGACTTTGTCAAGAAGAGCTCGCATTTTATTATCGGTTATATAAAATAAGCGTTCGATATTCGGCACAGACCGAAAAACAAAAAAACAAAGGTCATATTTCACACGGTTGATAATGTGAAATATGACCTTTAATTTATTCTCTTTATGCCGTTTCGTATCGCCGTCTAATTCCAGTCAAGGTTCACTTGAGATTCCATGAATTCACTTCGTCATAAAGAGCCTCGGCGCAATTTTCAATAGGGTAGTAAAAATTTTTCATGCGCTCGGCATATATTTTCTCTGGCTCGAAGCCGTTTCCCGCAGCTCTCTTTATTTCCTCCACCGCGTTTTCGGGGTCGAGGACGAGCGGACCGAAGGCTTTTTCAAACGGGAGATCAAGCTCGCGGTAGTGGTTCATGCCCGCCTTGAATTGGTCGTAGTCCGGCACAAAATAGAGCACCGGACGGCAGAGATAAGCGAAGTCGAACACGAAGGACGAGAAGTCCGTTATGAACATCCTGTAGTCCTCGATATCGACATGCGCGCCCGCCATGACGACACGCGGGCTATTGATATCAAACAGCCCTTCGGCGTCCGCGATTATCGGGTGGAGCTTGACATCGAGATAGGTGTCCGTCCTTTCGAGCAGCTCGTGCAGCTCATCGCTCTCAAGAAAGCGCGAAAAATTTCTGAAATAATCGGAGCTTTCGAGCTTCGAGTCGATAAGCTCCCACTTCGAGGAATTTATCTCCTGAGTCAGGTATTTGCGCCACGACGGGGCGAAGAGGATTCTGTTCTTTGCCTTTTTGCTTCTGTCGATATGGTCGTATCGCGCCATTCCGGTCGGGATGAGATTATCCTCCGGATAGTGATAGTTAGTCATATAGTTCTGCTTTTCAAACGGAGCGGAAATAACGATTTTATCCGCACGGCAGCGTTCGACCGAGTTCTGCGAGCGCAGGGAGGCGTGGAGCACTCCGTGCTGTAGATAGACAGTTTTGAAATCGAGCAGATCGGCGTAGGGTACTTCGCCCGCCGCCGAGCCGAACGGCGAAATTGGTGTCACGCCGTAGAACGCCGTGAATATCACCTGCGCCGAGAGATAGAGCAGCTTGTGCTTCTCCGAGCCGAACTTCACGAGATGCGCCTGCTCCTCCTTTGTGAAAAGCTCGTCGATATTCTTATATTCGCGGCTGTAGATATAATAGCGTTCAACGCCGTCGCTGTGCTTCATGTCGTTCTTGAACTGGTAATATCCGTTGTCGAAATCGACCGTGTGCAGGTCGTAGTAGAGCTCGACTTTGTGCGCCCTGCGGTATTCAATAGCGGCGTTGCGCAGCTTTTTGACGCTGCCTTTGAAATTCTTGCTCTGCTCGCGCTCGGCGCGGTACTTCTCATTTTCGTCAACGTTCCTGCTGACGAGCGTCCTGCCGCTGAGTGTGAACATCACGCCGTTTCGGACATACATGCGTATTTTGCGGCTGAACACGGCGGTCGGCTCGGCGAGAAGATTCGTCGGGTATTCCTTGCCGCGTAAGCTGACGAAGAACTTTATCTCGTGCCTGCCGTCTGCGGGAAATTCGCAGAAGAACGCCGGGAAATCAACAACATTGACTGCGGAATCCTGTGCGCTGAAAACGGAAGTGAAAGTTTCAAGCTCCTGCCTTTCGCCGTCTATAGAAGCTATTACTTTCCACTCGCCGCGCCCGAGATGCGAGAACACGGGTGACTTTATGAATGAGAGCAGTCTCGCTCTGCCGTTTTCGACAAATATTTTTCTCATCATCAGCGGGAACGAGGACGCCGAAAATATCTTTCTTCCGTCCGCCGCGATGCTGAGCTTGCCGCCCTCCGCTATTACTGTTGGATGGCAGTTCGGTTTGCGCGAGAGCCAGTAGTGGATATGATATTCATTGACGGACGGGTGCAGTATTATGGTGTCCTCGTCCATGCGCTTGAGCAGCGCATCAATGCGCTCATTCGCGCGCGCGAACTCCTCGGGCGAATAGTGATAGGGCAGAAGCTTGTCCTCCTTGAGCTTCCAGCGCAGGTCGTTGAAAACTATGCCCTGAAAGTACGGCGGAACTCTGCCGCCGAACGAATTAAACAGCTCCTCGTAGAAAGCCATGGAGGTTTCAAATATATAATAGGGCGAGAAAACGGTTGAAACGATGCTGTTTTCGTTGCCGCGGTTATATCGGTATTCGCCCCTTTGACAAAAGCCTATTTTCATTTTGCGGCGCAGAATATCGCAGCAATATTTCTCATCCTCATGCCTGAAATTCGGCGACTCGTCGAAGAAAATGCCGTTGTTTTTATCGTTCTTGACGCAGATATTGACGTTCGTCTGCGTGATAAATCTGTTTTTCGGGTCATCTAAATCGTATACGCCCGTGTGAGTCAGCGTGCGGTATCTGAAATGATAGACCGGCGGCGCATTTTTGAAATACTGCGTGATGCGGTAGGTGACTAAATCCACCTCGTCATAGACCGTGTCGAAATAGTCAACGACGTTCTTGACCGTATCGGGTGCTAAAGTGTCATCGGAGTCGAGGAAGAAGATATACTTGCCCTGTGCGTGGTGCAGACCGAAGTTTCTTGTTTTTGAAAGTCCCTCGTTCTCTTTTGAATAAAAATTAATATTCTCATATTCCTCAGCCCAGCGGCGGCAGATATCCGCGCTGCCGTCTCGGCTTCCGTCGTTTATCAGGAGTATCTCCATATTCTCAAACGGCTCGGTTTGCTCTTTGAGCGAGTTTATGCAGCCGTCGAGATATTTTTCGACATTGTAGACGGGGATAAGTATTGTGGCTCTGAATGGGAAATCAGACATTCAGGTCACCTCCGGCGAGCTTTGAGCAGACTTTGCAGCCGAATTTTTTAGCCGCTCCGCCCATGCGGTAGAGCTTGAAATAGAGCCATGCGGCGATGCAGCGGCGCAGAGTGCCGAAGCTGAGCTTGCCGCCGTAAAAATCGCGCACGACATCGTCGGCGAGGATAGGCAGAGTCACTTCTTTATACATGGCGTTCGTGCCAGCCGAGACAAACTCTCCGGCACGGCAGCCCTCTTTTAACATAGCGGAATCAACGCCGAAAGCCGCGAGGGCATATGCGCTGTAAGCCTCGTTATCAAAGAATGGTTTTGCCGCAGTTGAGAACGCATCGAATTCCGCTTCTTTTCCTGCCTTGTCAAGTCCGCAGTAAGCCGAGAGCAGAAGCGTCAGAGCGGAGAGCCCGCCTTTGGTTGAAACGCTCTTTGCTATGATATCAAAGCTTTCGGCGTTCCACGCTATCGGCTTTGCGCCGTAGAGAAGCACCTCGTGTATCGGCTCAAAACTCTCGTGTGCGGCATATTGCGCGGCAAAGGCGGCGAACCCCGCTGCGCTTGCAGACAAAAGCTCCATTTCGTGCTCGCTTATAACTTCCGAGCGCATTATAAAATTCACGCCGACTGCGGGCGAAAACGCCTCGTGAGTGGAAAATCCGTCGCGGTAGAGCTTACGCGGCGCGGTTTTTTCCTCGGTGGCCGCATTGAAAACGGAAGCTTTATCTTCAAGCAGCCCGACAAACTCGGGCGCAAAGGTAGTCGCGGCGTCGGCGAACATGACGAGCGGGGCGTCGGGCGAAGCGAGGACGGAATTAATATCCTCGACGGAGCAGGGCGCAAAATCTATTTTACTTCCCTCCGCCGCAGGGAAATTTGAGATATCCGCATTTTTCGTGCAGAGCACAAGGCGCACGACCCCGCTGCGGGTCGTGAGTGAATAGGCAAGATTTTCCGCCGCGTCGGAATCGCCCGTGCAAATGACGCAGAGCTTGAAATTATAATCCATAAAAGTTTCTCCGATTGCAAAGCGCCCCCGCAGAGAGTGACCTGTGCGGAGGCAGCTTGTTTGTTTTGTTACGCTGTCAGTGCGGCGAGGGCAACGGTGCCCGCCATAATGAGAATGTTGAGCGCATATCTCTCAAGGAACGCGCCCGCTACAATAATGACGGTCGGGATGAAGAGGACTATCTTCACAAACAGATTTGCGCCGTCCTTGCCGTAGAGCGCGTGCCACAGACCGATAGCGTCCTCCATGAGCGGATATTGGTTCGCGCACAGCGAGAAGCCGAGGTAGAACAGGATGCAGTATATAACGAACATGAGAGCCGTGCTTGAATCGGCGGGAACCTTGAGAAAGAACAGACCCGCAAAGCCCATATAGAGCATGGGCGTGCCGATTATCGCGGTGAACAGACCGGGCAGCAGGCAATAGAAGAATATCTTTGCCTTGCTGTCCACTGCGTCATGCTCGACATGTCCGCAGCCGTCGGTGAATCTGAGATACTTCGTATTCTCCACGGGGATGCTGAACGCTCTTGCGATAAGATGCTCGAAGAACGCCTTTATATATGCGCCGGGGAAGGTGAGCACCTTTCCGATAAAATAGATAACAGTTGAAATCATGAGATGACACCTCCGTCATTGATGAAGATCTGCTCGACTGTCTTTTTTCCTGCAAGGCAGTCCGTGACGACCGTGCTTATCTCGTAGTTATAGGTTTTGAGATAATCCTGGAGCGTCTTATAGGTATCATCGTCCTTCGCAAGTCCCGCCGCAAGAGCCGCAGTGTTGATTATATCGAGCGTAAGGTCGCCGTAGTTCATGGAGAACTGGTATGCGTTCTTTCCGCATTCGTTCGCCTTCTCGTAGTCGCCCTTGAGCATATAGGCGATAGTCTCGTTGCGGTAAATGTCCGAATCGCCGCCGGAGGCCTCAATGCCCTCCTCGCAGATCTTTATCGCCGCGTCGTACTTGCCGGTGTACCAATAGAGGGTGGCGCGCAGGCTGTACGATGTGTAATCGCCGCTTGCGACTCCCGCCACATTCTCGGCAGTGTCTAACTCGTCGCAGACCTTCTCGGCACTCTCGGCGTCGCCCTTTGCAAGCAGAGCCATGACCTTCTGCTCATAGGCCGAGGAGTAGTTGCGGTTTCTTGCAATCATCTTGTCGGCATATTCAACGACCTTTGCATAGTCGCCCGAACGGTAGTAATAATCCGCTATAGTCGGACCGTAGATCATAAGACCTGCGGGATATTCCTTCTCCATCTTCAGCAGGAACTCAAGCTGGGTGTCGATGCTCTTGTCGGCTATCATGGCGACATAGCATTTGTAGTAATCGATATACTGGTTCTCGATTCCGTCCTGACCCTTGAGAGCGTCAAGCTTTTCGATGAGCTCGTCATACGGCACATCCTCCGCGTCGGAGCTCACATAATCCTGAAGGATTGAATATGCCTGTTCCTGAGTGGTGCTGTAGCCGTTGTAGGCCTTGACGAACTTGCGCAGACCGATAAGCCTCAGGTCGGACTTCACGGTGTCCTCGCCGAGGGTGTTGACGACATATCCGCCCGCGTCTATCTCCGTGTAGCCGTTTGCGTAGAGCTTTGCGGTCACGGCAGTCTCACCGTAACCGAGGGTGAATATCGTCTGATTGCCGAGGACCCCCGACAGGCTCGAAATAAAGTCGCTGTCGTTGAGGGCTTCGTTCGCCTCGCTCGCTTGGGACACCTTGTTGAGCGCGGCGTTGATATAGCCCTGGTTCATGAGTGAGTCCGCCTCAAGCAGGGCGACCATCTGCGTGGCGTTTGCGCCGAGCAGCATCAGCGAGAACAGCGAAACTATCACGCAGAGCACGGCGGCAACCACCGCCCCGCCCTTTATCTTCGTTTTCATCATCTTAGTACGGCAGTCTTCGCAGTAATAGCTGCCCTCTTCGCGCTCCTTCTTCTGGCAAAGGCTGCAAAGAGTTTTGTCATACTCAAGACCTTCCTCTTCCTTTTCGGCAGCCTCGTTTTCTCCGAGCGGCTGCAGGTTTTCTTTATCTGACAAACCGATACCTCCTTGTCCGGTAGCATTACCCTTCCATTCTATCAGCTTTCTTATGAAAATTCAAATAAAATCAGACTTTGTTTACAAAAAACTCATAAAATACCGCCGGAGCCGAAAATAGAGGCGCAACATATGCAAATATCGGAGCAAAATATCTTGTCATATCAATAAAAAATCTGTATAATCGAAAAGACATATATAACCGAAAGGAAGCAAAATATGCTTGAACTGAAAAATGTCTCTTTCTCGGTCGGCAATGCGGACGACGAGCTTGAGATAATCGACGATATCAGCCTCACCGTTGACGACGGCAGGTTCGTTGTCATAACAGGTCCGAACGGCGGCGGAAAGTCCACGCTCGCAAAGCTCATCATGGGCATTGAGCAGCCGACCGCAGGTCAGATAATCTATAACGGAACGGATATAACGCATATGAGCATAACCGAGCGGGCAAAGCTCGGCATCGGCTATGCTTTTCAGCAGCCGCCGCGCTTCAAGGGACTCACGGTGCGCAGACTGCTGAGCCTTGCCCACGGCAGCGAGCTGCCCGAGGACGCCTGCTGCGCGTATCTGACGGGAGTCGGGCTCTGTTCACGCGAATATCTCAACCGCGAGGTTGACGCGTCGCTCTCGGGCGGCGAGGTCAAGCGCGTTGAAATTGCCACACTTATGGCGAGAAATGTTGATCTTGCGATATTCGACGAGCCGGAGGCGGGTATCGATCTTTGGAGCTTCGCGATGCTTGTCGAGAGCTTCCGTTCGATGTGCAAGAACAGATACGAGACGGTAATAGTCATCTCTCATCAGGAGCGCATAATGCAGCTGGCTGACGAGATGATAGTCGTTGAAAAGGGTAAGATACGCACACGCGGCACGAAGGAAGAGATACTCCCGCAGCTGCTCGGCGAGCTTGACGAGAGCTGCGACTTCAACAGAAAGGACGGTGAGTGATATGCCGAATCTGCTCAAAAAAGTCGATATGTCGCTGCTGCACACGATAGCCGACATGGACTCAATGCCGACGGGCGCGTTCAACATCAGAAGAAACGGGCAGGGTGTTGCGAGGCAGTCGAGCGAGAATATAACGATAGAGCCCAAAAAGGGCAACCCGGGCATAGACATATATATAAAGCCGTTTACAAAGGGCGAAGAGGTGCATATCCCCGTTATCATCACAGAGACCGGAATAAACGACAAGGTATATAACGATTTCTATGTCGGCGAGGGCGCGGATGTGCTGATAGTCGCGGGCTGCGGCATACACAACTGCGGCGGCGAAAAGACCGAGCACGACGGTATCCACCGCTTCTTTATCGGCAAAAACGCAAAAGTAAAATATGTCGAGAAGCACTATGGCGAGGGCGAGGGCACGGGCGAGAAGATACTCAATCCCGTGACGGAGGTCACCATGGAGGAGGGCTCTTACTGCGAGATGGAGATGATACAGCTCGCGGGCGTTGACTCGACTCTGCGCGAGACGGAAGCCGCTCTCGACGCGAACGCAAAGATAGTTGTCACCGAGCGCCTGCTCACGCACGGCAGTCAGAAAGCCCGCTCCAACATGACTGTGAATTTAAACGGCAAAAATTCGAGCGCACAGATAGTCTCCCGCTCCGTCGCGAGGGATAATTCCGAGCAGGTGTTCTATCCCAGAGCGGTCGGCAACACGGAGTGCCGCGCCCATGTCCAGTGCGATTCGATAATCATGGACAAGGCGAAGATACGCTCCATACCGGAGATAACCGCCAACGACGCCGACGCGCAGATAGTCCATGAGGCTGCTATCGGGCGCATAAACAACGACCAGCTCTTGAAGCTTATGACCTTTGGTCTGACGGAGGAGACGGCGGAGGAGGTCATAGTCAGCGGCTTCCTGAAATAAACGGAATTTTTATGCAACAAGTTTAAAAAACTATTTGCAAATCAGAATAGATATGTTACAATTGTACTGCTCAAGACCGCGCACATGACGAACCGGCCGCGCGGCATTTAAGGAGGTCATAACCAAATATGGAAAAAGCGAAGCAATATTTCTGTGCCAAGCCCAACGGCAAGCTGCACTATCCGCACACCATCCTCACGGGATTCGGATTCCTTGCGTCGTCCATCGCGTGGGCAATTTACGATCCCTACATAACCAAGATACTTAACCACCTGCTCAACAACAGCCCCACAATAACCTCGTGGTCGGAAAAGCTTAACGCCGCGTTCCCGGCTCTCGCCGAGTTCGCCGCGGCAAACGGCGAGAATGTCACCACCGCCACCGGCGGCATAACGCTTGTCCCGCTGTTCATCGGTATAATAATGACATTCGATAATATTTTCGGAGTCATCTTCCAGCCGACCTTCGGCAAGCTTTCCGACAACACACATTCACGCTTCGGCAAGCGCCGCCCGTATGTTATCTTCGGCGCACCGATTTCGGCTATTCTCTTTGCGATAATACCGCTTGTCGCAATAAAAGCCACAAGCGGAGCCCTTCCGCTGACGATGCTCTTTATCATTCTCTTTGTCTTCGTCATGTCGCTCTGGAGAGCCCCCGTCGTCGCGCTCATGCCCGACCTGACTCCCAGCGACATCCGCTCCGAGGGCAACGCCATAATCAACCTTATGGGCGGCGTCGGCAGTGCCATAGGTCTGTTTGCCGGAACCATAGTCACCGCTATTTACTGTGCGTCCACCGGAATCTCGTCCAAGTCCGATGAGTTCGACGAGCTCAACACCTTCCCCTATGTTTTCCTGCTCGGCGCGATAGTTATGATAATCGGTATGCTTGTCATACTCTTCTTTGTCAAGGAGCCCGACAGCCGCATCAAGGTCACGGGCGAGATGAATCAGGCAGCCGACGCAGAGGCAAAGCGCAAGGCGGAAAAAGAAGCCGCCAGGGCGGAAAAGGAGGCGAGAAAGAAGGAGAAGCTCACCTCGGGCGAGAGAAGAAGCCTTATCTTCATGCTCATGGGTCTGTTCTTCCTCTTCTGCGGCACGAATGCAGTCTCCACCTTCTTTGCTCTGTTTGCCGATGAGATACTTCACAAGACCGCCGCTGAGGCGACCATTATGACCACCGCATTTGCCGCCGCTTCGGCAGTCGCCGCCATTCCGGCAGGCTGGCTCGGCAAGAAGTTCGGGCGCAAAAAGACAATTCTCGGCGGACTTGTCATATTCATCGTTGCGTTCGGCGCATATCTTCTGACCGAGATACTTCACATCAACGCCCTCAGCGGCGCACTCATCTGGGTGGCTCTCGTTGTCGGCGGTGCCGCTAATATGTTTATCACCGTAAACACCCTGCCTCTCGTGCTCGAGATAGGCGGCATTGACAAGGTCGGCACATTCACCGGCTATTACTACACCGCAACCTTCTCGGCGCAGATAGCAACTCCGATACTCTACGGCATCGTTCGTATGCTTACGGGCACCTATATGTCCCTGTTCTACTATTGCCCGATAGCCTTCATCCTCTCGGCTCTCTGTATCCTCGTTGTTCACCACGGCGAAGCGATACCCGACGAGATAGTCGAAAAGGTCAAGGAAGAGAACGAGGACTGATAAAAGTCTTGTAAAAAGCCCTGCCTGCCACAGGCGGGGCTTTTTTGACGCAAAAATTTTAAAAAGCTCTTTATTCTCCGGGGTTTCTATTGTATAATAAAATCAGAGGTGCGCAAGGTGACGAAGAAAGGATAGTGATACCGTGGAAAAGAATAAAATCAAGCTGACTATCTGCGGCGCAGAATATGTCATAGGATCGGAAGAAGAAGACAAATACATGATTGAGCTCGGCGACGAGGTCGATGAAAAAATAACCTCCATTCTCAGGCAGAATCCCAGAATTTCCGTAACTCAGGCGGCGGTTCTCGCAGCGCTTGAATTTGCCGATTCGGAGAAAAAAGCAGTCGCGGATGCGGAAAAATTACGCTCGAGTATTCAGGATTATCTCAATGACGCGGCACGCGCCAAGACCGACTGCGAGATAGCGACCCGCGAGGCGGACAGGATAGCAAAGGAGTTCGCCGAATATAAAAAAGAAGCACAGGTCAAAAGATGAACAAGCCGGAGATACTTGCGCCCGCGGGTTCTTTTGACGCTCTGACTGCTGCGGTACGCTGCGGAGCCGACGCCGTATATCTCGGCGGGCGGGAGCTGAATGCACGCCGCAACGCCGCAAATTTCAGCAACGAAGAACTTGCGCAGGCAGTCGGGTACTGTCACGCACGCGGGGTTAAGGTATATATCACGCTCAACACTCTTGTGCGTGACGATGAGACGGAAACGGCGATGAACGCCGTCAGGTGCGCCTGCGAAGTCAAAGCAGACGCACTTATTTTACAGGATATCGGACTTACCTCGCTTATTCGGAAGGCGGCTCCCGATATGCCTCTGCACGCCTCGACGCAGACCTCGGTGCAGACTCTTGACGGGATAAAAATGCTCGCGGATATGGGCTTTTGCCGTGCGGTGCTCCCGAGGGAGCTTTCAAAAAAAGAGATAGAGAAGATAGCCGCTCAGTCGCCCATAGAGCTCGAGATGTTCGTCCACGGCGCACTGTGTATGTGCCTTTCGGGTCAGTGCCTGCTCAGCGCGGTGCTCGGCTCGCGCTCGGGTAACAGGGGCTTATGCGCCCAGCCGTGCAGGCTCCCGTTTGCAGCCGCCGGCGGCACCGGGCACGACCTGAGTCTCAAAGATATGTCTCTGATAGAATACCTGCCGGAGCTCGCGCAGATGGGTATTCTCTCGTTTAAGATAGAGGGGCGCATGAAGCGTCCGGAATATGTCGCCGCCGCAGTGACCGCCTGCAAAAAGAGTCTGGCGGGCGAGAGTGCAGCCGAATACGAGCGCACGCTCGGCGCGATATTCTCCCGCTCCGGTTTTACCTCCGGCTACTATGACGGAGCTCTCGGACGCGATATGTTCGGCGTGCGCCGCAAGGAGGATGTGACCGCCGCGAAGGAGGTTTTGTCTCCGCTTGCCGCGCTCTATGACGGCGAACAGCCGCTGATAAGAGCGGATATGCACCTTTCGGCGCAGGTCGGCGAAAGGGCGGGTCTTGCGGTCAAGGCTGCGGGTAAGAGCGTCTTTGCTCAGTCCGAAAACACCGTGCAAAAGGCTCAGAACAGGGCGGTCGGGAGCGAGGAGATTGAAACCCGGCTGCGCAAATGCGGCTCAACTCAGTTTTATGCCGGAGATATCGGAACGGATATCGGAGATGACATATTTTTGAGTGCGTCCGAGATAAATTCGCTTCGCAGAAAGGCTCTTGCGATGCTCGAAGAAAAGCTTACCGAGCGCGTTGAAATCCCGTTTTATCCACAGGAAATTTCAATCAAGCGCCGCCGCTCGCAGAATCGCGGCTATGTCATAAGGGTCAGAAATATTTCGCAGATACCCTCAGACCTCTTGTCCGTGCGCCGCGTGATACTGCCCATGGGTGTCGGCGAGGAGACCGTGAAATATCTCAAAGACAAAAAGATCCAGCCCGCAGTCGAAGTACCTGCCGCGATATTCGGCGGCGACGGCGCGGTTTACGACTCGCTTGTCAGAGCACGCAAAAACGGAATATCCCTCGCAGCGGTCTGCTCCCTCGACGGAGCGGCAATAGCCAAAAAAGCGGGCATGAAGCTCTGTGCCCTGCCCGGAACAAATATATTCAACACCTTTTCTCTCAACGAACTTGAGCGTCTCGGCTTCACGGACGCCATACTCAGCACCGAGCTGAAAATTGCCCAGTGCGCCGCACTCGGCGGCAAATTGCCTCGCGGAGTATTCGCCTACGGGCGTCTGCCGCTGATGCAGACGAGAAACTGTCCGGTCAAAAACGGCACGACCTGCGACAAGTGCCGCAAGCACGGCTTCTTGACCGACAGAATGGGCGTGACATTCCCCGTCGAGTGCACTCCGTTTGCCTCGACCCTGCTCAACAGCGTGCCGATAGTCGAGAGCGACAAGCGCGAACAGTTTGAGTTTGCGGATTTCTCGCTGCTGTGGTTCACGACCGAGACAAAGGACGAATGTGAAAAAATACTTGAAAGCTACCGCAGGGGAGACGTCCCGCAGGGTGAATTTACGCGAGGACTACTCTACCGCGGAGTTGAATAAAGGAGACGGATTATGCTCACTCTCAAGATGAAAAAAGTGCGCCCCGGCGCAATAATCCCGAGGCGTGCGACCTCCGGCAGCGCCGGACTGGATCTCTGCGCCTGCACGGAAAACGAGGTTATTCTCAAAGCGGGCGAGCGCACGGTAATACCGACGGGTATCGCAATCGCCATAGAAAACAACGAGACCGCTGCATTCGTCTATGCGCGCAGCGGACTCGGAATAAAGCACGGTATTTCGCTCTCGAACGGAGTCGGAGTCATTGACAGCGACTACCGCGGCGAGATATGCGTGGGACTTATCAACACCTCGAATGAAGATTATACCATACAGCCCGGCGAGAGAATTGCTCAGCTCGT
This sequence comes from bacterium, assembly GCA_963620555.1. Taxonomy (GTDB): domain Bacteria; phylum Bacillota; class Clostridia; order Oscillospirales; family Acutalibacteraceae; genus CAG-177. Next base: position 52,873 of record CAVFAN010000015.1, read on the forward strand.
GCTTGCACCCGTCGTTCCGGCTCAGCCCGCAGAGGTTGAAAATCTCGATGAGACGGAGCGCGGCGAGGGCGGCTTCGGCTCAACCGGCAGATGAATTTTTCTTGTTACGAAGGAATTTTACAATCCACCGGATTATCACAACGGGGATGCAGCAAACAATAATAAGAATTATTTTGTCCATCGGGATATAGTCGTAAATGCCGTCGCCGAGGATAGTGAAAAGTATGACGCGCGGCATTATTCCGCCGAGCGATATCAGCGCGTATTTCCAATACGGCAGCCTTGTCGCTCCGAGAAAAAGACTGACAAAATCTATGGGAAACACCGGCAGCAGCCGCACGAGAAAGAGCGCAGAAAGCTTTTTGCCGTCGCCGAGGGAGAGAACCTTGTCGCCCGCCTTGCTGCCCCTGAGCCGTTTTTCGACATATTCACCGCCGAGAAACCGACCGAGCAGATATGTGACGGTTATTTCGAGCGCGATGCCGGCGAGATTTATCGCAATAGCCGAAGCGGTCGGGAACGCCATGCCGACGGAAATATATATCATCGACGCGGGTATTATGAACAGCACCGATTTGACGAAAAAAACGCCGATTATCACAGCCACCGCCGCGGCAGTGCTGCCCGCGCCGTCAACGAGGGCGCGCATATCGATTTTTGTCAGCCTGTCGTAGTTTACAACGGCGATGACAAGCAGCGCCGCCGCAACCGCACAGCGCAGAAGGAGCATGAGCACATCTCGGTGCTTTTTAAAGAAATCTTTCAAATCGGTTCCCCTAACAAAATTTTCTATCCTATAGTATAGCCGCAAAATTTGATTTTTGCAACCTCAATAAAAATTATGAGATATTTTATGAACAAATCGAAAACTTTATTCTCTTTTTTGACTTTTTTCTTTTAAATGTGGATTTTATTTTAAAGCTGTGATAAACTGTTTAATTGGTTCAAGTTATCTTCAAAACGAAAGGAGCCGCACAAATGACGGTCAAGGAAAAACTTCAGCGAGCAGCCGCAGCAGCGGTTCTGTCCCGCATGATAAAATATGTCAGGAAAGATCCCGACGCAAATCTCGTCAAGCTTGTTGACAGATCGGAAAGGTTTGTCGGCAATATCTTCCCCGCAAAGAACTTTGACAGCTTCCGCGAGGGCGCAAAGGATCCCGAGAATGTCTGGCGTCAGCTGGCACTCAGGCTCGTAGACGAGATCGACGACAATGTTCTGATGAACATGATGCTCGCTCTCGGACTGGGCGCGGGGGTCAACGGCACAAAGGCCGTTCGCGCAAACCGCGAAAAATATCACTGCAACATTCCGTGGGTCATTCTTCTTGACCCGACAAGCGCGTGCAACCGCAAGTGCAAGGGCTGCTGGAGCGCGGAATACGGTCACAAGCAGAGCCTCACCTTTGATGAGCTCAACAGCATAGTCAACCAGGGCGTCGCAATGGGAACTCATTTCTATATGTTTACCGGCGGCGAGCCGCTTTTGAGGAAGAAGGATCTCATCAAGCTCTGCGAGCTTCATCCGGACTGTGCTTTCCTCTCCTATACGAATGCCGACCTCGTTGACGAGGAATTCTGCGAGGAGATGAAGCGCGTCGGCAACATCGCTCTCGCAATAAGCATCGAGGGCACGAAGGAAAGCAACGACGCCAGGCGCGGCGAGGGCTGCTACGACAATGTTATGAAGGCTATGGATCTGCTCAGGAGCAGAGGCTGCCTGTTCGGCATCTCAGTATGCTACACGCGGGCAAACGTCGATGCTGTCACCTCCGACGAGTTCGTCGATCTGATGATTTCCAAGGGCGTGCGATATGCATGGTATTTCAACTATATGCCCGTCGGTTCTGCTGCGGTCGAGGAGCTTATCCCCACTCCCGAGCAGCGCACGCATATGTACCGCTGGCTGCGTAAAATGCGCAACAGCAAAACGGGAAAGCCCATGTTCGTCATCGATTTCCAGGACGACGCCGAATATGTCGGCGGATGCATCGCGGGCGGCAGGAACTATTTCCACATCAACTCCGCAGGCGATATCGAGCCCTGCGTGTTCATACACTATTCAGACTCCAACATCCGCGAGCAGACGCTCATCGAGGCACTCAAGCGACCTCTCTTCCAGGCCTATTGGCACGGTCAGCCGTTCAATAACAACCATCTGCGCCCGTGTCCGATGCTTGAAAATCCGCAGTGCCTGAGAAAGATGGTCAAGGAGACGGGAGCCAAGTCCACAGACCTGCTCGCGCCGGAGGATGTTGACACCCTTTGCGCACGCTGCGACAAGTTTGCCGCTCAGTGGGCGCCCGTAGCTCAGGAGCTCTGGGATTCCACAAAGCATCCGCATCCCAAGACCCAGTATTACAGAGACACTCCCGAAGGAAAAGCTGAGCAGCACGAACAGAAATAAAAAAATTAAATAGCCAGTACCCTGCAACATCTAAAAGTTACATCTGATTGCAAGTATGATTGTGTTGAACAAGGATGAAAACACAGTTAAACGCAATCAGACGACGCAAGGCTTGTAAAGTTTTAGGTGTTACAGGGAACCAGGGGTGCCGTTCTTGTTTTCGAACGGCTGAGATGATACCCTCTGACCTGATCCGGATAATGCCGGCGTAGGAAGGATAATAGACAGCCCTGCTGCTGTGTATTATATAAACTGACAGCGTCTGTGCATACCGCACGGACGCTGAATTTATTTTTGGAGGAAAACTTATGTCAACAACCAAGAAAAGCAACACAAAGGTTCTTGTCGAGTGCGCACTGCTTATCGCAATCGCCACCGTGCTCAATGTCGTGTGCAGCTTCATACCGTTTCTGAATCTTCCGTTCGGCGGAGGCTTCACCGTTTGCAGTATGCTCCCGATCGTTCTCGCCGCTTACCGCAACGGCACAAAGTGGGGTCTGCTCACCGGCTTCGTATACGCAGTCGTTCAGATGCTCCTCGGCTTCAGAACCGTCTCGGCGTTCTTTATGCCCGACTCCGACAGCTATATGGTGCTTTGGAAAGCCGTTTGCGTCTGCCTTATCGACTACATAGTGGCCTATACCGTTCTCGGCTTCGGAGGCATCTTCAGAACTAAGATAAAGAACCCGTCCGCGTCCCTCTGCGTCGGCTCGATAGTTGCGCTCTCGCTGCGCTACATCGCCCATATCGTTTCCGGCTATATCTTCTTCGGCACATGGGCTGAGTGGTTCTTCTCGCAGGACGGCTTCGCCCTCGGCGCAAAGATTCTCGAGAAGTTCAGCGGTCAGAGCCTTGCGCTCATCTATTCCGTTGTCTACAACGGTCTTTACATGGTTCCCGAAATAATCATCACCGCTATAGTCGCGCTGGTGATTGGCCGCGTCCCGCAAATTACCGGCAAGAAGAGCGCGGAATAAAATAAAGCTAAAAAAACAGCCACGGCAAAACTCGAGTGCCCCCTGTCAAGTAGACAGATGAAAAAACAAAAGAATATTTTGAATTT
>CAVFAN010000016.1:0-55523 GCA_963620555.1 bacterium
ATGACGGTCAGGCTATTACCTATGATGAGATAGGCAATCCGCTGTCTTACAGAGGTTACGCTCTCACTTGGCAGAACGGCAGGCAACTGGCGACACTCAGCGGCAACGGAGTAACTGCAAACTACACCTACGATGTGGACGGACTGAGGACATCCAAGACTGTCAACGGTGTTAAGCATGAGTATTACTATGTTGGTAGCCGTTTGCAGTATGAAAAGTTTGGTACAAATGAGTTGCGTTTCTTTTACGATTCCTATGGGGATCCTGCTGGTGTCCGTTATAAGAACGGCAGCACTACAACCGACTACTACTTTGTTTGTGACTGGCGCGGAGATGTTATTCGCATTTACGATGGTGCAGGTGCGGTTGTTGCCAACTACAACTATGACGCTTGGGGCAATATGATCTCTGTCACCGATGCCAATGGTGTGGCGATTACAGATTCAACACACATTGCTAATGTCAATCCGCTTCGCTATCGTGGGTATTATTACGACTCTGAAACGGGATTGTATTATCTCCAAAGCAGGTATTATGATCCGGCGGTTAAGAGATTTATCAATGCGGATGGATATGTTTCGACTGGGTTAGGATTAAGCGACTACAATATGTATTCTTATTGTGGAAACAATCCTATTTGCAGAGGCGATAATAGTGGATCATCTTGGCAGGATATAAAGAATTCAGTTGCCAAAGCGTGGAATAGCGTTAAAGGTTGGGCAAGTAGAACTTTTGGTAGTGGGATAATTATAAAAGGCGAGCATAAGAAAATAGAGGGAAAAAGCCGCAGTACTATAGTGTCCATAGAAAAGGGTAAGAAGAAAACCGTAGTTTTTGAATCGGGAGATACGACTAAACCAATATCGGGATATCTCAACGCGACAGCTGCAGAAACACCATCTTGTTCTGTAGGAATAAAACTGAATTTTTCTGATGTTTGTTTAGATGTTAGTGTGGGCTTTACAGGTGCTAATATTTGCGGAACACGTAGTAGTGGTAACTTTGCCGAAAGTTTTTCAATTGGTGCTGATTTAAACAACTATACCATAAGTGGCACATACTCTGCAATTGCAAAATGGGATAGTGCATTATCTGATGCGGAGTATATTACTGTAAGTATTAACGCTTTAGAGGCTTTGGCAGTATATTATTACTTGAACTCACCGCAGATGGTGGGACAACCAACGGCTTTTCCTCGTAAAGTGCCGGTATAAGCACAGTTAACAAGGAGAGACAAAATGCTTTTTAGAATTGTTAGATTACTGTTTTTGTTTATTGCTCTACTCTGCCTTTTTATATTGGCAAATAAGTATGTAAAGAAACACAAGAGACAGTTAATCGTATTAGTCACCATTGCTGTATTGTGTTTAGACTTGTTGGGAACAATATTTCCATTTGAAAATCTGTTTTTTTATTTTCCTTCACCTGATAAGGCGTTTTCGTATTTTAATACGGGGGAAATAATAGGAAAAATGGATGGAGAAGAATCTACACTAATACTATATAGGGACGATAGAATAGATGGCTTTTGCATTCTTCCCAAATATTATAAGGGATGGCAATTTAGACCTTTTTTATCTTATGACACCGTTTATCAAAAAAAGTTATACTCCCAAAGCGTAAACTGCGATATAAAAGTTTACCGCGCAAAAAACACGACAGACTATTATGTCGCTGTAGACAATTGGTTTGTGGACAGCCCGATAAATATATCAGATAATAGAGGAAGTGAATTTTTGTGTATTGCAGAAGAATCATCAATAGAAGATGTGAACTTTTATTCATATTACACCTATATAGAAGAACTCAATGATGGATATAAAATAAAAGTAGGCGATGTTTCAGTACTGATATCACTTGACGATACAAAGTTAGAAAGGAGTGAAAGTGAATAGTAATAATATGAATATGATCGATTGGCATACGATGTTGACGGATTGAGAACATCCAAAACCGTCAACGGTGTTAAGCATGAGTACTACTATGTCGGAAACACCTTGCAGTATGAGAAGTTAGGTACGACAGAGCTGTGGTTCTTCTATGATGCCGACGGCAACCCCTCCGGTGTTCGCTACAAGAACGGCAGTACTACAACCGACTACTACTTTGTCTGCAACTGGCGCGGAGATGTTATTCGCATTTACGACGGTGCAGGTGCGGTTGTTGCCAACTACAACTATGACGCTTGGGGCAATGTGATTTCTGTTACCGATGCCAATGGTGCGGCGATTACAGATTCAAACCACATTGCCAATGTCAACCCGCTTCGCTATCGTGGATATTACTTTGACTCTGAGACGGGATTGTATTATCTCCAGAGCAGGTATTATGACCCGGTGGTTAAGAGATTTATCAATGCAGACGGATATGTTTCTACTGGACAAGGTGTTCTTGGCAATAACATGTTTGCTTATTGCGTTAATAATTCCGTTAATTATAAGGATCCTAATGGTGAGATGACGGCAGTAGCAGGCGCAATGGCATGGGGCACAATAGCTGGTGGTGCTAATTTTTGGAATCCAGCTGGGTGGATAATACTTGGTGTAACAATTGTTGCCGCTGTTGCGATATGGATAATACCTTGGGACAGTGTGTATAAGGGAATATCTAACGTATGGAACCGAGTTAGTCGTAGTATCAGCAAATTGGCGGCAATATCTCGTTCAATTTCAAATGCTGTTTCTAAAGCGAAAACAAAGATACGAAACGAAAGGAAACGTTACGATTATTGGATTGCATCATATGTTACATATTGTAACGGTGTAGGAACATATATACCAACAAAATCAATTTCTTACTCGCAAGCGATATCGTATGTTCGCGGAGGAGGTAGCGTATTTGCAGATTCAAGAAACAACGCATACAAATTAGCCAAGGCTGTTGGAGGAGGGGCTTCTCCTGTACACGATATGCCGCATGGAGGAGTAGGCTACTGGAAACATTACCATGCAACTCGAAGAGGCAAAAGAACGGGAGGACATGTGTTTTATGTCTGATAGAATATATTTGAATTATGATGATATTGTTAAAGAAGAATCGGTAGTTGTAGACTATTTAGCAAAAAATTCAGACCGATTTTCCGTTACTGCTGTTATAAAAAGACCTTATTCACAATTGCCTCCCGATTTTAGTTATGGTGTACAATTACAACCGTTTGTAGAAAACTATATTTTTGAAAGAAAAGATTGGCTTGTCAATTTTTTAGGTTATATGAGGCATCAAATTATGGTGGTTTGCCGTTGTTGCAAGGAAAGCCGTAAACAACTTTTGCGAATGCCCAATGTTTTTTTGCCTATAGATAACGATATTCCCGAAGATATTTGCTTCTATCGAAATGGCAAATTGTGGTTCGCAACAATTTCACATGAAAAGATTGCGTTTGCGGTAGATGTTACAAAAGCGGATTTGACATTCTTCAAGGAGAATGGGATAAAATCTTATATTTGACCTGCATCATTTCTATCGGGACTTTGATGTAATGCGGCTTTGATTGTAGCATAAAGGAGAGAAAATGCATATATCGGAAAAGTTAAAGCTTAAAAATAGCCTTGCGCCGAAGTGTATTTATCTCCCGGCAAAACTGCTCCATGTTCTTGCAAATTTATGCGAAGCTGCATCTGCTGCAAAAAATTATCTTTATTTAACGAAATAGGATGCTGAAATGGATAATCAAAAAAAGCTTATAAGATTTTTTCCTTTTGCGTTGACTCGAATTGAAAGACTGAGAGATTATCTGAACAGAATGTATGAGTCCGGATATCAGATAGTCAAAATAAAATTCGGATGCATACTGATTTTTCAAAAAGCAGCTGCCAAAGAAGGCTTTAAGTATTTTATACTTACAAGACATTTCTACAGGGCTCGAGTAAAAAAATGGGACGATGTAGATCTGTTGGAAAATATAAGTCCGCAGTTTCATAAAGGCAACGGCGAGCAATTCCATGTGTATGTACGGCTGTCAAGTGCCATGTATTATATTTATCTAACTCGTCATATCCCCGAAGCGGACTACGAAAAAATAATTGCATACAGAAAAAAGCATCTTTTCAAAGCTAATGCGATGAAGATAGGCTTTTGGTTGCTTCTGATTGCACTGCTTATATATAATATTTATACCTGCTGTGTGTAATTAAAACTGTTTGGGACTTTAATATGCACTGATGAAACCGGTATATAACTTAGTTCGCTTCATCGACGGGTGGAGTTAGCATGACCGAAAAATTTGATTATGGCAAGGACAATCTTGCATCAAGGCATATGTATCTCTCTGCAAAGACAGAATAGGCAATATATACCAAGCGGCAGGTTGCTTGTGATGAACTGAAACAACCATAAAACTAACCCCCAAAAAGCATCTAGCTTCTTGGGGGTTGGTTTATTTGTCAATTGTTGTTTACTGTGATTTCCCGTTCTTATATAATATGTGTTATCAATGAGAACTTAGGTGCAAATACACCTAAGTTTCAAGTGAGTGCTTGATATTTTGCAAAAATGGTGGTATACTATACTTGAAAGTCAGGGGAACATACCCGTAAGTTTTAAGTGAGCGGAGGGCTACAATGCAGAACATTATTAAGCGTGACGAATATCTTAACAGAATTATTGACAGAAAAGAAAACGGACTGATTAAGGTCATTACCGGAATCAGAAGATGCGGTAAGAGTTTTCTGCTGTTCAATCTGTTTTACGATTATCTGATTGAAAGCGGTGTAAAAGAAGAACAGATCATTACGATTGCCTTGGATGATGATACCTTTGTGAAGTACCGTGACACGGATGAACTGTCGAAATATATTCGTGGGAAAATCGTGAACTCAGATATGTACTATATTCTCATTGATGAGGTGCAGTACGCAATCACAAAGGATGAACTGAAAAACCCTGAGAACATTAGGCTTTACAATGTACTCAACGGTCTTATGCGGCTTCGCAATGTTGACATTTATGTAACAGGCAGTAATTCAAAAATGCTCACGAAAGATGTACTGACTGCCTTTCGTGGCAGAGGTGATGAGGTTAAAGTTTACCCCATTTCTTTCAAAGAGTATTATTCCTTTGTGGGCGGAGATAAATCCGACGCCTATGAGGAGTACGCTTTGTACGGTGGTATGCCGCTTGTTTTAACAAAAAAGAGCGATGCGGAGAAGATGAACTATTTGCACACTCTTTTCACCGAGGTTTATTTCAAAGACATTGTAGAGCGTTATGATATTGAGCTGCCTGATGTGCTCAGCGAATTAACAGATGACCTTTGTTCTTCTGTCGGTTCGCTCACCAATGCAAGCAAAATATCAAATACCTTGCAGACAGTAAAAAACATTAAGGTTTCAGGTACAACCGTTTCCAACTATCTGAATTATCTGATTGAGTCGTTCCTGTTCAGCAATGCGAAACGATATGATGTAAAAGGCAAAAAGTATTTTGAATACCCGTCAAAGTATTATTGCACCGACATCGGACTTCGCAACGCAAGACTTAATTTCAGGCAGCAGGAAGAAACGCACATAATGGAGAACATTATATATAATGAACTTCTGTGTCGAGAGTATTCCGTTGATGTCGGTGTTGTGGAGATTGTGGAAACGAGTGCAGGAAAGAGGTCGAAAAAACAGTGCGAGATAGATTTTGTAGTAAACAAGGGTTCTAAAAAATACTATATTCAATCCGCACTGAATGTTTCAGAGCCGTCAAAACTTGAAACCGAACTCAGACCTTTGAAGAAAACCAAGGATTTCTTCAAGAAGATTATTATCAGCAAAACCTCAATGAAGCCTTGGACGGATGAGGATGGAATACTTCATCTCGGACTTTATGAGTTCCTGCTGAATGAAAATTCCCTTGAATTGTAAACTGAATAAAACACAAAAAATCAGATCGCTTAACCGGTGAAATCTTTGCTGTCTTGAATTCATAATTCAATTTCCGAGATTTCTTTTTTCTTCTTTTCTTGCTTCGTAAATTTCCTCCGGAATATCGGGGTTGCCCTTTGAATTTGAGGGGAGGAGCTGCTCGCCCGCGACCTTCGGGTCTGTGCAGCGGTTATCGTTTCTGTATTCATCTCTCTTTTTGGGGTCGCGCAGGTTCGGTATTTCCATAGGTATTCCGCCCGACAAAACCGAAAGATAGCCGAAAAATCCGCACATCCACATATCGAGAGCTTCATATATGTCGATAATGTCTGCATTATTATTGCCGAGAATATAGTCAACGGCATTATGCAGGCAATAATAGTCGCTGCCGTCATGACCGCTGTCTTTGAGCATCTCCGCTTGCGTCTCTTCGGGAATATAAGTTTTGACATCGTGATTCTCGACGCCCTCGGTTTCGTCCAATTCAACATATATTCTGCTTACACCGGATTGCTTCGCGGCTTCCCTCGCGGATTCAACACGCCCCTTTGAACCGTAGAAGGTGTACCATACCGAATTTTTTGAGCAGCCCACGCCGTGAACGCTTTTGATTATTGCGTCGTTTTCGAGCGTAACCATCTCAACGGCGGTGTGACCGCCCATTGCACCCATTCGCGCCATTCTTGCGTTAAACGGGCATTCGAATCCGGTCACCTTTTTCGGTTTTAAGCCTGTAGCATGAAGCAGAGGTCCGACCGAGTGAGTGCAATAAAAGAATGCAGACATTCTGTTGCGCCAGTGCTCGCGGTCGCCGTTTGTTATTTCGCTCCACCCCGACTCGCAGTTATGCAAATATTCGCCCTCGCCGTATTCGAATTCGCCGAGCTTTCCGCTTTCATATATCTTTTTCGCTTCAAGCGGAGTGCCCATAAAGCAGTAGTTTTCGGCATAACAATATTTTTTGCCTGTTTTTTCACAGCATTCAATCAAACGCACCGCTTCGGACATGGTTTGAACGGGCAAGACCTCGCTTATAACATTTTTGCCGGATTCCATTGCCTTTATTGCAAACGGCGCGTGCTCCGTCGCGTAATTTGCCAAAAAAACCACATCCATATCATGCCCGAGAAATTCGTCGTAATCGGTGTAATAAGTTATTTTATCGTCGTTCAATTCTTTTGAAAGCTTTTCAAGACTTTCTTTCCGCTTGTCGCATATTGCCACGATTTCCGCGTTGTCCGTATTCTCGCAGAATTGGCAAATAACACGACCTCTGCCTATTCCGAGCAACCCTATCCTTATTTTTTTCACAGCGAACCACTCCTCTGAACTTTTAATATTAAGCTTGCCTAAATTAGGTTATAGCAAAAACAATAAATTTCACGGAAAATATGATACACCATATCAGTTAAAATTACCACCGAAATTGAAAAAATAACGGAGATTTCCGACTCGGTATACATGTTATGTGCGATAATGCATCGGCTTGACCCGAAAAGATAAATCTTGATAATGACCGGAAGTTTTTATATAATAAAATCGGAGGCTGCGCACGAAATACGGTTTCGATTTATTTTCCGTCGGACGCGCCGCAAGGTCGTATACATAAAACAAACGATTTTTTATGTGAGGTCATATCATGTACAGTGTTCTTGTAGTTGACGATGAGATACGCCAGAGAGAGGCTGTTATCAACAATGTCGCTTGGCGGAGCGCGGGCTTTGAGGTTGTCGGCGGCGCCGAAAACGGGATAGAGGCACTCGAGCTTCTCGAAAAGCTTGAACCCGACCTTGTTCTGACCGACATCAAAATGCCGCTTATGACCGGTCTTGAGCTTGCGAAAAAGACCCGCGAAATAAGACCGGCGACAAAATTTGTTATCCTGAGCGGATATGACGACTTTGAATATGCTCAGGAGGCATTCAAATACAATGTCATAAGATATCTTCTAAAGCCCGTTTCCGCGTCCGAGCTCACCGAGGAATTTGAAAAAATCGGAGCCGAAATGGACAGGGAGTTTGAGCTGCTCAAAAGCGGCGTGTCAAACGAGGATATTTCTCTGCGGCTTGAAAAGGCGGAGTTTCTTCTACCGCTCCTGCTCGGCACGGGCGAGGATGTCCGCGCCTCGGATGACCTCACGCAGAGTGCCAAGAGGCTCGGAATAATCAGAAGTGACGGCGACTGCTACAGCGTTATCGCCTCAAAATTCAGGGAGAACACCGGCAAGACCTGCACTTCTCAGCAGCATATCGATTTTGTCAACAGTATCTTTAATAAGTATGCTCTGTGCGAGAGCTTCTTTGTCAACGGCAGAATAATTACTCTCGTAACAAGCGAGCCGGAGGAGATGTCAACAAAGCTGCGGATTCCCGTCATTGAGCTTGAGCAGAGTGCGAAAAAGCTGCTGAACCAGAGCTGCACCATCGGCATCAGCGAGACGGTGTGCGATCCGTCTCTGCTGGCGCTTGCCTGCACTCAGGCCATTACGGCGCGGCGCTACACCTCCGACGGCACGGGCAATATACGGTATATCAACGACCAGGAGCGCAAGAGCACATATGAGTTTGAAAATGCCGAGAAATCCGTCTATAAGCTCGAGCAGCTTCTGAAAATAGGGAGCAAGGACGAGATAAAGACCTTCCTTGACGAAATGCTTTCCGGAAAGACGCGCGAGGGCATTGATTATATTATCATTCAGATTCTTGCTACCGCGCACAGATGCGTCAGCGTTCTGCCGGACGGCAACGCCGCAGCGGAGCTGTTTACCTCCAACAACTCCTTTATGTCCCGCCTGTCCTTCGATTTTAACGAGCAGTATAAAAACGAGCTGGTTGCGCTCTGCCTTGACGCGAGAGATATTATCTCGCGCTCACAGCGGCACGAGAGCGAAGCCCTCTGCGACCATGCGCTGCAGATAATCAACGAGGAATATATGAATGAGGAGCTGTCTTTGACGGACGCGAGCGACAAGCTGGGCGTCAGCCCGAACTATCTGAGCGCGCTGATAAAAAAGAAAAAGTCAAAGAATTTTGTGACCCTTGTGACCGAAAGACGGATGAATGCGGCGAGCGATCTGCTTTTGTGTACCTCAATGAAGATATTTGAGATATCGCAGAAATGCGGCTACAGCGATCAGCATTATTTCAGCTATTGCTTCAAAAAATATTACGGGGTTTCGCCGAACAAATACAGAGAGGAGCGTTTGGGTGGGAAAGCTTTTTAAACGCGCCGGAATAAAACTGTCAACGCTCATAATTGCGGTGGTTGTGTTCGGCGTGATGTTTTCAACGGTAGGCGCGACGCTTCTTTTCGGCGTGTTCTATGAAAGGACGATGTTCAATTCGGCATATGTCTCGTCGAAGCAGTCGGTGTCGCAGGCGAACGCTACGGCTTCAAATTACATCTCGTCCATCAAAAACAAGCTGGACAACCTTTGCGACGAGGTTGACAGCTGCGACAGCCTGCAGTCGCTTGAACAAGTTATTTCAACTGCCGCAAGGCTTGAGGACGATATCTACTGCGTGACGATTTACGACACGGATTGCAAAATCCTTTTGGCGGAAAACGACAGCGGAGATACCGCGAAGAAAAATGCGACGGATCTGTCCTTTGACAAATCGATTTTTTCAAATCTGAAGGACGGCTATGCAATAACCCAGCCCCATGTTGATACGCTCTATGAGAACAAGTACCCTTGGGTCGTGACTATTGCAAAGAAAAAATATTCAAATCTTTTTCAAAAGCAGGTCTTTGTCGCCGTCAACTTTGAGTTTATTTCAATAGCAAAATATATCGATAAGATAAGCATAGGTCAGAGGGGATACTGCTATATTATCGATTCAAAGGGCGGCATAGTTTATCACCCGCAGCAGCAGATGCTTTTTTCCGGCATTAAGAAGGAGAATACCGACGAGGTCTCAAAAATGGCGGACGGCGTACACAGGGAAAAGGACAATATTTATACCGTTTCGTCCCTTGATTCATGCAGCTGGAAAATAGTCGGAGTCAGCTTCACGGACGAGGTCACTCAGTCGGTCAAAAGGCAGGTCGCTGTCGGACTGATTGCCGCGCTGCTGTTCAGCCTCATTATTTCCGTTACAGTATATTTTCTGCTTTCGCGGACGGTAACAAGACCGGTAAGACGCCTTGTTTCATCGATGCAGAGCTTTGAAAAGCAGGCGGAAACATACAAATACAAGGCGGACAAGGCGAACGTAGTTGAATTCAGCACCCTCTCCGCGTCGTTTGAGCATATGGTGCATATGATACAGTCGCTCATGGAAAAGGTGCATAATGAGGAGATAGTTCTCAGAAAGACCGAGCTCAAGGCGCTGCAAGCTCAGATAAATCCCCACTTCCTCTATAACACGCTCGATTCAATTCAGTGGATGTGCGAGCAGGATAACAGCAGGGAGGCGGTTGAGATGGTCGGTGCTCTCGCGAAGCTGTTCAGAATAAGCATCAGCCACGGCAACGAGTTCATCTCCCTCCGCGATGAGCTGCGCCATGCCGAAAGCTATCTGATAATCCAGAGCTACAGATACAAAAATCAGTTCACTTATTCCTTTGATGTGGATGAGAGTCTGCTCGAATATATGTGCAACAAGATAACTATTCAGCCCTTTATCGAGAACGCCATATACCACGGACTCGACAGAATGGTGGACGAGGGCGAGATACGCATCTGCGCCCACGGAGACGGAGAGGATATCGTGATAACCGTTTCCGACAACGGACTCGGAATGACTAAAGAGCAGTGCGAAACCATACTGAAAAAAGACAGGAGCGATTCAAAGGGAATCGGCGTTAAAAATGTCAACGACAGGCTTAAGATTTATTTCGGCGATGAATACGGAATCTCTATCGACAGCGAGCTTGATGTCGGAACAACTGTCACCGTAAGGATTCCGAAGATCGAGAAAGGACGGGAAAATGAATATTAAGAGAAGCGTTGCCCTGCTTATAATTGCCGTCTTTTTGCTCTGCGGCTTATCCGGATGCAAGGACCGGCAGGGCTTTGATTCGGCTGCGCCGAGCGTCGCCATAATAATAAAGGGAAGCGAATCCGATTTCTGGAACGATGTGAAAAAGGGTGCGTTCTCCGCCGCGACCGAGTTCAATATCGATATCACCTTTGAGGGTCCGGACAATGAGGAGGACTACGACACTCAGAACAAGATGATAGAAAATGCCGTTTCGCGAAATGTCGGAGCCATTATCCTGTCTGCAATTGACTATGAGAAAAATGCTCCCGCTGTCCGCAAGGCGGCGGAAAAGGGGATAAAAATAATAACCGTTGACAGCGATGTCAATGTTGCGGATAAAGAGCTGTATATCGCGACCGACAACTATTCCGCGGGGCTGAAAACCGCTCAGGTCGTGCAGAAGCTCTGCGGCGGACAGGAGAAAATAAATATCGGAATAGTCAATTACGGGGAGAACACAGAAAACGGCAGCAAGCGTTTGCAGGGCTTTCAGGACGCAATAAAAGAAGTTAAAAATGCCGAAATAATCGCCATGGTCAGCGTTTCGTCAAATGCCCGTAGTGCGACTGCGGGTGCAAGAAAGCTCCTTGAAGAGAATCCGCAGATAAATGTTCTTATCGGCTTCAACGAGTGGTCGACCCTCGGCGCGGGGACTGCGATAAAAGAGCTCGGAGTCAAGGACAGCGTCTGCGGGATAGGCTTCGACAACAACACGGAGTGCGTCGGTATGCTCGAAACGGGGGAGCTTGACACGCTCATTGTGCAGAATCCGTTTTCCATGGGCTATCTCGCTGTTATGAACGCGGCAAACATACTTTCGGGGAAAAAGACCGAGAGCGTAATCAAGACCGATGTCTATGTCGTTGACCGAAGCAATATGTTCTCCGCCGATGTTCAGAAGATTCTTTTCGGTTTTGACAAATATGATTAACAAAAAACGTTCGGATGTGAGAAATACACATCCGAACGTTTCTTCTCGCTAAAGCGGCAAAGTTTATATATTGATTCGACAACATCGTAAAATTTTATACATTTTAGATAGAAAATCTCATTCTGTTTTTTGAATCCCGAGGCTATAATGAAGATGCTGATAACGAAGAAAATTTTTAAGGAGGTAATCTTATGAAAAAGTTGTTAGCATTATTATTGGCAGTGTTCATGGTAGCAAGCCTTGCCGCGTGCTCGTCCGACGACTCCGGAGACAAGACTTCCACAAAAGGCGAGATTTCCGTATTTTATTACACCTTCAGCGACGCGTATATTTCCACCGTCCGCTCGTCAATGGACAAGCTTCTGAGCGACGGCGGCTATACCTACAACGACTATGACGCGAACGGCAACCAGACCACGCAGACCGAGCAGGTTCAGACCGCTCTTGCAAAGGGCTCCTCGCTGCTTATCGTCAATGTCGTTGACACCGGCTCAAACGACGCGGCGCAGAACATCATCAATCTTGCCAAGGCGAAGAATGTTCCTGTTATATTCTTCAACCGCTCCGTTGAGCAGTCGGTTATCGAGAGCTATGACAAGTGCGTATTTGTCGGCACCGACTATGAGCAGGCAGGTCACATGCAGGGCAAAATGATAGGCGAGTATGTCCTGGCAAACTATGGCAAGCTCGACCTCAACAACGACGGTGTTATCAGCTATGTTATGTTCAAGGGACAGGAAGGCAACATGGAGGCCATCGCGCGTACAAAGTACGGCGTCGAGGATGCTAATGCGATTCTCACGGCTGCCGGAAAGCCCGAACTGAAGTTCTACGATTCCGCAAACAAGAACAAGTATCTCGTTGACCAGGACGGACTGTGGTCGTCTGCCGCCGCAACGAACTATATGAGCACGGCTCTTGCGCAGTATACCGAGTCCAACAAGAATATGATTGAGCTTGTTATCGCGAACAACGACGAGATGGCGCTCGGCGCAATATCCGCTCTTCAGACCGCGGGCTACAACAAGGACGGCAAGACCGTTATCCCCGTGTTCGGCGTTGACGCAACAGATGCCGCAAAGTCGGCAATCAAGTCCGGCTCGATGATAGGCACGATAAAGCAGGACTCCGTTGGTATGGCAACGGCTATAACCACCGTCATGAAGAATCTGCTTAACGGCAAAACTGCTCTTGAAGGCATCGATTCCGCTAACACGGTCGGCACATGGAGAGTCAATATCCCCTATTCTGCTTACACTTCTGACAGCGAATAATCAAACGGGTTCAGCTTACGGTTGGGGCGTAATGCCCCAACCGTAAAACTCAGATGCAGACAGGAGTGAAACATATGCAGACCAATATAAACAAGCCGGACTCCGACAAAGATGTATTGCTCAAGATGGTGGATATAGAAAAGTCGTTCCCCGGCGTCAAGGCGCTCGATCATGCGCAGCTGACGGTCAGAAGGGGAACGGTGCACGCGCTTATGGGCGAGAACGGCGCGGGCAAGTCAACTCTTATGAAATGCCTCTTCGGCGTTTACAGCAAGGACAGCGGACATATATATGTTGACGGTCAAGAGGTGAATTATAAAAACTCCAAGGAAGCGCTTGAAAACGGAGTTGCGATGGTTCACCAGGAGCTCAATCAGGCTCTCAAGCGCAATGTCATGGATAATATGTGGCTCGGAAGATTCCCGACTGTTTCAAAATTCCTTCCGTTTACAAGCGAGAAGAAAATGTATGACGAAACGACGAGGATATTCAAAGAGCTTGAAATAAATGTTGACCCCAAAACGATAATGAGCACCATGCCGGTTTCGCACAGACAGATGGTTGAGATCGCGAAAGCGGTTTCTTATAATTCAAAGATAATCGTCTTTGACGAGCCGACATCATCGCTTACCGAGGAGGAGGCGGAGCACCTGTTCGGCATAATCAATATGCTCCGCGACCGCGGATGCGCAATTGTCTATATCTCGCACAAGATGGAGGAGATACTGCGCATCAGCGATGAGGTTACAATAATGTGCGACGGCAGATGGGTCGCTACGAAGCCCGCGAGCGAGCTTACCATGAACGAGATAATCAAGCTCATGGTCGGACGCGAGCTGACAAACCGTTATCCTCAAAAGGACAACAAAATAGGCGATGTGCTTTTGAGGGTCGAAAACCTCAGCAGCGAATATACGAATCTCAGAGATGTGTCCTTCGAGGCAAACAGGGGGGAGATACTCGGCGTTGCCGGACTTGACGGGTCGGGCAGAACGGAGCTTCTTGAACAGATCTTCGGCAAAACGACGCGCCGCTCCGGAAAGATTTTCCTTGACGGCAGGGAGGTAAAAAACAAAACGCCTCACGAGTCGATAAAGAACGGATTTGCGCTTCTGACCGAGGAGCGGCGTGCAACGGGAATCTTTGGTATTCTCAATATCAGAGAGAATGCGACGGTTGCAAGCCTGAAGAAGTATATGACGGGTCCGTTCGTCAGCAAGAAGAAAATGAAGGTAACAACCGAGAAGTACATAAACTCCCTGAAAATAAAGACTCCCAGTCAGGAGACGAAGATAAGCTCTCTTTCGGGCGGCAATCAGCAGAAGGTCATTTTCGCAAGGTGGCTTCTGACGGAACCCACGGTGCTCCTCCTCGACGAGCCCACGAGGGGTATTGATGTCGGCGCGAAATATGAGATATATCAGCTTATTCTCGACCTCGCCAAAAAGGGGAAGACCGTTATTATGGTATCTTCCGAAATGCCGGAGCTTCTGGGCGTGTGCGATAAGATACTCGTCATGTCGGGCGGCAGGCTCGCGGGCGAAGTGGACGCCGGAACGACGAATCAGGAAGAAATAATGACCCTTGCGGCGAAATATGTCTAAGGAGGAAACATCATGGCTGATACAAGTGCAAAAAAAACAAAGCGCTCACGCGTTTCGGTCTGGCTCGAAAAATTCAAGGCAGCGGATCGCGTTGATAAAAAAAGACTTGTGACGGATCTGCTGTTCAACAACGCAATGTATATAATAATCGCGATTTCCGTGATTTTTATTGCGGTCAAGGTACCGGCGTTCCTGAGCATTTCTTCAATAGTAAACATAATCTCGCTCACGGCGGCAAAGCTGCCGATAGCCCTCGGCATTGCAGGGTGCATAGTGCTGACCGGCACCGATATTTCCGCCGGACGCTGCGTCGGACTTACGGCTTGCGTCGCCGCCTCTCTGCTCCAGATGACCGGTTATGCGAATAAGATGTTCAAGGATCTCGACACGATGCCGCTTGCCGTCGTGCTCCTCGCGGTTATGGCTATAGGCGCGGCAGTCGGTCTTGTGAACGGATTTTTCGTCGCGAAGTTCAAGCTTCATCCGTTTATAGTCACCCTTTCGACCCAGCTTATCGTTTTCGGTACAGTTCTTATGTATCTTATGATAGGCGGGAACAACGGTCAGACGCTCTCCGGTCTTGATCCGTCCTATACCAAATTTATCACGGGCACGCTGTTCTCGATTGACGGCGTTGCAATTCCGAAGTATATTCTCTATTCGATAATCCTAACCGCAATTATGTGGGTCATATGGAACAAGACGAAGTTCGGCAAAAATATGTTTGCGGTCGGCTCAAACGAAGAGGCTGCGAGAGTCTCGGGCGTTAATGTGTTCATGACCATACTTATTGTGTTTGTTCTTGCGGGTGTTATGTACGGCATTACGGGATTTATTGAGGGTGCGCGTATCGCGTCCTGCTCCGCAAACACCGGACTCAACTATGAGTGCGACGCCATCGCGGCGTGTGTTATCGGCGGCGTATCGTTCGTCGGCGGTACGGGAAAGATAAGCGGAATAGTTGTCGGCGTTCTGCTTTTGCAGATAATTTTTGCGGGACTCAATTTCCTCTCCGTGTCCGCAAATATGCTTTATATCATCAAGGGTATGATAATTCTTATTGCCTGCGCTATCGATATGCGTAAATATCTTGCACGCAGATAATAAATGCCGAAACCGAAAGGCTGTGAAACCATGGATAACGAAAAAAGCACAATGGGTCTTACGAGCGAAAGAAAGCCGGGAGGGCTTTACAGAAATGTCAAAATATCTGTAAAAACCGCCGACAGGCTTATACTCATAGGCATTGTTCTCCTTATTGCCTGTGTCGTTTTTGCAATAAGCCATGCTGGTTTTACGGTGACCTTCGACACAAACGGCGGCTCTCAAATAGAGAATCAGAAGGTTATGTACGGTCAGCTTGTCAAGGTTGAAGACGACCCCGTCAAGGAGGGCTATGTGTTCACCGGCTGGTACAGCGACAGGGGCTGCACAAAAGCATTTGACATAAGCAAGGACACGGTCCATGAGAGCATAACCCTCTATTCCGGCTGGGATAAGGCAGAGTAACACGTATATATGGGAGAATCAATATGTATGTTGCAAACGAAAAAAGATACGACAGAATGCAATATAACCGTCTGGGCAAAAGCGGTCTGAAGCTGCCGGCGGTGTCGCTCGGATTTTGGCATAACTTCGGCGATAACGCGCAGTATTCAAATATGAAAGAACTCTGCTTCACCGCATTCGACAACGGCATCACGCATTTCGATTTAGCCAATAACTACGGTCCGGCGCCCGGCAGTGCGGAAGAGAATTTCGGCAGGATTTTTGCCAACGAGATGCGGGCATACCGCGACGAAATGATAATCAGCACGAAGGCGGGCTATGAGATGTGGCCGGGTCCATACGGATGTCGGAACGGAAGCCGCAAATATCTTCTCGCGAGCCTCGATCAGAGCCTGAAACGCATGGGGCTTGACTATGTTGATATTTTCTATCACCACTGTCTCGATCCCGAGACTCCGCTCGAAGAGACGATGGGTGCGCTCGCGCAGGCGGTTCACAGCGGAAAGGCTCTCTATGCGGGAGTGTCCAACTATGACGGCGAAAATCTCGAAAAGGCGTGCAGCATTCTCGAGAACCTCAAGTGTCCGTTTGTGATAAACCAAAACAGGTATTCGATTTTTGACAGAACAATCGAGACGAACGGACTTAAGAGTGCGGCTGTAAGGCTGAACAAGGGCATTATCGCGTTCAGTCCGCTCGCGCAAGGGCTGCTGACCGACAGATATCTAAACGGTATTCCGAGCGACAGCAGGGTTATGACCGACGGGAGATTCCTGTCCGCCAACTCAATAACCGAAGAAAAGCTCAGGAAGGTTCGCGCACTTTCGGAAATTGCAAAAGAAAGAAGCCAGACCCTCGCAGAAATGGCACTTGCATGGGTGCTGAAAGACGGCATTGTGAATTCCGTTTTGATAGGCGCGTCAAAGCCGTCGCAAATCATCGATAATATAAAAGCAATCGAAAACACATCTTTTACGAGCGACGAGCTCGAACGGATAGACAAAATCAGTCTGACCTGATTTTTGACAATCCTCCGTAATTTTAAATCGCCCCGTTTTTCAAGCCGCTTTGCCTGATAAACGGGGTGCGGTTTTTGCAAATAAAATTGCTGCTGCGCCTTCAGGGGAGAGGGCTTTGTGAAAGAAATCCGAAATATAATGTTCTCTCGGCTTGTCAAGCACGAAAAAGCTTGGTATAATTAAGACACAACAAGGTTTGGGAGGAATAAAAGATGGCATATTGCAATAACTGCGGGTCAAAGATAGACGACGGAGCCCGTTTCTGCCCCGAATGCGGCGCACCGGTTGTGCCCGAGAAGCGCGACGCCGAGCCGTGGGAAGAGGAGAAGAAGGGTCTCGGAACGAGAATATCCGAGCTCAACGACACGCCCGACACAACTGCCGAGTTCGACCGGAGCGACATTGAATCGAACAAAGTTATGGCGGTGCTCGCCTATCTTGGACTTCTCGTGCTCGTCCCGCTTTTTGCCGCGAGGGAATCGAAGTATGCGCGCTTCCACACCAATCAGGGACTTGTTCTGGCGATAACGGAATTCGCATGGACATTCGTGACCAGAATTATAGTCAGCGTGTTTGAAGCTGTCAACACCTCCGTTGCAAGCATTGTTGACGGCATCTGCGGAATTGCTAATATCCTGTTCGTCGTGCTTTTGATAATGGGCATCGTCAACGCCGTCAAGGGCAGGGCGAAGGAGCTTCCCGTTATCGGCAAGATAACCATTCTCAAATAAGGGAGATGTTTTTATGCAGACAATAGTTGCCGTTGTTTCAATCGTGGTCGAAAAAGAGGAGTCTGTCGAGCAGCTCAACGCCCTTTTGCATCAGTTCGGTGAGCATATAATCGGCAGAATGGGTATTCCTTACCGCGCAAAGGGCGTGAACCTCGTCTCCGTCGCCCTCGACGCGCCGCTTGAAATTATATCGTCGCTTGCCGAAAAGCTCGGAACCGTTCCGGGACTCAGCGTGACCACCGCATATTCAAATGTGGTCGGCGAGGAATGAACAAAAACAGAAAATCCCGACAGGCTTGAAGCTTGTCGGGATTTTTTATGCCGCTCCGCCGAAACCGACGGAGCAAAATATATTTTTACAGCGAGTTTATCATTGACAGCAGGTTGACATAGAACACTCGGACATTGTTGTTGACCGTCATGCCGCCCTGGAGGGACATGTGGTCGCCCACATATATCGGCATGATGTTCCACACTCCCGTGCGCACATTCGAGCTGTCATAATTGACTGCGGGCGCACCTATCGGGGCGAGTGCCGAATAGGTGTTGACAAGTCCGTCGTTTTCGCGCCACTTTTCGTCAACGGCATAGCCTCCCTTTGTCGTGCCGGAGAACATGCCCATTCTCAGCGAGCAGGCCTTATAAAGTCCCTCGACCATACCGTCCTTCGGGACATATATCCCACCGTCTGCTGGCTCGGTCGCACTGCACGCATAGGAGAAGTAATATACATTTTTGAGGGTGGATATTTTCTTGTTGAGCTCCATGGCGTTGTCGATGTCCATGTCGCTTTCGGCGCTGTCCGTGCGAACCCTGCCGTCAAGGCTCGGCATAGAAGCAACTGTCAGAACCGCAACAACCGCAAGCTCCTCTGCCGTGGCATCGGGATCCTTGAGGATTTCTTCGCGCACAAGATACGCGGAGGTGCCGTTGTGCGGTGCGGCGAGGGTCGTTATGCTGTATATCCAGTCGGCTTTTCCGCCCTTAAAGAATTCGGACACTGCATTGCCTGACGCTTCGCGCTCCTCATCGCTTCCATTCGCCATAAGCTCCGCGAATATTCTGACCGTGGCACCGCCGAACGAATGACCGAAGAGATTTATCTTTTCTTCGGCACTCCACTCGTCAACAAGCGGCTTGTTCGTGAAGTCCTTGCCGTAGCGGTCGTGGTTGCATCTTTTGCTGTGCTCCTCGCCGTAGTCGGTGAGAGTGCCGGTCAGCTGGGCGTAGAGCTCGCACGCCCTGTCCCATGCGCTGTCCGTTCCGGAGACTGAGGCGCAGTAGCTCTCAAAGCCTCTTGCGTTGAGATATTGCATCAGGTCGCCGCCGAACACGCCCCAATAGGGCATCGCGGCGTAGTACCAATCATAACTGCCCCAGCCGGAAAGTCCGTGGACGAAAACATTGGCGTATTCCGTGTTGAATTTCGATTCGTCAACCTTTACGTTCGGCACGTTCAGCATGGGGAAAAAGAACATGATAAAAGATACGATGAGCGAGATAATTTTTGACATGGCTTTTTTCCTTTCTTTTCCGGTTTTTTTGCGCAGTCGGCGACTGCCGCAAATAAATTATAGAGCGCAGAAAAAAGCAAAGTCAATAACAAAAGAATAAAATTTAGTAATATATCCCTAAAATCGCAAGCTAAAAATAAATTTTTTGTTTATATATACCTTTGATATACTTGCTGACGCAGTTCTGTTGAAAAATGAAACAAAAAACCGTCTGAGCGTTACAGCACTCAGACGGAGAAAGGAGGAAAAAAGCCATGCGCACCGAATACGGATACATCGGGTTCGACGGAATTGAATACGCAACCGAAGAAGCATATGAAGCTTACCTCGAATCATTAGAAAAGTAAAGCTTTATTCCCCTGTTTGCGGTCAGAGTTACCAACCGCAGCATTATAATATCAAAATTTAAAGAGCGGGTCAAGGTAAAATATCGGTCTGTCGTGCAATAATTTTCTTTATTCCTCCCTGATAATACTTACCACCGTACTTCTGTTGAAAATCCAAGTCAAATGAGATATAATTATCGCAGAAAACAGCGGAGGTAATTTGAATGAAGCTTCTCATTGTTCGCCACGGCGATCCGGATTATTCGATAGATTCCCTGACCCCGAAGGGTTGGCACGAGGCTGAATTGCTCAAAAACAGGCTGACGAAGCTCGATGTTGCGGCGTTCTACTGCTCGCCGCTCGGCAGGGCAAAGGACACCTCAAAAGCGACGCTCAACGCGCTCGGCAGAACGGCGGAGATATTCGACTGGCTGCGTGAGTTCGACGGCTATGTCATAGACCCGGAGAGCGGGGAGCGCACCTATCCGTGGGACAGAATGCCCGCGTTTTTAAGCGAAAACGACGACTATTACGATAAGGACAAGTGGATATCTACCCCTTTTTACAGCAGCGGGGATGTGCCGGAAAAATATAAAACCGTCTGCGACGGCATAGACGAGCTGCTTGCGTGCCACGGCTATGTCCACGACGGCAAGATATACAGAGTTGAGCGGGAGAACAGCGACACCGTGGTGCTCTTCTGCCATTTCGGTGTGGAGTGCGTTCTGCTCTCGCATATTTTAAAGATATCGCCCGTTGTGCTCTGGCATAATTTCGTCGCGCTGCCGACCTCGGTGACTACGCTGATAACCGAGGAACGCGAGCAGGGGAAAGCCGTTTTCAGATGCAACGCCTTCGGCGATATCTCGCACCTCTATGCAGGAGATGAGCCGGCATCGTTTCAGGCGCGATTCTGCGAGACATATTCAAATTTTGACGAGAGACACTGAAAACTAAAAATTACAGCACCGTTTCAATTTTCAGAAACGGTGCTGTCTTTTGTTTTACTGCGCGGCTATTTTTTGTCCACAACCGCAATGTCCTTGATGCGCAGCTCGTTGCCTGTCACGAGATAGGTGTCGTCGCTGCCGCAGTGCGGGCATTTTTTTGCATATTCCGTTGTCTTGTAGGTTTTTTTGCAGTCTTTGCAGTAGGAGACTCCCTCAAGAATAATCATCTCAAGCTCCGTGTCCTGCATATATTCCGTCTTTTTCTTCGCCCATTCGAAGCAGTCCGAAAAATATGACGGAACTATCGACGACACTTCGCCGACCTCAAGCGTGAGGCGGGTCACTTTGCTGACATTGTTTTCCTTGGCAAGCTCCTCCACCTGATCTATAACATGGAGAACTATGCCTAATTCATGCATGAAATCAATCCTTGTTCTGCTGAGCCTGCTTGTAGGCCTTGCGCTTTTTCGACATCTCCTTCGCCTCGTCCGAGCCTAAGTGACCCAGAATCTTGAAGGCGCGCTTGACGGAATATTTCAGAAGTCCGCCGACCTTATCTTCTGCCGCGCACATCGTCGAGCATTCCGGATGGTCGCGCACGAGGTGAATGGCATCAAATTCGCACTTCGTTGTGCAGAGACCGCAGCCGATACACTTGTTGTAGTCAACATACGACGCGCCGCATCCGAGGCAGCGACCTGTCTCTGTCTTGACCTGCTCTGCGGTGAGATCCAAATGCGCGTCCTTGAAGGACATCTTCGGGTCTATCGACTCGTCCATTCCTGCCTCCTGACGGCCTGCCGTGTCATAGGACGGGAATTTGATATCGTCCTTGTTCAGCGGAGTGAAGCTGCGGCGGTCGCGTCCTATGGTCATGGAAGCGTCCGGACGGGCGTGGCGGTGCAGGCTCTCTGCTGCCTCGTGACCGGCGGCAATAGCGTCGATAACAAAGCGCGGACCTGTGTAAACATCGCCGCCGACGAAGATATCGGGATCCTCGGTCTGATAGGTGAACTTGTCCGCAACGGGATAGTTGCCGTGCCAGAAGGTGACCTTTGTGCCCTCGAGCAGTCTGCCCCACTCGATAGCCTGACCGATAGCAAAGACAATCTTGTCCGCCTTGACTTCAACAGTCTCGTTCTCGTCATATACGGGAGAAAACTTCTTGGTCTCGGGGTCTATCGTGCGAACGCACTTCTTGAGCACGATACCGGTGACCTTGCCGCTCTCGTCAACGAGGACTTCCTTGGGTCCCCACGAGGGATTGACCTTGATGTTCTCCTCTTCGGCTTCTGCGACCTCCTCGCGGCTCGCGGGCATCTCGTCACGCGACTCAAGGCAGAACATGCTGACCTCGGAGGCACCGAGACGGTGGGCGTTTCTTGCGCAGTCGATAGCGACATTGCCGCCGCCGATGACAACCACGCTGCCGTCAAATGTGTCCTCACGGTGCTCGAAGCAGTGGCGCAGGTACTCAACGGCGATATGTGTGCCGGGTGCGTCATCGTTCTTGACTCCGGGGCGTTTGCCGCCCTGACAGCCGATGGCGATATAGAACGCCTTGTAGCCCTGCTCCTTTAGCTGAGCTATCGTGATATCCTTGCCGACCTCAACGCCGCACTTGATTTCTGCGCCGAGCTCTTTGATGATATCGATCTCTGCGGCGATGACATCCTTTTCAAGCTTGTAGCTGGGGATGCCGTAGGTGAGCATACCGCCGGGGATCGGGTTCTTTTCAAAAACGGTGGGCTTGTAACCCATCTGCGCAAGATAGTATGCCGCACTCAGACCGGCAGGACCGCCGCCGATGATGGCAATCTTCTCGTCAAACGCGCCGTGGATCGACTGCACGGTCTTTTCGGGCACGAATCTGTCCTCGGCGTTGAGGTCGAGATCGGCGACGAACTTCTTGACCGCGTCTATCGAAACGGGAGCGTCAATCTTGCCGCGGGTACACTCGGCTTCGCATCTCTTGTTGCAGACGCGTCCGCAGACAGCCGGGAACGGGTTCTCGGTCTTTATCATCGCGAGAGCCTCGCGGTACTTGCCCTCGTGGGCGAGGCGCAGATAAGCCTGAACGGGCACATGCGCAGGACATGCCGCCTTGCACGGAGCGGAGCCTGTGGCGTAGGTGTTGGACATACGAGCGGTGTCGCGGTAGTCCTCATCCCATGCATAGGGTCCCCAGATGTTGTTGTCGGGCAGGGGAGCATGGGGATATTTGACCTCGGAGCCGTCCTTGCGGCAGAGCTTCTGACCCATCTTGACAGCACCCGCCGGGCAGGTCTCAACACACTTTCCGCAGGCTACGCACTTCTCCTTCTCGACCTTTGCGGTGTAGGAGCTGCGCGAAAGATAGGGTGTATTGAACAGCAAAGAGGTGCGCAGAGCGTTGCAGATTTTGACATTGCAGTTGCAGATGTCGAAAATCTTGTTCTCGCCGTCGATGTTGGTTATCTGATGCACATAGCCGTTCTTCTCGGCAAGCTCAAGAATCTCAAGCGCACGCTCTTTGGTTATGTAGTGCGCACGTCCGGTCTCAACGGTGTAGTCCGCCATGTCGCCGAGCTGGATGCACCAGTCGTCGAAATCGTCGGTGCAGCCGTCGCCGAGCATAGCACGCGAAGCGCGGCAGGAGCAGATACCTGCGGAGATGTGACCCTCGTATTTCTTGAGCCAGTATGAGATGTGCTCAAGGTCTATAGACTTGCTCTCGGCGTCAATTGCCTTCTCGACCGGAATGACATGCATTCCGATTCCGTCGCCTCCGGGCGGTACCATCTGAGTGATGCCCGCAAGGGGGATGAAGGTCATACGCTCAAAGAACGAGGCAACTGCGGGGTTCTTTGCAATTCTGTCAACCGAGGAGTTGAACAGCTCGGCGGAGCCGGGGACATAGAACGGCAGTCTGTAGCGCTTGATGCGCGGGCGATCCGTGAGCTCGTGAGTGTGGTCGTAGTTGTCGCCGTAGTCATACTCGAGGATGCCGATATAAGCCATCTCGTCGAGTATCTTCTGAAGCTCTGCGGCTTCAAGGTCGCGGTTCATCTCAAGCAGCTGCTCGAAGGTATAGTGCTGACGGAGCTTCATTTTGTTGGCAACGTCGCACATCTCCGGAGTCAGAACCTCCCTGAGTCCCCAATACTCCGGGTCGTCGGATGTCACTCCGGAGATCTTGTGTCCCATAACATCGGTTATCTTTCTACCGAGCTTGAGATAGCGCTCATCGGGGTTCTTTTCGCCCTGATATTTGCTGATAATTTTTTTGTTTTGTTCCGGCATAATTTTACCTCTTTAACTCAAATTAAAAGAATCTTCTTGCAAGGTCGCGGCTGTATTCGACGGTCTCCTCCATGTCGCCGAACGCCATTATCTCGCCTGCATA
Organism: bacterium; assembly: GCA_963620555.1. Taxonomy (GTDB): domain Bacteria; phylum Bacillota; class Clostridia; order Oscillospirales; family Acutalibacteraceae; genus CAG-177. The sequence continues at coordinate 24,078 of CAVFAN010000016.1, forward strand.
GTAGGTGTTGTCCTTGCCCTGCATGGCTTCGACCTTCTCATACCAGCCGTCAGCATAATCCTTGCTGTTGACATGCGGGAAATAGTACCAGTCGTCGATGCGCTCGATCTTGTCAACCTTCAGTCCGCACTTCTCCATATCCGCAAGGGTAGTCTCTTTTGCCTGCTCAAACGGAACATCCTCCATGCCCTCGTGGTTGCGCAGGGTGAAGGTGACGAGCGGCTGATCGGTGACTCCGTCGGACCAGCGATGATAGAACACCATAAGATGTCCGCGGGTCTCGTTGGTCATGTTCTCGAAGAAATAGTAGGAGATGTCGGGCGCGTTACCCTCTTCGGGACGAACTGCCATGGTGAAATACTCCTTGTGGACTATCTTGGAGAACAGCTCTTTCTCCTCCGGACGGGGATCACCGTAGCCGAGGAACAGCTCAAGCGGGGTGCAGATGATGAGCTTGTCGAACTCTTCGGTCTTGCCGTTTGCGGTGACATAGACCTTATTGTTTTCACGCTTGATGTCAGTGACTTCGGAGTTGAGCAGCGCGGGGTGCTTGAGGTGGTTGTTGACGCCCTCCCAGATGCTCTGGGTGCCGTTGTACCAAGTCCAAAGCTTTCCGGTGGAAAGGAACTGCTTGACGGTGAAGGCGTCAAGATACTTGAGAACATAGGCCGCCGGAATCTCGTCGAAGTAGCCGTAGCCGAAGGAAGTGAACGGTCCCTTCCAGACAAGCTCTGCGTCCTCGCAGTGATTGAGCTTGAGAAATTCGGAGAAGGGCATCGAAAGATCCTTAAGGTTTGGGTTCTCGCCCTCAATGTGAGCGAGCTTCATCTCGGGAGACGGGCAGGGACCCTCATAACGACCCTCGGACACACCTCTGTGACCGTTGACATCGTAGCCCTTGTACTTCGTCTCGAGGAGCTTTGAGAGCTTTTTCATCTTCATGATTTTCTTGAGCAGTGCGATGGGCGAAGACTTTTGGGGCGTACCGTCTGTCTGCATGAATTTTCTGCCCATAGGAGGTCCGTCGAGGTGGGTCGTGCCGCCGAACTCCTCGCACTCGTGGACGGCGAAGTAAGTGTCGCAGCCCATGACCGCGCCCATTTCAATGGTGCGATCCTCCCATTTGCCCTGTGCATTCTTGACCTTCATCATGGGCGAGAATGCCTTGCCGCCGACTTTGCCGGACTTCTCATAGATGACATAGTTGTCATAGCCCTTTTTCTCCAGGTACATAGCCATGCTCGTGCCTGCGGGACCGCCGCCGATGATGCAGATGCGCTGATTCTTGTTTTCCATGGATAGATCTTCCTCTCCTTGATGGTTGGTGTAGCAAGTCTCTCTTCCTTAAAACAGTGGGAAATTTGCTGCATCTGGTGTCTTTTTTAACATCAATGTCATTATATTCTCTTGTTTTTGCTCAGTCAATAGTGAGATTGCACAAAAAAGTACTCTATTATCGAATCGCAAGCCGTCATTTTATAATGTTAATAATTGCTTCGTTACAAGAATAATAAAATGCTTTTGACGGTTGCAAAATATTGACTTCGGTGGTAATATATAGACGAAAACAGGGAGGGCGATAAAATGACGAATCAGGAGATAGCGCTGGAGATAACGAAGATATTGAAGCCCGATATCTACCGATATACGCGCCACCGCGACGACGGCGACAGGTTTGAGACGCGAAAGCGCGTCTATGCCGAGACTTATCTCTATTTTCTCAACAGATTCAATGAGAACGACAAAGCCGAAAGCAAAACAGAGGAAGAATAAAAACAGAGTGTTCATAAAAAAATCCAATCCCGGCAGGAATGTCTGCCGGGACTTTTCTGCATATATCGAAGCCGCATGATGTGATAAACGGAGCGGGAAGATTGAATTTACCGCAGAATCTATTTAGGCTCCCCTGCAGGGGAGCTGGCTCGGCGAAGCCGAGACTGAGGGGTTGTTTCGCTCCGCTCATGGTCATGCGGTAGGGCGGATATTATCCGCCCGCAAAACTCGCACAAATTTATTGGCGTGCAACCTGTAGGGACAGCCCTTGCGGCTGTCCGCTATCGGCGATAGCGATACGAATTTATAGTAATTGCGGATTGTTGATAATTAGCTACTACCTTTGCGCCCCACAATAATCAAACGATATACACTTCCCGCATTTCGGCATTTTCTTTTTATTTGAAAAAGAAAACGCCTGCAAAAGAAAAGCAAACTCAGGGCTGAGCCCCGAGACCCCGCGAACGCCGCGCCGCAGTACATAGCTCGCGGCTCTCAGTCAGCAGCTCGGCACATTCGCACGCAAACGCGCTGGAGCTTGAACTAGTGTGCAACATCACCGAAGCGCCGCCTGTGGCGGATGAAGCGAGGCGATGTTGGCGAAAAACAAGGAGCATAGCGCCCGCTCCAAGGGCGATAGGCGACTATGTTTTGAGAGTCGCTCGTGCGTCTTGCTTCGCAAGCCGTTCCCTCGCTCCTCTTAGTTGGCTTATCAAACACTGCGGCGCGGCTATTGAAAGCCTGATTATAAAAGTCGGCTGATCCCTTGCTTTCACTTCGTTATGGTTTAAGTAATAGACAAATTACAATTGTCAAACCGATAAAAAGAGCTGTCATTTTTGACAGCTCCCATTACATTATAAGTTATATAATTATCTCTCGTCGGTCAGCGTTGCCGCCATGACCGCCTTTATCGTGTGCATACGGTTTTCCGCCTCGGCGAAAACAACGGACTGCGCACTCTCGAACACCTCGTCCGTGACCTCCATCGAGTCGCGCCCGAATTTTTCGCCCATCTCCCTGCCTATCGTCGTTTTCATGTCGTGATAAGAGGGCAGGCAGTGCATGAACACAGCGTTCGGCGATGCCTTTGCCATAAGCTCGGAGTTGACCTGATAGGGCGCAAGGTCGTTTATGCGCTCCTCCCAGACTTCAACAGGCTCGCCCATCGAGACCCACACGTCGGTGTATATTACATCGGCGTTTTTTACTGCCTCGTCGGGGCTTTCGCAGAAATTGAGCTCAGCGCCGGTCTGCGCTGCAATCTCCATGCAGGTGTCAACGAGCGTCTTGTCGGGGAAATATTTCTTCGGCGCGCAGGCGGTGAAGTTCATGCCCATCTTTGCGCAGCCGACCATGAGCGAATTGCCCATGTTGTATCTGGCGTCGCCCATGTAGACGAAGTTGATGCCTTTAAGGTGCCCGAACCGCTCTTTTATCGTCAGAAAATCCGCAAGGATCTGCGTCGGGTGGAACTCATTTGTCAGTCCGTTCCAGACGGGGACGGAGGAAAACTGCGCGAGCTCTTCGACTATCGACTGACCGAAGCCGCGGTATTCAATGCCGTCATATATGCCCGAAAGCACACGCGCCGTGTCGGCGATGCTCTCTTTTTTGCCTATCTGCGAGCCGGAGGGATCGAGATAAGTCGTGCCCATGCCGAGGTCGCGAGCAGCAACCTCGAAGCTGCACCTCGTCCTCGTGCTCGTCTTTTCAAATATCAGCGCGACATTCTTGCCGTCGCATATTTTGTGCGGTATGCCGGTCTTTTTCTTCGCCTTGAGAGAGGCGGCGAAGTCGATGAGATATTCAATCTCTTCGGGCGTGAAATCCAAAAGCGTCAAAAAATCTCTGTCTTTGAATGTCATGTTCAAGCCTCCTTGTCTGCACAGACTTCTTTAATAACGCCGATTGCCTGCTCGAGCAGCTCCATGGGGATGTTGAGTGCCGGCAGCAGCCTTACCCTGTCTTTAGCCTTAATAACGAGCACGCCCTTTTTCATGCAGGCGTTTATGACATCTGAGGCGTCCTTTTCGGTCTTTATGCCGATCATCAGTCCGAGTCCCGTGACTTCTTTTATGCCCGGCGCACCGCTTAGCTCAGAGAATATGTATTCCGACCTCTCGCGGACTCCGGCGAGAGTCTTTTCATCGAGTCTCGAAAGAATGTTTATCGCGCCGGAGCAGCATATCGGGTTGCCGCCGAAGGTCGAGCCGTGGGAGCCGGGGGTAAGAACGCCCTTTGTCTTTTCGCCGAACAGAGTAGCCCCGAGCGGCAGACCGCCCGCGAGCCCCTTTGCGGTCGAAACGATGTCGGGGACGATGCCGTAATTCATATAGCCATAGAGCTTGCCGCTCCTGCCGTTGCCTGTCTGAACCTCGTCGCAGATGAGCAGAATGTCGCGCTCGTCGCAGATTTTTTCGAGCGACTGGAGATATTCCTTGTCGAGCGGCATAACGCCGCCCTCGCCCTGAACGACTTCGAGCATGACCGCGGCGCAGCGATTTTCAAAGAGGATTTTTTCAATCTTCTCGATGTCATTCGGCTCAACATAGATAAATCCCTCGGTCAGCGGCAGAAAGTCCTTGTGGAACACATCCTGCCCCGTTGCGGCGAGGGTTGTTATCGTCCTGCCGTGGAAGCTGTTTTTTAGTGTAACAATATTATAGCAATCCGCGCCGTGCTTCTCTGCGGCGTATTTTCTCGCCGCTTTTATCGCACATTCGTTGGCCTCCGCGCCGGAGTTCGAGAAGAAAACCTTTTTCATGCCCGTGCGGTCGCAGAGCATCTGCGCGAGCTTCACGCACGGCTCGGTATAGTAGAGGTTCGACATGTGTTGAATTTTGCCCGCCTGCTCGGTTATCGCCTTTATCCATTCATCGTCGGCTATGCCGAAGGTGTTGACCGCTATGCCCGAGGACAGATCGGTGTATATCTTTCCCGCGTCGTCCCAGACTACGGAGCCCTTGCCGCCCTCAACGGTCAGCGGAAACCTCGCATAAGTTCCGACGATGTATTCTTTGTCCTGCTGCTGTAATATATCCATTATGCTCTCCTTTATGCCGTGAACATCGTGCCCATGCCCTCGTCCGTCAGCATTTCAATCAGTATCGAGTGGGGTATTCTGCCGTCAATAATGAACACTCTGTGCACGCCCCATTTTATCGCGTTGATGCAGCATTCGGCTTTCGGAATCATGCCGCCGCCGATAATGCCGCTTTTTATGAGCGCGGGCACTTCGTCCGCCTTTATGACCGAGATGAGCGTATCCGGGTCGTCCTTGTCCTGAAGTATGCCGCTGATATCCGTCATTGATATGAGGCTCTCCGCGTTGAGTGCGCCGGCTATCTTCGCTGCGGCGGTGTCCGCGTTTATATTGTAGACATTGCCCTCGCTGTCGCAGCCGACAGTCGAAACGATCGGGATATATCCCTTGTCGATAACATCGAGTATCGGCTGAATATTGACATTCGTTATCTCGCCGACGAAGCCGAGCTTTTCGTCCTTCATCTTCGCTTCAATCATGTGACCGTCTATTCCGGAGAGACCGATCGCGTTGCCACCCTTGTTTTCAACGAGGTTGACGAGGCTTTTGTTGACCTTTCCGGCGAGAACCATCTGCACTATGTCGGCGGTTTCTCTGTCCGTGACGCGCAGACCGTTGACGAATTCGCTCTTCTTGCCGGTCTTTTGGAGCATATCCGTTATCTCCGGACCGCCGCCGTGGACTAAAACCACTTTTACTCCGATGAGCCAGAGCAGCACGATGTCGCGCATGACGGAATCCTTGAGCTTTTCGCTCGTCATCGCGTTGCCGCCGTATTTGACGACGACTATCTTGCCTGCGTAATCCTGTATATACGGCAGCGCGTGGACAAGAACCCTTGCACGCTCCGCGTTTGAAATGTTCATATCTTTCCCTCCATTTTTCGCAATCAGGTGCGGTAATCGCCGTTTATCTTCACATAATCATATGTCAGGTCGCAGCCCCACGCCGTCGAAGACGCGTCGCCGCTCTTTAAATCAATAAGAATATCTATCTCATTTTCGGAGAGTATTTCTTTCGCCTTTTCCTCCGAAAAATCAACTCCCGCGCCGTTTTCGCAGACGAGAATCGAGCCTTTTTCGGACTTGAAGCGAACATCGATTTTGTTGACGTCAACCTCCGCACCGCTGTAGCCTATCGCACAGAGCACCCTGCCCCAGTTGGCGTCCGAGCCGAACATGGCGGCTTTCGTCAGCGACGAGCAGACAACGCTCTTGGCAACAGTCTTGGCTGTCTCCTTATCCTTTGCGCCGCTGACCTTACATTCGAGCAGCTTTGTCGCGCCCTCGCCGTCGGCGGCAATTCTGCGGCAGAGCCACACGGTTATGGTGTTGAGGGCTTTCATAAATTCATTGAAGTCATCGCCCTCTTTGTTGATCTCTTTATTTCCGGCGAGCCCGTTTGCGAGCACTGTTACCATGTCGTTCGTCGAGGTGTCGCCGTCGATGCTTATCATATTGAAAGTCTCCGCAATGTCCGAGGAGAGAGCCTTCTGGAGCATCTCGCTGCTTATCGCGCAGTCGGTGGTTATGAAAACGAGCATCGTCGCCATGTTGGGATGTATCATGCCCGAGCCCTTTGCTATGCCGCCGATTTTGCATTCAACTCCGCCTATCTCGAAGCTGACGGCAATCTCCTTCGGAATCGTGTCGGTCGTCATTATCGCCTCCGCCGCCTGGTCTGAGTGGTCGCCGAGCCCCGCTTTCAGAGCGGGTATGCCGGAGGCTATCGGAGCGATATTCAGCGGCTGACCGATAACGCCGGTAGAAGCGACGACGACATCGGCGGGCTTTATTCCGAGCACGGAAGCGAGCAGGTCGCTCGTGCGCTCGGCTATTTCAATGCCGTTTGCATTGCAGGTGTTCGCGTTTCCGCTGTTGCATATAATTGCCTGCGCCCTGCCGTCCGCGATATGATTTTTCGTGACGACAAGCGGTGCGCCCTTGACAAGATTAGTCGTATAGACAGCCGCCGCGTTGGCGACTTTTTCGCTGTATATGAGCGCGAGATCGCGCTTCGTCCTGTTCTTGCGTATGCCGCAGTGAACGCCGGAAGCCTTGAATCCCTTTGCGGCGCAGACGCCGCCCGATATTATTTCCATTTCCGTTTACCCCCTCAGATATCAAGCCCGAAAGACTTGTCCTTGCCCATGACAAGGTTCAGGTTTTCGAGCGCGGCGCCCGATGCGCCCTTGCCGAGATTGTCGTATACGGCGGTCAGCAGTATTCGCTCATCGTTGCCGTAGACCGATATTTTCATGCCGTCCGTGCCCGAGAGTGCGCCCGCGCACAGGAAGCCGTCGTTGTCCGATTTGTCGCAGAAGGTCACGACGGGACCCTGATATTTCGCTCTGTAAATGTCGGCGATTTCGCTTGAAGAACAGCTTATCTGCTCCGAAAACAGCGGCACGGTGACTTGCATTCCGCTGTAAAAATCATCGACCACGGGGCAGAATATCGGGGCGTTTTCAATGCCGGTTATGCCTTTCATCTCTTTTAGGTGCTTGTGCTGCTGAGTCAGCCCGTACTGTCTGGGAGCGAAGAGCAGGGGAGCTTTATCCTCGCTCTCGTATTCGGCAATCATCTTTTTGCCGCCGCCGCTGTAGCCCGTGAGGGAGTAGCAGCTGAGCAGTGCGTTTTTTTTGAGCACGCCCGCCTCAACAAGAGGATAGACCAGCGCGATAAATCCGCCGGCGTGGCATCCGGGGACGGCGATGCGCTTGGAGCTTTTTATCTTCTCTTCAAACTCTGCGGACAGCTCCGGGAAGCCGTAAGCCCAGCCCTCGCTCGTGCGGTGCGCGGTCGAGGTGTCGATAATAACAGTGTCCGGATTTTCAACCAGCTCGACCGCCTCAACTGCCGCGGCGTCCGGCAGGCAGAGGAAAGCGACCTGTGCGCTGTTCAGCGCCTGCTTGCGGCTCTCCGTATCTTTTCTCTGCTCCTCGCTGAGCGTTATCAGCTCAACGTCGCTTCGCTTCATCAGTCTGTCTTTTATTCTCAGCCCGGTCGTGCCGGCGCTGCCGTCAATAAATATTTTCATGGTGTCTCCCGCTTAATGCGCTTTCGGCGAACACGGCGTTTATAAAAACGATCCGGTATTCGCCGACGGTGCAAAATTATTCAACTATTTGACTAATAATATACTACTATATGCATAAATATTCAAGTGTTTCAGCAAAATAAATTCAATTTTGTCAATCTGTACCATACCTTCGTCCGTTGGCAAACAGCTTTGTAAAAATTGACAAGAGAATGGGAGAGGGGGTGAATATAAGAATGTATAGAAATTTTTGTGAGAGTAATATTTTACCTTGCCTAATTTTTCTATTCGTGATATTATGACAATTAAGTAGGGCTTTCGCGAAAAAAACAAGTACTGATATGAATAATTTATAAGGAGTTGCAAAACAATGGACAATCGGTTACAAACAACAGATTTTTCGCTGGAAAACATAATTACGGCGGCGGTGAAAATCCCCGGAGTTAAAGTCAGCCGCAGTGATTTCCTTGAGAGCGTTTTCGCAAAAGAAAATGTAAACATTCAGGATGTTGTAAATTTCGGACCGATAGAAGCAAATGTTCCGCGCGAGCGGCTGTCGTATTTGGCAAATAAATTGATAATAAAGCGAACAAGCCAGTCATCGATAGCTTCATTTGCCGCAGGAATACCCGGAGGTCTTGCAATGGCGGCGACGATTCCTGCCGATATATTACAGTTCTTCGGTATGGCACTGAGACTGGCACAGGAACTCTCATACTTATATGGAGCGCAGGATCTTTGGAAAGACGGCGAGATTGATGATGACAAAGTAAGATCTCAGCTGATTATGTACTGCGGAGTAATGTTCGGTGTATCCGGTGCAGTATCGGGAGTCAGAGTTCTTTCTGCACAGATAGCGAAAACAACTATGAGAAAACTGCCGCAAAAGGCTCTCACGAAAACTTTTTGGTATCCCATCGTAAAGCAGATTGGAAAAGCGATTGGTATAAGAGTTACAAAAACTACGGTTGCCAAGGGCGTTTCAAAAGCTATCCCGATTGTGGGAGGCGTGATTTCCGGCAGCCTGAATTTTGCGTCGATGATGCCTATGGCAAAAAGACTTTATGCGGCGTTTGATAAAGCTTGCTTTGATTATAGCGAAGATGAGCTGGAGTCAGACCTTAACACTATTGAAAATGCAGTAGAATATGTTGAGGTTGAGCCGACAAAATTGCAGCAGGAAACAGCGGCGGTCAAAGAAAAGCTTTCCAAGGGAATAAAAAGCGTGGGTGCCGGAATATCCGGTTTTATAAGCAAGAAAACAACCCCGCAGCAGGAAGAAAAAGAGCAGGATACATACGAAGATAAGATTGAAACAGTAAAGAAAATGAAAGAGCTTTTTGATATCGGCGCGATAACTCAGGAAGAGTTTGATGCAAAGAAGAAAGAACTTCTGGGACTTTAATAGCAAAAACAGGATATCTCCTTGTCGGAGATATCCTGTTTAATTTTATTTCGCGAGGAATCTTGAAAGAAACTCCTGCGTCTTGGGATCCTGCGGATTCTCGAAGATATCCTTCGGGCTGCCCTGCTCGCAGATGAGTCCGTCCGCCATGAACACGACGTTCGTTGAAACATCGCGCGCAAACGCCATCTCGTGGGTGACGACTATCATCGTCAGACCCTCTTTGGCGAGGTTGCGCATGACTTCGAGCACTTCGCCGACCATCTGGGGGTCGAGTGCGCTCGTCGGCTCGTCGAACAGCAGAACTTCGGGCTCCATCGCGAGTGCGCGGGCTATTGCGACGCGCTGCTTCTGACCGCCGGAGAGTTGGGAGGGCTTGGCGTTGATGTAGGGCGCCATGCCGACCTTTTCAAGATAGTGCAGTGCGGAAGCATTGGCTTCGGCTCTGGACTTCTTGAGAACTTTCGTCTGACCGATCATGCAGTTCTTGAGCGCGGTCATGTTGTTGAAAAGATTGAACGACTGGAACACCATGCCGACGTGCGAACGGTATGCGCTCGCGCCGCCTTTAATGTTGTCGATGTTCGTGCCGTGATACAGTATCTCGCCGGAGGTCGGAGTCTCAAGGAGGTTTATGCAGCGGAGCAAAGTTGATTTGCCCGAGCCGGACGCGCCGATGATGCTCGTGACATCGCCGGGATTGACCGAAAAGTCAATGTCGCGCAGAACTTCGTGGCTGCCGAAGGTCTTTGAAAGATGATTTATCTGTAAAATAGGCTCTGACATTATCTTCCCTCCTTCTTGGACTTCTTGACATACGAATATGTTCCGCTGGTATGGGTGAGCGTGTCGGTGGTCGAGAGATCAAAGTTCTCCGGACCGTCAAGCTTCTTCTCCCACAGCCTGAGAATGACCGAGCAGATGACCGTCATTATCAGATAAATAGTCAGCGTTATGACAGCCGACGGGAAGTAGACATACTTTGCGCCGACGATAGCCTTGTGAGCCGCGAAGAGCTCGGCGTAGCCTATAACGAACATGACGGAGGTGTCCTTGATGTTGATTATGAGGTTGTTGCCTATCTGCGGGATAATGTTGCGCACGGTCTGCGGAAGAATGACATAGAGCATGGTCTTGAAGTGGTTCATGCCTATGGACATTGCGCCTTCCGTCTGACCGATGTCTATCGACATTATACCGCCGCGGACGGTCTCTGCCATATAAGCTCCGGTGTTGATGGAGACAACGAGATATGCCGCGAAGGTCGGCTCAAGGTTTATCGCACCGTTCGAGAAGTAGGGCAGGGCGTAGAAGATGAATATCGCCTGGATTATCATCGGCGTGCCCCTGAAAACTTCGACGTAGATACGCACAACAGCCTTGACTATGCCGAGAATGACCCGCTTTACTATATTATCTTTTTTGCCGCACGGAATAGTCTGAATTATTCCGCAGACAAGGCCTATGAGGCAGCCTATGATTGTCGCTATAACAGCGAGCTCTATTGTTTTGAGCGCACCGGTCAGGTACTGCATCGAGCTGTCGCCCCAGCACTTTACTATGTCGCTCCATAGCTCGGCAAGCTTGTTCATATCCTGTTATCTCCGTTCTGATTATTGTTGATTACTCTGAGAGGGGCTGGATCTTTGCCGCCTCGTCCATCATCTTGTTGAAGTCGTCTGCGGTCATGCCTGCAAGGGCGGAGTTTATCTTGTCCTTAAGCTCGGTGTTGCCCTTCTTGACAGAGATGCCGATGTTGATGTCGCCCTCGTCAACCTGGAACGCGTCGTCGGGGAGGTTGAGAATCTTCAGATCGCTGTAGGCGATGAGCGCGCCCTGAGCGGTGGGCATATCGGTGCAGATGAAGTCAACGGCGCCGGTCTCAAGAGCCATGAGCATTGCGGGTGCGGTCTCCTGTGCGGTCTGGATGAGTGCGCCGGTTACCTGCGGAAGGCAGGTGTCATACCAAATTGTTCCGAGCTGGGAGGTGCACTTTGCACCTGCGAGGTCGGCAAGGGAGGTAGCGTTTGCGTACTTGCTGTTCTGCTTTGTCATGCAAACGATGCTCGCATAGAGGTAGGGACCTGCGAAATCGACCTGCTGCATACGCTCCTCGGTCATCGACTGACCTGCGATAACAGCGTCAACCTTGCCGGTCTGGACTGCGGGAACAAGCGAATCCCAGTCAAGGCGGACGACCTCAAGCTGCCAGCCGTTTGCTTCGCATATCTTCTTCGCCATCATGATATCGTATCCGTTTGCGTAGTCGCTGGAGTCCTTTATCGGGACAGCACCGTTGGAATCATCGCTCTGAGTCCAGTTGTAGGGAGCGTATGCGCACTCCATGGCAACGGTCAGAACGCCGTCCTCAACTCCGGTCTTGGCACTCTCGGTTTTCGTGCCGCAGCCTGCAAATAATACTGCGCACATGGCGATAGCCAAAATGGCGGCCACAATTCTCTTCGTTCTGTTCATTAGTACCATCTCCTGGAAAAAATTAATTAAGCCTGCGACCCGAAGAGGTATCACAGGCTTTGTATATGCTGCTATATGTGCAGAAAAACCGATGATAGCGCTCCACATAAGTCATGTGACAGTCCGTCGCCTGTTCGGCGAGGGCCCAGCATTACCGCGGCGGCAACCGCGATAGCACTTCGGCGAACTTGCCTTTCCCCAGCTGCCGCTTGCCGGCGTTGCTGCTGGATACTCTTCTTGTTCGCATCCTCTATCAAGTGCTGTCTTAAATTGTCTGTATTATAGCATTGCTTTTTCGGCGTGTCAACAGTTTGCAAACGATTTCGGCAAAAACGGCGGATTCAACAGCCTTTTGCCCGCGACGGTTTCATTTATTGGTGATTCTGCAAGCTGTTTTGGCAAAATGCAAAGGCAGGGAACGGTTTTTGCCGCTCCCTGCCGGAAATTTTTCGGCTTATTTTTTCAGATCTGAGTAGGTCTCCTTCTGCACGACATCGTGTGCGCCGCCCTCGACAATGCTCGTTGCGGAGACAAGGGTCAGCTTCGCTTTCTGCTGCAGCTCGGGGATGGTGAGCGCGCCGCAGTTGCACATGGTGGACTTTACCTTGCTCAGCGAGAGCGTAACATTGTCCTTGAGGCTGCCGGCGTAGGGGACATAGGAGTCAACTCCCTCCTCGAACGACAGCTTCTTGTCGCCGCCGAGGTCGTAACGCTGCCAGTTCCTTGCGCGGTTGGAGCCCTCGCCCCAGTATTCCTTATAGTAAGTACCCTTGATGGAAATCTTATTAGTCGGGCTTTCGTCAAAGCGCGCAAAGTAGCGGCCGAGCATCAGGAAGTCCGCGCCCATTGCGAGAGCAAGGGTAATGTGATGATCGTAGACGATGCCGCCGTCGGAGCAGACGGGGATATATACGCCCGTTCTCTCGAAATATTCGTCTCTCGCCTTGCAGACATCGATAAGAGCGGAAGCCTGACCTCTGCCTATACCCTTTGTCTCGCGGGTTATGCATATCGAGCCGCCGCCGATGCCGACCTTTACAAAGTCCGCACCCGCCTCTGCGAGGAAGAGGAAGCCCTCTCTGTCAACCACATTGCCTGCGCCGACCTTAACACTGTCACCGTAACGCTCTCTTATCCACGCGAGGGTGCGGGACTGCCACTCCGAGAAGCCCTCGGAGGAGTCGATGCAGAGCACATCCGCGCCGGCCTCGACAAGAGCGGGTACGCGCTCTGCGTAGTCCCTTGTGTTTATGCCCGCGCCGACAACATAGCGCTTGTCCGCGTCAAGAAGCTCGTTCGGATTGTCCTTATGAGCGTCATAGTCCTTGCGGAAAACAAAATATCTGAGGTTGCCCTCCGAGTCAACGATGGGCAGTGCGTTTAATTTATTGTCCCATATTATGTCGTTTGCTTCCTTGAGCGTGGTGGTATCCGGAGCGGTGACGAGCTTTTCGAGAGGGGTCATGAAGGAGGAGACCTTTTCGTCGCCGGTCATACGGCTGACGCGGTAGTCTCTGCTCGTAACTATGCCGACAAGTCTGCCATCGGCTGAGCCGTCCTCGGTCACGGCTATTGTGGAGTGACCGTTTCTCTCTTTGAGCGCGATAACGTCGTTGAGCGTTGCGTCGGGAGTGATATTCGAGTCGCTGACGACGAAGCCCGCCTTGAAATTTTTTGCTCTTGCGACCATTGCCGCCTCATCCTCTATGCTCTGAGAGCCGAAGATGAACGACACGCCGCCCTCCTTTGCGAGCGCAACGGCGAGCTTTTCGCCGGAGACGGACTGCATGATGGCGGAAACCATGGGGATGTTGAGCGAGATTGCGGGCTCCTCGCCTTTTTTGTACTTGACAAGAGGCGTTTTGAGCGACACATTCGCGGGCACGCACTCGCTCGACGAATAGCCGGGGACGAGCAGATACTCGTTAAAGGTGTGTGATACTTCGTTGAAATAATAAGCCATTTTGTTACCTCCTATATTTATGGAAACTCCGCTCGGTTGGGAAATATTCTCCGAGCGGAATTATTATCTCAGAACAGACCTGTTATCCTGCCGTTTTCGTCAACGTCGATTTTTTCTGCGGCGGGAACCTTCGGCAGTCCGGGCATGGTGAGAATGTTGCCGGTCAGAACGACGATGAATCCCGCGCCAGCGGAAATCTTGACATTCTTCACCGTCACGGTGAAGTGCTCGGGTGCGCCGAGCTTAGTCGGGTCATCCGAAAAGCTGTACTGTGTCTTTGCTATGCATATGGGGCATTTGCTAAAGCCGAGAGCCTCAAGTCGGGCTATCTGCTTTTTTGCGTCCGGCATGACGGTTATTCCGTCGCCTCCGTAGACTTTTTTGACGACGGCCTCGATCTTCTCCTCAATCGAAAGCTCGTCCTCATAGGCGAAGGTGAAATCGCCCTTTTCCTCTTCGCACAGGCGAACCGCTTCTCGCGCAAGCGCTTCGCCACCCCTGCCGCCGTCCGCCCACTCGGTGGAGAGCACGGCGTTGACTCCGAGCTCGCGGCATTTTGCTATAATGAAATCTATTTCGGCGTCGGTGTCGGTCGGGAATCGGTTGACCGCGACGACGCAGGGGAGCTTATAGACATTTTTAACGGCAAAAACATGGCGCAGGAGGTTCGGAATACCTCTTTCGAGCGCACCGATGTTCTCTTTCGCAAGCTCGTTTTTGTCGAGCCCGCCGTGCATCTTGAGCGCACGGACGGTGGCGACAACGACCACCGCGTCAGGCGAAAGACCCGCCATGCGGCACTTGATGTCGAGAAATTTCTCCGCTCCGAGATCCGCGCCGAATCCCGCCTCGGTGACAGTGTAGTCGCTCAGCCTGAGAGCCATCTCGGTCGCCGCGACGGAGTTGCAGCCGTGTGCGATATTGGCAAACGGTCCGCCGTGCACGAACGCGGGGGTGCCCTCAAGGGTCTGGACAAGGTTGGGCTTCATGGCGTCCTTCAAAAGCGCGGTCATTGCGCCGGCCGCCTTAAGCTCGCCGCAGGTCACGGGTCTGTCATAGTAAGTGTAGCCGACTATCATGCGCGAGAGTCTTTCTTTGAGATCGGTTATCGAGCGCGCAAGGCAGAGCACAGCCATTATCTCGCTCGCGACGGTTATGTCGAATCCGTCCTCGCGTGGCACACCGTTCGCCCTGCCGCCCATGCCGTCAACGATGAATCGAAGCTGGCGGTCGTTCATGTCAACGCAGCGCTTCCATGTTATTTTGCGGACATCTATGCCCAAGACATTGCCCTGTTGAATGTGGTTGTCGAGCATCGCGGCAAGCAGATTGTTCGCCGCGCCTATCGCGTGAAAATCGCCCGTGAAGTGGAGATTGATATCCTCCATGGGAACCACCTGCGCATATCCGCCGCCGGTGGCTCCGCCCTTGACTCCGAAAACCGGACCGAGGCTCGGCTCGCGCAGAGCGACTGCGGCATCCTTGCCTATACGGCGCAGTCCGTCTGCAAGACCTATTGTTGTCGTGGTCTTACCCTCGCCCGCGGGGGTGGGGGTTATGGCGGTGACAAGAATAAGCTTTCCGTTTTTTCGCTTTGTCTCTGAGAGCAGGGACAGGTCTATCTTCGCCTTGTAGCTTCCGTACTGTTCAACATATTTTTCGTCAATATGGGCACGCCTTGCGATAACATTGATGTGTTCGGGTTTGCAGTGCTGCGCGATTTCAATGTCGGATAAATATGGCATGCTTCGGTCTCCTCGCCATCACTTAAAATATTTAACGGCCGCTTCAAACATACGAATATTATAATCTCCCGGGACATTTTTGTAAAGACCTTTTCCGATTCTTTCACTGTGTCCCATTTTTCCGAAGACTCTGCCGTCGGGTGAGGTGATGCCCTCAATAGCGCAGACGGAGTCGTTGGGGTTAAAATGTATGTCGTTTGAAGCGTTGCCGTCAAGGTCAACATACTGAGTGGCTATCTGCCCGTTTGCGGCGAGCTTGGCTATAAGCTCGTCGCTTGCGAGAAAACGCCCCTCGCCGTGCGAAATAGGCACGGAATATATGTCGCCGACCTGAGTCAGCGCGAGCCACGGCGATTTGTTTGAAGAAATGCGGGTGCGCACTATCCTCGACTGGTGGCGCGCTATGGTGTTGAAGGTGAGCGTCGGGCAATTTTTATCCGTGTCGATTATCTTGCCGTAGGGGACAAGACCGAGCTTTATCAGAGCCTGGAAGCCGTTGCAGATTCCGCACATAAGACCGTCCCGGTTTTCGAGCAGGTCGGTAACGCCCTCTTTTATCGCGGCATTTCTGAAGAATGCCGTTATAAACTTTCCGCTGCCGTCCGGCTCGTCGCCGCCGGAGAAGCCGCCGGGGATGAATATCATCTGCGAGGAGCGAAGCTCGTCTGCGAATTTCTCGACGCTGCGGCTGATGCCGTCCGCGCTGAGGTTGTTTATAACGATTATCTCAGGCTCTGCGCCCGCGTCACGGACTGCCTTTGCGCTGTCGTATTCGCAGTTCGTGCCGGGGAACGCCGGAATAAGCACACGCGGCTTTGCGACTTTTATCGCGGGAGCTTTGCGCTCAACAGTCTCATATGAGAAGTTCTCCGCGCCCTTGCCGGCGTTTTGGATATTGCAGCTGTAGACGCTTTCGAGCTTGTTTTCGTATATTTCGAGGAGCGTTGAAAGAGCGATGCTCTCGCCGCTAAGGCTGATGCAGCCGCCGTCGTTCGTGTGTCCGAGCAGCGTGCCCACTTCCTCCGCACTGTCCGCCAGCTCAAGAATAAAGCCCGCGTAGCTGAGCCCGAATATCTTTTCAAGCGGGATATCTTTATTGTATTCAAAGCCGATGCCGTTGCCGAACGCCATCTTCATGACTGCCTCCGCTATGCCGCCCATGCCGGGAGTGTAGCAGGCGACCGCCTTGCCCGAGCGGAGAAGCCCGGTGACGCGGGAGAATACATTTATAAGAGAGTCGGTCTTCGGCAGACCGTTTTCGTCTTTTGCGGGTGCGATGAAAGCTACCCTGTGACCCGCGCTTTTAAACTCCGGAGAAACTATTGAAGAGGTCTTTTCCGTTGTCACGGCGAATGAGACGAGGGTCGGCGGGACATCGAGATTTTCAAACGAGCCGCTCATCGAGTCCTTGCCGCCTATAGAGCCGATGCCGAACTCCATCTGCGCCTTAAAAGCGCCGAGAAGCGCCGCCAAAGGCTTGCCCCAACGCTTGCCGTCTTTGCCGGGGCGCTCAAAATATTCCTGGAATGTGAGATAAACATCTTTGAATTTCGCACCCGAGGCGATGAGCTTGCAGACCGATTCTATAACTGCGAGATATGCGCCGTGATACGGGCTCTGCTCGGTTACAAACGGATTGTAGCCGAACGCCATGAGCGAGCAGTCGTCGGTGTGCTTTTTCTCAACGGATATCTTCTGCACCATCGCCTGAATGGGCGTCAGCTGATTCCTGCCGCCGAACGGCATGAGCACCGTGCCCGCGCCTATTGTTGAATCGAAACGCTCGGAAAGTCCGCGCTTCGAGCATATATTGAGATCTGATGCGAGTGACAAATAGTTCTCTGCAAACGAGCCGGAAATTTTCTTCTCTTTGAGCGCGGGGGGTTTTGGGGTGATGTCTATATGCTTGTCGGCGCCGTTGGAATTCAAAAACTCGCGGCTTATATCTACGATTTTCTTGCCGTTCCAGTTCATGACGAGTCTCGGCTCTGCCTGAACTTTCGCCACGGGCACCGCCTGAAGGTTTTCCTTATTCGCCAGCGCGAGGAAAGCGTCAACATTGTGCGGCTCAACAACGACCGCCATGCGCTCCTGGCTCTCGCTTATCGCAAGCTCAGTGCCGTCAAGACCTTCATATTTCTTCGGCACTGCGTTGAGGTCTATCTCAAGCCCGTCCGCAAGCTCGCCTATAGCCACCGACACGCCGCCCGCTCCGAAGTCGTTGCAGCGTTTTATCATCAGGCAGGCGTCTTTGTTTCTGAAAAGTCTCTGTAGCTTTCTCTCCTCGGGCGCGTTGCCCTTCTGAACCTCCGCGCCGCAGCTCTCGAGCGATTCAACCGTGTGGGACTTCGAAGAACCCGTCGCTCCGCCGCAGCCGTCGCGTCCGGTCGAGCCGCCGAGCAGGATAACAACATCTCCGGGAGCGGGCACTTCGCGGCGCACATTCTCTGCGGGAGTTGCCGCGATGACTGCGCCAATTTCCATTCTCTTCGCCGCATAGCCGGGGTGATATATCTCGTCGACTATGCCCGTCGCGAGACCTATCTGGTTGCCGTATGATGAATAGCCCGCCGCCGCAGTCGTGACTATCTTTCTCTGCGGAAGCTTGCCCTTTATCGTCTCGTCAATGGGCTCGAGCGGGTCTGCCGCGCCGGTCACGCGCATCGCACCGTAGACATACGAACGCCCGGAGAGCGGGTCGCGGATAGCGCCGCCGATGCAGGTCGCCGCGCCGCCGAAGGGCTCGATCTCCGTCGGGTGGTTGTGCGTTTCGTTTTTGAAGAGCAGAAGCCACGGCTCGGTCACACCGTCAACCTCGACATCTATCTTCACCGTGCAGGCATTTATCTCCTCGGATTCGTCGAGGCGGTCGAGCTTGCCGTGCTTTTTGAGATATCTGACCGCTATGGTCGCGAGATCCATCAGGCATATCGGCTTCGTGCGCCCCAATTCTTTTCTGACCGCGAGATATTCGTCATAGGCGCTCTGAAGCAGCCCGTCCTCGAATTTCACGCTGTCAATGACGGTCAAAAATGTCGTGTGGCGGCAGTGATCCGACCAGTAGGTGTCGATCATGCGAATCTCAGTTATCGTCGGGTCGCGGTGCTCGGATTTGAAATAATCCCGGCAGAACGCAATGTCGTCCGCGTCCATGGCGAGACCGTATTTTTTGACGAAGTCCTCAAGCCCCGCTCTGTCGAGCTTGATAAATCCGTCGAGAGTTCTGACCTCGGTCGGGATATCGTATTTCACGGCGAGTGTCTCCGGCTTTTCAAGGCTTGCCTCACGCGCCTCAACGGGGTTGATGACATATTTCTTTATCTTCTGAGCGTCGGTGTCGGTTATGTTGCCGATGAGAATATATATTTTCGCCGTGCGGATAAGCGGACGCTCGCCCTGCGAGATTATCTGGATGCACTGAGCTGCCGAGTCGGCGCGCTGATCGAACTGACCGGGCAGGAATTCGACCGCGAAGCACCTGCCGTTTATTTCTATCTCGTCGGAAACGATGTCGAGCTGCGGCTCGGAGAACACGGTGCGCTTTGCGTAGTCAAAGAGCTCGGGCGTGATATTCTCCGCGTCGTAGCGGTTGATAACGCGCACATCTTTGAGATTTTTTATCCCGAGCAGGTCGTTAGCCTCGCTGAGCAGGGACTTTGCCTCCTGCGCGAGCTCCTTTTTCTTTTCGACGAATACTCTGTATACCATTTATTTTTCCTCCCTTGCGGCGAGCGCTTTCGCGCCGATGTCGTGCCTGTAGAAGGCGTTTTCAAAATGAATTTTTTCTGCCTTTTCGTATGCCGAGGATATTGCCTCCCGAAGCGTATCTTCGACCGCCGTCACGCCGAGGACTCTGCCGCCGCTTGTCACGAGCTTGCCGTTTTTCTCAGCGGCACCCGCGACAT
This sequence comes from bacterium, assembly GCA_963620555.1. Taxonomy (GTDB): domain Bacteria; phylum Bacillota; class Clostridia; order Oscillospirales; family Acutalibacteraceae; genus CAG-177. The sequence goes on from CAVFAN010000016.1 coordinate 43,429, forward strand.
AAACGCTGTCCAGAATCTCGTCCGGGATATCAATCTCATAGCCCTTTTCGTATGCGACTGGATAGCCCTTTGACGCCATGATGACGCAGCAGGCGTTTTTATCCGAAAACTCAACAGGCGTTTCGGCAAGTGTGCCGTTTGTTACAGCCCGCATAACAGTGAGCAGATCGCTCTTTAGCAGCGGGAGCACGACCTGCGTCTCCGGGTCGCCGAAGCGGCAGTTGTATTCAATGACTTTAGGACCGTTTTCAGTCAGCATGAGTCCGAAATAAAGGCAGCCTTTGAAGGTTCTGCCTTCCGCGTTCATCGCATTTACCGTCGGCAGGAATATCTCCCTCATGCACCTGTCGGCTGTTTCTTTTGTGTAATACGGGTTCGGTGCAACGGTGCCCATGCCGCCGGTGTTGAGCCCCTCGTCTTTGTCGAGCGCACGCTTGTGATCCATCGAGGATACCATCGGGACTACGGTCTTGCCGTCCGTGAACGAGAGCACCGAGACCTCGGGACCCGTCAGAAATTCTTCGATAACAATGCTGTCTCCGCTCTTGCCGAACTTTTTGCCGCGCATGATTTCAACGACCGCTTCCTTGGCTTCGTCACGCGTCGCGGCGATTATAACGCCCTTGCCGAGCGCGAGCCCGTCCGCCTTTATAACAGTCGGAATAGGGGCTGAATCGAGATAGGCGAGCGCGTCCTCCGCGCTGTCAAAAACTTCATACTTTGCTGTAGGTATGCCGTATTTTTTCATCAGGTTCTTTGAAAAAACCTTGCTGCCCTCTATTATCGCGGCATTTTTGCGCGGACCGAAGCAGGGGATGCCGAGGCTTTCGAGCCTGTCAACGCAGCCGAGCACGAGCGGATCGTCCGGCGTGACAACGGCGTAGTCTATCCGATTGTTCTTTGCGAATTCCGCAATGCCGTCAATGTCGGTAGCACCTATATTGACGCATTCGGCATCTGCGGCAATGCCGCCGTTTCCGGGCAGGGCGTATATTTTTTTAACTTCGCTGTTCTCTCTGAGCTTTTTTATAACGGCGTGCTCTCTTCCGCCGGAACCTATTACAAGAATGTTCATTTTTAGTCCTCCGTCAATGGTGGAACAGGCGCATGCCGGTGAATGCCATGACCATGCCGTATTTGTCGCAGCACTCAATCACAAGGTCGTCGCGGATTGAGCCGCCGGGTTCTGCGATATATTTTACTCCGCTGCGCTTTGCTCTTTCGATGTTGTCGCTGAACGGAAAAAATGCGTCCGAGCCGAGCGACACGCCGTCTATAGAAGCGAGATATTCTTTTATCTCCCCGTCGGTCAGCGGCTCGGGGCGGGAGATGAAATATTTCTGCCAGTTGCCCTCGGCGCAGACATCCTCTTCGTTTTTGTTGATGTAGCCGTCAATGACATTGTCCCTGTCGGGGCGGCCTATGGAATCCTTGAACGGGAGATTTAAGACTTTTTCGTGCTGGCGCAAGAACCAGGTGTCTGCCTTTGTGCCCGCGAGGCGGGTACAGTGTATTCTCGACTGCTGACCCGCGCCGACGCCGATAGCCTGCCCGTCAACCGCGTAGCAGACGGAGTTTGACTGCGTATATTTGAGCGTGATGAGCGAGATTATGAGGTCGCGTGCCGCACTGTCGGGGAGATTTTTATTTTCGGTGACGATATTAGAGAGCAGCTCTCTGTTTATCTTGAAATTGTTTCTGCCCTGTTCAAAGGTTATGCCGTAGACCTGCTTGCGCTCTGTCTCTTCGGGAACATAATCCGGGTCGATTTTCACTATATTGTAGTTGCCCTTGCGCTTGGATTTAAGGATTTCGAGTGCCTCGGGCTCATATCCGGGGGCGATGATGCCGTCGGAAACCTCGCGCTTTATCATCTTCGCGGTCGTAATATCGCAGACATCGGAGAGGGCGACCCAGTCGCCGAAAGAGCACATTCTGTCCGTGCCGCGTGCGCGTGCGTAGGCGCAGGCGAGCGGGGAGTCGTCAAGACCCTCTATGTCATCAACAAAGCAGGCTTTTTTGAGCTTGTCGGAAAGCGGGATGCCGACCGCCGCCGAGGTGGGGCTGACATGCTTAAAAGAAGTGACCGCCGGAAGCCCGAGAGCCTCTTTGAGCTCCTTGACGAGCTGCCAGGAGTTGAAAGCGTCGAGGAAGTTTATATATCCGGGTCTGCCGCAGAGTATTTCTATGGGCAGCTCGCCGCCGTCCGCCATATAGATGCGCGAGGGCTTCTGGTTGGGGTTGCAGCCGTATTTAAGCTCGAATTCTTTCATTTTTATTCTCCCTTTCAAGCGTTCTTGTTTATGAGTCTGCTGTCCTCTTCGCCGGTCGAGAGGTCGGTGTATCTTACATAGAGCGAGATTTTGTTGTCCGCATCGAGAGCGTTCCAAAGTGACTGGGTAAACTCGTCGATATCGTTAGGAACAGCGACTCTCTCCGGCTCGCCTTGGAATGTGGGAATGGGGTTGCCGTCGCAGACATAGGTGTGGATGAAATGGCCGAGACCCGCGAGCGGGGAATAAGAGAATGTATATCTGCTGCACGCGCTGCCCGAGGCGTCCGCGCTCTTGAGAATGCTCATCTCATATGTAAAGTCGTTATTTTCAAATGTCAGCATGCCGCTGATTCTGGGGGTGAAGTTCGGCGCGTCCGGTTCAAACTCGCGGGTTTCAAGCGCACCCTTGAACGAGCCGCCTGATTTCAGCGCGTCGTTTATCGTGTCTGTCTGATCGCCGTTTGTGACGATTATCCTGTTTTCAAAATTTCTGACTGCGGCGTAAATAATGAGACTCGGATCTTCTACCTTTGAAGCGTCGAACGGCTCGGTATAGAGCACGCCGTCGCGCTCGGTGAATATGCGGTTGCGGCTGTTTGCCGAACGACCCATGATGAAATATGCGGCGCATGCCTTTGTGCCGTCGGCGCTCTTGCCTATAACGATGCCTCTTCCGACGTAGGAGTTGCCCTCGATGAGCTTTGCTATGTCGTTTACTGCGTAGATATCCATTATTTTTCCTCCGCTTTTTTCCGGACTATCCCGTCCGATATTTTTTCTGCCGCCGCCGGCAGTATCTTCCATTCGGCGAGCCGCATGACCCTTTTCTGAAGCGTTTCGGGCGTGTCGTTTTCCCTGACTTTGACCGCCTTCTGCATGATTATTTCGCCGCCGTCGGGTATCTCATTGACGAAATGAACCGTTGCGCCCGTCACCTTGACGCCTTTTTTCAGAGCCGCTTCGTGGACTCGCAGCCCGTAGAAGCCCTCGCCGCAGAACGACGGGATGAGCGACGGATGGACGTTTATTATCCTGCGCTCGTATCTGCGCGTGAAGTCCGCGCTCAGTATGCTCATGTAGCCCGCGAGGACTATCAGGTCTATATTATTTTCTTTAAGTATTTCTATTATTTTTTCTTCAACAGCCACCTGACTGCCGAATTCTTTCTTGCTGACCGTGACGCTCTTGATTCCCGCTTTCGCCGCGCGTTCGAGCGCGTAGGCGTTCGGGTTGCTCGAAACGACCAGCTTTATCTCCCCGTGCTCGATTATCCCGCTTTTCTGCGCGTCGATAAGAGCCCGGAGATTCGTTCCGCCGCCGGAGACAAAAACGGCGATCTCAGCTTTGTTTGCTTTCATTTTTTTCGCCCTCCGATAAGAGTCTGTGCCGCTTCAGGCTTTTCGGCATATCTCTATCTTTTCCGCAGACCGGACTATTTCGCCTATGATATATGGCTCTTCGCCGCAGGAACGGAGAATGCCGAGCGCCTCGTCTGCGTCGTCCTTTGAAACGACTATGCTCATGCCCACACCCATGTTGAAGGTGTTGAACATATCGCGCTCGCAGATATCTCCCGCCCTTGCAATAAGATCAAATATCGGCAGAACCTTTACCGCCGAGCGGTCTATTTTCGCGCCGAGCGAGTCGGGAATGCTCCTCGGAATGTTTTCATAGAAACCGCCGCCCGTGATGTGGGATATGCCCTTGACCTTTATCTTTTCGAGCAGGGCGAGCACGGGCTTTACATATATCTTCGTCGGCGTGAGCAGAGTTTTGCCGATGCTCTTGCCGCCGAGCTCGTCAACTGGGAGGGTGAGATTGCGGTTTTCAACATCGAAAACTTTTCTCACGAGCGAAAAGCCGTTTGAATGAACGCCGCTCGAGGGGAGCGCGATGATAACATCACCGGGGGTCATTGTCTTGTTGTCTATAATTTTATCCTTGTCAACAACGCCCGTGCAGTAGCCCGCGAGGTCGTATTCGTCTATGGGATAAAATCCGGGCATCTCCGCAGTCTCGCCGCCGATTAGTGCCGCGCCCGACTGAACGCAGCCCTCGCAGACGCCGCTGACTATGTCTGCTATCCTCTCGGGATAGTTTTTGCCGCAGGCTATGTAATCGAGGAAAAACAGGGGCTTCGCGCCGCAGCAGATTATATCGTTGACGCACATCGCCACGCAGTCGATGCCGACGGTGTCGTGCCTGTCCATGAGAAAGGCTATCTTGAGCTTTGTGCCCACTCCGTCAGTGCCGCTGACGAGCACGGGCTTTGATATGCCTGTCAGGTCGAGCTCGAACAGACCTCCGAAGCCGCCGACATCAGAGCAGACGCCCGAGGTGAGCGTGCGTGCGATGTGCTTCTTCATAAGCTCGACCGCCTTGTATCCGGCGGTTATGTCAACGCCCGCGTCGGCGTATACATCGGACCGTGATATCTCGTTCATGTTTTAAACCTCCGAATTGAGTTCTGCCGAAACGGCGGCGTCCTTTTCGAGGACGGCTTTAGCGTCGGCGGCGCGTTTGTCTTCAAGCTTCTTCGCAAGCTCCGGCTCGCTCAGCGCGAGTATCTGAGCCGAAAGCAAAGCGGCATTGGCTCCTCCGTTTATCGCAACAGTCGCAACGGGTATGCCGGAGGGCATCTGTACTGTTGAAAGGAGGGCGTCAATGCCGTCGAGAGTATTGGATTTGCAGGGGATGCCGATAACGGGTAGGGTGGTGTTCGCCGCAATTGCTCCGGCGAGATGCGCCGCCATGCCTGCTGCGGCTATAATGACACCGAAGCCGTTTTCCTTTGCCGAGCGGGCAAAAGCCATGGCTTCGTCGGGCGTTCTGTGTGCCGAATAGACGTGCGCTTCAAACGGAATGCCGAGCGCGCGCAGGGTGTCTGTCGCTTTTCTGATGACGGGCAGGTCGCTGTCGCTGCCCATTATTATACCGACTTTCTTCATTTCATACCTCCTGAAAAAATCAAAAAGGGCACACTCCGAGAGTGAATCTCAGGTGTGCCCAGACGGTCGGCTGAAAAAGAGTTTTTCTGTTCCCTTGCAGTGCTCTGCAATAATTCCGTCAGTCGCAGAAAACTCATCTGTATTGTACCTAAAGTATACCAAATACAGGTTGTTTCAGTCAAGGCGCATCGGAGAACTTTTTTACTTTCGCTCTTTGTCACAATAAATGCATCTGCACGCGCCGCCGTTTGCGTCAAAAGTCTTAAAAATGCTTCTGACATCCGGTTCGCATATGCTGATGCAGGCGGGGTTGTCACAACGGTATTTGTCGTATATATACTGCGGCTCCTCCGCCTTTTCGGGCTGAACCTCGTTTGGAATAAGCCCGAGCAGCTTCATTATCAGCGCCATGCGCATAAACCTGCCGCACCGCGTCTGCTCGAAATACTTCGCTCGCGGGTCGGAGTCCACCTCCGGCGATATCTCGTTGACTCGCGGCAGGGGATGCAGCACGCACATGTCGCTCTTTGCAAGGCTCATCTTCTCCTTGTCGAGGACATATATGCCGTTGAGACGCTGATATTCCGCGTCGTCCGTGAAACGCTCGCGCTGAATGCGGGTCATGTAGAGAATATCGAGCTTCGGCAGTGCCTCCTCGAGCGAGCGGCACTCCTCATACTGAAGTCCGCTCCCCTCGAGATATTCGTCAATAACAAACTGCGGCAGGCGCAGCTCCTCGGGGGAGATGAGCACGAATTTTACATTTTTGTATCTCGTCATCGCGGCGATGAGAGAGTGGACGGTTCTGCCGTATTTCAGGTCGCCGCAGAGCCCTATCGTGAGATTGTCGAAAGAGCCTTTTTCGTGGTGAATTGTCAGCAGGTCAGCGAGCGTCTGCGTGGGATGAAAATGCCCGCCGTCGCCCGCGTTTATCAGCGGCACCGCCGTGTGCATGGACGCGACGACCGGTGCGCCCTCCTTCGGGTGGCGCATGGCGATTATGTCCGCGTAGCCGTTGACAACCTCTATCGTGTCGGCAATCGTCTCGCCCTTGGCGGCGGAGCTTGAATCCGCGCCGGAGAAGCCTATCACCTGACCGCCGAGCGAGAGCATCGCGCTCTCGAAGCTGAGCCTCGTGCGAGTCGAGGGCTCAAAGAACAGCGTGGCGAGAATTTTGTGGCGGCAGACCTCGTTGTATTTTTCTGGCTGCGCCATGATGTCGTCTGCGACGGTTATCAGCCGGTCGATCTCCTCGGCGGAGAGGTCGAGGATGTTTATTATGCTCCTCATTTTACACCGCCGATCCAGCTCTCGTCCGAGGGGTTGTTGCGGAACGCGATAAGGCGGTTTACATCCTCGGTCTTTATATATCCCTCCTGAGCCGCGACTTCGGAGAGCACATCGAGGTCAGTCAGGCTCACATTTTTGACATCCGCCGCAGCGAGCCTTTCCAGACCCTTTTTCATTCCGTAGGTGAAGATGCTGACTATTCCGAGCACCTCCGCGCCCGCTTCGCGCAGAGCGTCAACGACTTCGATAACGCTGCCGCCGGTTGAGATAAGATCCTCGACCACGACGACCTTCTGACCCTTTCCGAGCTTGCCCTCGATGCGGTTCTGCCTGCCGTGATCCTTGTTGCCGGAGCGGACATAGCCCATCGGCAGGCCCATCAAATGCGCGGTTATCGCGGCGTGGGCAATGCCGGCGGTCGAGGTGCCCATGAGAACCTCGGCGTCGGGGTAGTTTTCTTCAATAAGCTTTTTTAGTCCGGTTTCAACATCCGTGCGAACCTCGGGAGCCGTGAGTGTAAGACGGTTGTCGCAATATACGGGACTCTTTATTCCGCTCGCCCATGTGAAGGGCTTGTCGGGGCTCAGAAACACTGCCTGTATTTTAAGAAGATCCTTTGCGATTTTTCTGCTTGTCTCAGTCATTTTATTTTCTCCTTCAGTCAACAAATTCTTTTATGCATCTCTCATATGCCGCAACGGGGTCGGGCGCTGCGGTTATCGGTCTGCCGACGACGATGTAGTCGGAGCCTATCTTTTTCGCCTGTTCGGGCGTCATGACCCGCTTCTGGTCGCCTATGTCGCCGTCCGCAAAGCGAACGCCGGGGGTGACGGTCAAAAACCTTTCGCCGCATATTTCGTGAACCTTCTGCGCTTCGAGCGGGGAGCAGACAACGCCGTCAAGCCCCGCGTTTTTTGCCGTCTCGGCGTAGTGCATGACAACTTTGTCGATAGGCTCTTTTATCAGAAGATCGCGCTCCATCGCATCCTGGTCGGTGGAGGTCAGTTGGGTCACGGCGATGAGCAGAGGACGCGTGCCGTCCGGGCGGGTCAGCCCCTCAAGAGCCGCTTCCATCATGCGCGATGTGCCTGCGGCGTGGAGGTTGCACATATCGACATCGAGCCTCGAGAGAACAGCCATGCTCTTCTTGACCGTGTTTGGTATATCGTGAAGCTTGAGGTCGAGGAATATCTTGTGCCCGCGTGCCTTTATCTCGCGTACTATCTGCGGACCCTCGGCATAGAATAGCTCCATGCCGATCTTGACGAACGGCTTTCTGCCCTCGAATTTGTCGAGAAAGCTCAGCGCGGTTTCCTTGTCTGCAAAGTCGCAGGCAATTATTACATCTTTACCCATTGTGTGCTCCTCCTATGATGTCCTTGAGTTCGTTTATATTATACTTGTCCGCAGTCGCGGGCAAGTTTTCGACAATTTTTTTGCATATGAACGGGTCAACGAGATTCGCGGCGCCTATCTCGACCGCCGTCGCTCCGGCGAGCATCATCTCGATAACATCCTCTGCGGACGATACGCCGCCCATGCCGACCACGGGGATATTGACAGCCGACGAGACCTGGTAGACCATTCTCAGTGCCACGGGGAATATCGCGCTGCCGGAGAAGCCGCCCATCGTGTTCGCTATCACGGGCTTTTTCGTCCGCAGGTCTATTCTCATGCCGAGCAGGGTATTTATCAGGCTGATTCCGTCCGCTCCCGCGTCCTCGCAGGCTTTCGCGATGCTCACGATATCAGTGACATTGGGCGAGAGCTTTATGATAACCGGCTTCTTCGTGACCGCCCTGACGGCTTTTGTAACCTGCGCTGCCGCCTTCGGGTCTGTGCCGAAGCTCATGCCGCCGCCGTGAACGTTCGGACAGCTGATGTTGACTTCGAGCCAGCCTATCTGTTCCTGACTGTCGAGCCTCTCGCAGGTGTAGGCGTATTCGTCAACGGAAAAGCCGCTGATGTTAGCCATCACTTTTTTATTAAAGCACTTTTTGAGCTTCGGCAGCTCCTCGCTTATAACTTTGTCAACGCCGGGATTCTGAAGCCCGACGGCGTTTATCATGCCGGCGGTGCACTCCGCTATTCTCGGGGTCGGATTGCCGAAGCGCGGCTCCTTCGTCGTGCCCTTGAACGAAAAAGTTCCGAGGCAGTTTATGTCATAGAGCTCAGCAAATTCGTATCCGTAGCCGAAGGTGCCCGATGCCGGGATAACGGGATTGTCGAGCTCTTCGCCGCAAAGATTCACGCTCAGTCTGCCCATATTATCTCCTCGCTTTCCATTACGGGACCCTCTTTGCAGATCCTCTTGTTGCCCGTGAGCGTCCTGCACGAGCAGCCCATGCACGCGCCGAAGCCGCAGCCCATGCGCTCCTCGAAGCTGTATTGCCCGGGCGTTTCCATGATTTTGTGCATCGCATGGAACATCGGCTCGGGTCCGCAGGTGTAGAAAAATGTGTATTTCATATCTTTTATCACATCCGTGACAAAGCCCTTTGTGCCGTAAGTGCCGTCGGCGGTCGCGATGTGCACGTCCGCGCCGAGCGCGCGAAATTCGTCTTCGTAGAACACATCGTCTTTCGAGTTGAAGCCGAGCACCACCGTAACATTTTTGCCCTCTGATATAAGCTTTTTGCAGAGCATATACATCGGCGGAGCTCCGACTCCGCCGCCGACGAGCAGGGGACTGCCGCCGCTTATTTTTGTGTTGTATCCGTTGCCCAGCCCCGTCAGCAGGTCGAGCTCATCGCCCGCCGCCGTGCGGCTCATCTGCTCCGTGCCGCGGCCGACGGTTTTATATATCAGCGTCAGATCTTCCCCGACGCAGTCGCAGACCGATATCGGGCGGCGCAGGAAAAATCCGTCAAGCTTTATGTTTACGAACTGCCCCGGCGCGGTTATTGCCGAGGTGTCGCCCGAAAGGGTCATTTCAAATATGTCACGCGCAATCTCTTTGTTTGAAGTTATCTTAAAAATTCCTTGCTTCATGCTCTATCCTCCGCCTTGTAAACAGCTTTCCCGTCATGCACCGTCAGCAGGCATCTGCCGAACACCTCACGCCCCGCGAACGGTGTGGCGCACCCCATCGAAAGAAAATCGTTCGGGTCTGTTTTATATGCCTCGCTTATGTCGAACACCGCGAAGTCATTATTTGTATCTATCCCGAATCTCTCTCTCGGCTTGAAGCTCATCAGCTCAACGAGCCTGTCGAGCGTTATTATATTTTTCATCACAAGCTCCGTGTAGAGCACCGGGAACGCCGTTTCGAGCCCGACAACACCCATGAGGCTCTTTTTGAGCCCGCGCCCTTTTTCCTCCGCGCTGTGCGGCGCGTGGTCGGTAGCTATCAGGTCTATTGTGCCGTCCTTTATGCCCTCTATGAGAGCCTGCCTGTCCTCGCGGCTTCTCAGCGGCGGGTTCATCTTGAACCGTCCGTCCTCCTGTATATCCTCGTCGCAGAGCACAAGATAGTGCGGCGCGGTCTCGCAGGTCACATCGACCCCGCGTGCCTTTGCCCGCCTTATCAGCTCAACGCTCTCCTTTGTCGATATGTGGCAGACGTGATATGCGCAGCCCGTCTCCTCCGCAAGGCGCAGGTCGCGCTCGATTTGCTTATATTCGCTCGCACTCGATATGCCCCTGTGCCCGTGCACTTTCGCGTATTCGCCGTCGTGTATGTATCCGCCGAAGAGCAGGGAGTTGTCCTCGCAGTGGGCGGCGATTATCTTGCCGAGCCGCTTTGCGGCGGTCATTGCGGTGCGCATCATTTCTTCATTCTGTACGCCCTTCCCGTCATCGGAGAACGCGCAGACCTTGTCCGCCATAGCCTCCATGTCCGCGAGCCTTTCGCCCTTTTCGCCGACGGTTATCGCGCCGTAGGGCAGAACCTTTATCGCCGCGCCGCGCTCTATCGCGTCAAGCTGAACCTGCAGATGCTCCGCGCTGTCCGGCACAGGGTCGAGGTTCGGCATCGTGCAGACCGCCGTGTATCCACCGTGCGCCGCAGCGGCAGAGCCGGAAGCAACAGTTTCTTTATAAGAAAAACCCGGCTCTCTGAAATGCACATGAACATCACAAAGACCGGGAACGATAACATATTTTTCGGAAAGAACGGACGAAAGACCCCCGTCGGCAAGGAACTTTTCCGCAAAGGCTCTTATTTTTTTGTATCTGCAAGCGTAGTCGTGGGTCATTTTCGCGTCTCCCTATACATTATATATATACAAAAGAAAAGGTCCTGCTGCCGCAAGACCGTGTATGCGAAGAACGCCGGGACATCAACGCCGACTTATCCGTATTCATCACCAATCTTGCCGGCATCTCTGTACCGCTTAAAAATTGATTTGTCTTATTATATCAACTGCCGCACGCTTTGTCAAGATATCGGGTATAAATGGACGGAATGTTAAAAAATTTCGATTTAACATAAAGGCATTGACTTTAGGGGCATAAAGTATATATAATAGTGATAAGCAAAGGAAAGGCTTAAAAAGGGAGGAAAAATTCAAAAATGAAATGGAACATTATCACCGATTCGAGCTGTGATATGTTCGGCTTGGGGAGAGAATACGAGAATATCGTGTTTTCCTCCGTGCCGTTCACAATCAGCGTGGGTGACGAGAGCTTCATCGACGATCACGAGCTCGACATTGACAGGATGATCGACTCGATGGATGCCTGTGCGCAGGCGAGCCATACGGCATGTCCGTCGCCTCATGCGTGGCAGGAGAAGTTTGAGCAGGAGGGCAATGTAATAGCAATAACTATTTCGAGCAAGCTCTCCGGCAGCTACAACAGCGCGTGCGCGGCAAAGGATATGGTGCTCGAGGACGACCACAACAAGAAGATAGCGGTCATCGATTCCCGCTCGACAGGACCCGAGATGGTTCTGCTCGTCAGGAAGCTGTGCGAGCTTATCGAGTCCGGCGCGGACTTTGACTCGGTCGTGGAAAAGGCGGAGCTTTATTCCCGCCATACGCACATAGTTTTTGCTCTCTCGTCGTTCAACAATCTCGTCAAGAACGGGCGCATGAATAAGATAGTAGGCTTTGTCGCCAATAAGCTCGGCTTTTGGGGCATCGGCATCGGCAGCGAGCAGGGGACTATCGAGATAAAGCATAAGCTGCGCGGGAGCAAGAAGGCGCTCGATGCGATAATCGAGGATATGAAGGAGCGCGGCTATAACTGCGGCAAGGTCGTTATCAGCCATTGCCGCAACGCGGAGTTTGCCGAGAGCGTCAAAACGGCTATCCAGTCCGTCTGGGATAAGGCGGAGGTCAAGATAGTCCACGCACGCGGGCTTTGCAGCTTTTATGCCGAAAAGGGCGGGCTGATAATCGGGTTCTGAAGATAGACTATAGACTATAGACGATAGACGAGAGATGGTCAAGATTATATGTTGCTGATAGGCACGAAACATATGACCGCCCATCTATCATCTGTAATCTGTAATCTGTCATCTAAAATCTATCGTCTAATGCATCCCTTCGGCTCCCCTGCAGGGGAGCTGTCGCGGCGAAGCCGAGACTGAGGGGTTAATTTCGCTGCGCTCAAAGGCAGTAGGCTATAGGCGGTAGGCG
>CAVFAN010000017.1:0-50814 GCA_963620555.1 bacterium
GGCTGCGACGAGCACTATAGCCAGAAGCAGCGACACTATCTTGCCGACTTTTCTTTTCTTCATAAATACCACCTCTTTTAATATGTCTCTTCTTGATGTGTTTCTTCTTGATTTTTTCTTCTTGCCTTTTGAGCAATTCGTTGTTTCGGTGCCCCACCCTCATATTCGGGTTGTTGACACAGCCCTCTATGTAAACCGCAGTCGAAAGTGAAACAGACAAAGCACCTCCTCAATCCAAGAACTTTTCAACCGCGAAATCACAGGCAGTTTATTTCTCCGCAACCGCTCCCGTCACAGCAATTTCGTCACAGGAGGACGAAAAAAGGCAGAACGCAAACGCGCTCTGCCTTAAAGCATGATAATTCTGTTAAATTGTCGGGAGAACCCAAGAAATCAAGGCATGACAAAAAAGCGGTAACGCACCGCTCAAAAACCGTATCTGTCCTCGTATGCATCGTCATTGTCCCGTCCTCGCATTTCCTGTTTTCGTCACCTCGGTGTTTTTGCGAAATATGTGCAGTAACCTAATATACATTTTAGGTGTGTAAATTATACCATTGTTTTTTGACTTTTTCAAGTGTTTGGGACATATTTTTTTAAAATTTTTTAACATTTTTTGAAATTTTTTTAATTTTTTTGAATTTAGGGCGCGGGTATGTAACGGCGTATTCGTGCCGCTGTCGCGGCGGCGGGGCGTCGGGTCGCCGACCCCTACGGGTAGGAGATGTCAGACGATAGATTACAGATGATAGATGGGCGCAAAACAGATGGGCGGCGTTGATTTGCAGGGGGCGGTGCGGGTTTTGTAGGGGCGGCGACCCGACGCCCCGTGCGAGGAATAGGCGGTAGGCAGTGCTTTTTTGCATTATGAAAATGAACCCCATAGGCTCCTTCGGCGGAGCTTTGGGGTTCAACTCATTTTTCGATTCTCTTTTTTCTACATCGTGCTTGCAAGCCCTATCAGCAACGGCATAGTCACTATGGAAATGAAGCTGACTATTGCGACCGTTTGGGACGCGAGCCCCGTGTCCCTGTTGTACTTCGCCGCAAAGACGACCGTTATGTTTGCGGGCGGTGCGCTCGCCGCGATTATCATTGAGGTCAGCAGCGCACCCGTTATGCCGCAGAGCCTGAAAACACCGAGGCATATAAGCGGTATCACCGCGAGCTTTATCAGCGCGACGCAGAGTATCCGCCACTCCTTGAGCGCGGATTTTATCTTCGCGTTCGAGAGATATGTGCCGAAGATAAGCATCGCCACGGGCGTATTGAGCGCGGCGAGATAATCTATCGGAGCTTCAATGACATTGGGCAACTGTATTTTCATAAGATACAGCGGCAAACCGATTATGAGCGATATCGTGCCCGGATTTATCAAAATATTCTTGAAATTGAGCTTTGTCCTTTCACCCGTCTCGGAGCGCGACATCAGCCAGACGCCGTGGGTAAACGAGAACAGGTGGAACATCATGATGACGACCGAGCCGTAGAACACGCCCTCGTCGCCGAGCACGGCATAGGCGAGCGGCAGAGCCATATACCCGCAGTTGCCGTAGACGCTTGAATATTTGAATATGCCCGCCTTGCCTTTCGGCGATTTGTTGAACACAACGGAACTGACCGCCACGCCGATAATGTGTATCGCGGCACCGCAGGCGGCGGCTATCGCGAGGCTCTTCGCCGATTCGCGGCTGAACTCCATGGAGACAAACGACTGCACTATCTTTGCGGGAGTGATGATATAAAACATCAGATCCGTGCACAGACGCGCCGCCTTCTCCGTGAAAAGCTTCGTCCTGTCGGCAATAAAGCCGACCGCAACGAGAATATACAGTATCGCCACCTGCTCGGCGGCGATGAGAAAATTATCTAAAAACATCAGCTTTCCGTTTTCTCAGCCGTTTCGGCAGTCTCGGTCTTTTTCCCGCCGAACCCGACTCTGGTCAGGAGCAGTGCGCAGATGAACACTGCCGCGCCGAGGTCGCACCACTCTATGGGCGACTGGGTGCAGAGCAGCTCGCTCTTGCCGACAAGAAGCATTATAAATCGCGGCAGGAAGCAGATAAGCGAGAACATCATGGCGGGCAGTCCGTAGCCGACGAGCTTCCAGTCGAAGCCGCTGTCGCCGACTTTTGAGTTGAGCTGAGAGAACGCCAGCAAAAACGCCATAAGGAACACGCACATGAACAGCTCATAGAGCAGCTCGGAAACGTTGAGGAAGTTTATCGTGCGCATAAAGCGGTGCATGAGCCTGAATATGCACCAGAGCACCGGGAACAGCGCCATGAGCTTTGCCTCCGAGGCGGTTGACTTGCCACTCAGATGACCGTAGCCGAAGAAAACGAAGAACACTGCCGCAACGATGGCGCAGAAGCCCTCAAGTCCCCTTGAGATAAGACCCGTCTTGAGATACTGAACCGACTCGGTGCCGTATAAAAGCGCGGAATCGGTCGCCGTCTCAAACACCGTCCTATACTGCGATACAGCATCGATCATCAGTGTCAGAGCGAACATGAACGCGGCTATCGCAAGCCCTGTCGAGCCGAATTTTTCGGTTGAATAGGATATATTCTTTCTGCTCGCTATCGCTGTTGCAAGGAACGCAACGGCGGACACGGCAAGCAGAATATACGACAGCCACACGCTCCAGCCGCTTTCGCTGTAAAAGCCGGTCAGAGGCTCAAGCACCCCGGACGCATACTGATAGCAGCGCACAGGAATCAGCACCAAGAGAACCACGGCAAGGGCTATCATCATAATTTTAAGCATTGAAACTTTTTTATCTTTCGGCATTGCATCAAGTCCTAAAAATTATTTTTTCTGTCAGGCGTGCTCGTCGCTGGGGATATATATGAGCTCGCCGGGATAATTGTCGAGTCTGTCGTCAAGCTTCACATAGTTGCGCTGGGCGCAGACGCTCTTATATGCCGGACGGATTATTCTGCCGCCGGTCATCAGCTCCTCCATTCTGTGCGCCGCCCAGCCCGCAACGCGGGCAACGGTGAACAGCGGGGTGAACAGATCCTCGGGGATGCCGAGCAGCTTATACACAAGGCCGGAATAGAGATCGACATTCGCGCACATAATCTTCTTGTCTCCGCGCAGCTCGGCAAGAATCTGCGGAGTGAGGCTCTCGACAAGCTCAAGGAGCTTGAACTCGTCCTCGAGCTCCGTGTTCTCGGAGAACCTGCGCGCATGAGATTTGAGGATAACGGCGCGGGGATCGGAGAGGGTATAGACCGCGTGACCCATGCCGTAGATGAGTCCCGAGCCGTCGCCCGCCTCTTTTTTGAGAATCTTCTTTAGGAAATCGGCGACCTGATCCGCGTCTGTAATATCTTCAACGCCCTGCTTGATATATTCGACCATCTCGGCGACCTTTATGTTCGCGCCGCCGTGCTTGGGTCCCTTGAGCGAGCCTATACCAGCGGCGATTGCCGAATATGTATCGGTGCCGCTCGAGGTCAGCACGCGGGTGGCGAAGGTCGAGTTGTTTCCGCCGCCGTGCTCTGCGTGGAGCATGAGGCAGAGGTCGAGCATACGCGCCTCCTCCGGTGTGAACTTTTTATCCGCTCTTATAGAATACAGAACCGACTCGGCGGTGCTGAGGGTCTTATCGACCGGATGGAGATACATGCTCTCGTGATAGAAGTTGCGGCGCTTGACCTGATAGGCATAGCTCATTATCATGGGCACCTGCGCGAGCAGCTGTATCGACTGGCGAAGGACGTTTTCTATCGAGATATCGTCCGGATTTTCGTCATATGAATAGAGCGCGAGGACGCTGCGCGAAAGCTTGTTCATGATATTGTGCGAGGGGGCTTTCATTATCATATCCTCGATGAACTCGTTGGGGAGCTCGCGGCTCTCGGCAAGAACATTTTTGAATATCTCAAGGCGTCTTCTTGACGGCAGAGTACCGAAAAGGAGCAGCCACGCGACTTCTTCAAAGCCGAAGCGCCCCTCCTGCTCGCAGCCGCTGACTATCTCGCGCACATCGATTCCGCGGTATATAAGTCTGCCGTCTATCGGGACGCGCTCGCCGTCCTCGACATAATATCCCTGAACGCTGCATATCTTTGTAAGTCCCGCCATAACGCCGGTGCCGTCCGAATTTCTCAGACCGCGCTTGACCTGAAAGCGGTCAAAATACTCCGGATTTATCTTGTTATACTTACCTATTTCTCCGCATAAAATGTTAAGGGCGTCCTGCGGGATAGAGGATATATAATTCGCCATGCGTTCGACTCCTTTCTCGCTCCGTATAATAATAATGTATTAGAGTACAATTTTACACCAAAACGGCAGCAAAAGTCAAGTTTGCCGAGGTTCTGGAGGTAAAAAATATGAAAAACAGAGGATTTTTATTCATCATTCTTACAGCCGTTCTGCTTATCTGCCCGCTTGCCGCAACAGGCGGAGCGAAAGTGCCAGAGAGCAGCACAGGCGAATCCGCGACAACGAACTCGCAGGACGGCGGGGATTCTATTCTCGTGCTCTCCTCTTCGACAAAAAAAATAAACGAAATAGATATGTTTGAATATGTGGTCGGCGCGGTGGCGGCGGAGATGTCGCCGACATATCATTCGCAGGCTCTGCGCGCCCAGGCCGCCGTATGCTATACATATGCGAAAAAAAAGCGTTCCAGTCCCGACCCCGCGCTCGGCGGCGCGGACATAACCGACGACAGCGCGGTGCACCAAGGCTATTTGGACGCGGCGGCACGAAAGGAAAAATGGGGAGACAAATACGAGACATACGAAAAGAAAATCGAAGAGGCGGTCGAGGATGTTTTCGGCAAGACAATAACCTATGACGGGGAGACGATAACCGCGGCATTCCACGCGATAAGCTGCGGGCAGACCTTCAGTGCGCAGGAGGTCTGGGGCAAAGATGTCCCCTACTTAAAAAGCGTCACGAGCGCGGGCGACAAGCTCTCGCCCGACTACTCCTCATTGCTGACGCTGACGGCGGACGAATTCAAAAAAGCGTTTGCCGACTCGGGCGCGGAGCTTGACGGCGACGCGGAAAATTGGGTGGGCGAAACGGAGAAAACGGACAGCGGATATGTCTCCTGCACCGTTATCGGCGGGAAAGAATTCACGGGCGCACAGGTGCGCGAAAGGCTGGGACTCCGCAGTGCCTGCTTCGGGATAAAATGCACGGACGACGGGTTCAAGATAACCGTCCACGGCTACGGTCACGGGGTCGGCATGAGCCAGTACGGCGCGGACTACATGGCACGGCAGGGCTCCGACTGGCAGGAGATAATCAAACACTATTACACGGGAGTGGAGATAAAATAAAAATCGGGGCTGTCGCATTTAGCGCAGCCCCAAGCCTATAAAATTCAGCTCTGTTCGATATTGCCGTTATAATATATTGTGTAGTTGAGTTTTCCGATATACTGACCGAAATAATACAGCCTCAGCACGGCGATATTTCCGCTCACTATATCCGAAATTGACATATGCATTGAATTGAGTCCAGAGCACATATAATTCAGGCTTGTTATTGCAGAAGTTCTGTCTGTCGGGGAATACATTCCTTTCACGACAACCTGCAAGGTGCAGATATAGGCGCCGTTTTTGTTGTGGATGAGATTTATAAATGTCTTCGTTTTCGACCTGTCGGTAAGGGCAAGCGGTCCAAATTCACTCTCTTCATCGCCGGGACTTACAAAGGTGGTGCAGGTGTACTCGTCTCCAAGGTCTCTCGTTTCTCCGATTTCAATCGTTTTGCCGGTAACAACAACTGTCCTGTCCTCGCCGCTGTCAAAGGCGAATGCTTGGGCACTTGTGCAAAAGACAAATGCGGCACACAGCATCAAGGCCATCAACATACTTACGACTCTTTTCATTTGAACGCCTCCTTGAATTTTATTACCGACTCCTCTCGGCAAATCTATTTTGTCACACTATTTTTTCAATGTCAAGTGCCGTCCAAGATTTTATAATCGGATTTTTTATTGAAAATATCGGCTAAAAAGCACCGCGCCCGTGCAATTCTGCGCGGACGCCGATTTTTGATTATTTTCAGTTTACTCCCTTTTTCGCCGCAGCCTGCATGACTTTATTGGCTATCGGCGCCGCCGCGCTGATACCCTCGCCGCCGTGCTCGACGACAACGACTACAGCCAGCGGTAGATCCTCGCGCTCGGAGAAAGCGACAAACCACGAATGGGGATCGCCGTCCGAGACCTGCGCAGTACCAGTTTTTCCGCCGAGCTGAAGCCCGGGGAACTTGCTCTCGCCGTAGTGGGTCGTGACATTCTTCCGGAGCATATCTTTTATCGTATTCGCTATATTTTCGTCGAGATATTTGAGCGTCGGCGTGGTGAGTGAGCCGAATGTGCTGTCGCTCTTGAGCAGCGTCGGCACGGGAGCGCTGCCGCCGTTTGCTATCGCGCCCATCATGGTGAGCATCTGGCAGGGGTTCGCAAGGGTCTGATACTGACCGATGCCTGCCCAGCCGCGGTCAACGCTGACCGCATTTTCGAGAGTGAAATAGCTCTTTGTGACGCTTATTCCGTCTATCGTTATGCGCTTGTTGAAGCCGACCTGCTCGGCGGTCTTTGTCAGCGCGTCGTTGCCGAGTTCCTCGGCGATGCAGGCAAAGGTGCTGTTGCAGGATTTGCTCAGAGCCTGCTGAAAATTGAGCGTGCCGTGCACGGAGTTGCACTTGACGATACCTGTCGAGGTCTTATACTGACCGGTGCAGGTGAAGGTGCGCGAATTTATATCGGGTATATTTTCGAGCGCGCTCATCGCAGTGACAATCTTAAAGGTCGAGCCGGGAGTGAACACACCGGAGAGGAAACGGTTGAGATATATCGCCTCGTATTTTCCCGTGGTGTCGCTGTCGATATCGGTCGGCTTGTTATAGGGGTCGTAGGTAGGGGTCGAGACCATGCAGAGAATCTCGCCGGTCTTATAGTTATATACGCCGACTGCACCCTTTCTGCCGTTGAGGGCGTTATATGCCGTGACGCAGAGGTCGGCGTCGATTGTTAGGGTTATGTCATTGCCCGCTCCGTTTCTCTTCAGGTCATATACGCCGTTTAGGAAGCTGTAGCCCGTGAGCTGACTGCGGAACGCGCTGTGCGCTCCCGTCGAGATGAAGCCCTCGAGGTCGCCGACGGCGTGGAGAGTCGCACGGCGCACGGTGCTGTCTGCATTATATTTTCTCTCGCCGTCCACCGTCTGAGCCAGCACCTTGCCGTTGCGGTCATATATCGTGCCCGCCGCGACTATCTGACCCGACGAATATATGTGTTTGTTGGCGCGCTTGAACACCCATGCCTCGGCGTTAATGCCGAAGGTTGACGCAAGGACTATAACGCCCGCAAGGAAAATTGCCACGAGCGCAAACATGAGCTTTGAGCGTTTTGCTATGCCTTTCATTTTATCAGTCCTTTCCGCGGGTCACGAGTCAGAATCGAGATAATATTTTGAGCCTATCCATGTGCGGTTGTCCGCAGCCTTGATAAACGCCATCAGCGCCCAGCAGCATATCGCGCTCGAACCGCCGCGGCTGATAAACGGGAGGGTAACGCCCGTAAGGGGCAGCAGGTCGGTGACGCCGAAAACATTGAGTCCCGTCTGGAAGAGCAGGAGACAGCCCGCCGCTATGCCGGATATCGCATAGAACGCCGAGCGCGAACCGCTCGCGCAGCGGATGCTGTGGAAAGCTATAAACATGATGCAGAGGACAACGAGAATACCCATGATAATGCCCCACTCCTCGCAAATCATACCGAATACCAAATCCTCCGTCGCCGCAGGGACTTCCTTGAGCTTTCCGTCGCCGATGCCGACGCCGAGCAGTCCGCCGCTGACGCTGTAGATGAGCACGCGCGTCTGCTGATAGCCCTTGCCATACATATCGTCCCAGACATGGCGGTAGGTCGCAAAGCGAGCCATAACGAAGTCGGAGCGTATCAGCACGACGAGTCCCGCCGCCATAGCCGCGCCGACGCACAGGAGCACTATCGTGCGGAAGTCGCCGGAGCGCATGAACGCGAGGACTATAAACGTGAAAAAGAATATCAGCGCCGCGCCGAGATCGCGCATCAAGAACAGCAGCGCCACACAGACGACGCAGAAGATGATATATTTCGTGAGCGAGCGGGTGGTCTGCAATTTATCGAGAGTCGCCGCGCCGACAAAGATGAACGCCACCTTGACAAACTCGGACGGCTGGATGGACATTCCGCCGATATTCAGCCAGTTGAACGCGCCCTGTATATTGCGTGCGAGAATAAGCGTCAGGACAAGCAGACCTATCGCCGCCGCCGCCATGGGCGTTCTCATCACCATGGCTCTGTCAACATTCGAGATGAGCCAGAGCAGAGCGACAAAGCAGAATATGCCGAGCATATCCGCTATAAACTGCGTCTTGACAAGCTCCTTGTTCGCTCCCGCAACGGTGACAAGACCTATGCCCGTCAGGAAAAACGCTACCATTTCGAGTGCCGGATC
The DNA here is from genome assembly GCA_963620555.1 of bacterium. Taxonomy (GTDB): domain Bacteria; phylum Bacillota; class Clostridia; order Oscillospirales; family Acutalibacteraceae; genus CAG-177. Next base: position 8,481 of record CAVFAN010000017.1, read on the forward strand.
CGCTCGCTTCCTCGCTATCGACATCGCGATGAAATATACCCACTCGACGGCGAGATAAGAGCCGAAGAAAATGAGGCACTCCGTGCTCAGCGAGCCGTCGGAGTTGAATATGACCTGCGCCATGGATATGACCTGAAATGCCGTGAGCAGAATAAGCGCGGGGAACCACCACTTGGTTCTCTTCATTGTCTTTTTCATGCGCTCTCCCCTCCCGTCGTTCTGAACGTGAGCGTACTGCCGCAGATGTTTAACGTATCGCCGTCACGCAGCTGGGTCATGCGTCTGACGGGTCTGCCGTTGAGCAGCGTGCCGTAGGTCGAATCCATATCCGTGACGCTCCACCTGCCCGTTCCGTCATCGAACACGAGCATCGCGTGGCGGGCAGAGACATTCTTTCTTCTGAGCTTTATCTGCACATCGTCTCCGCTGCCTATCATACAGGTTATAAGCCCGTCAATTCTGTATGCGCTGCCGGTCTTTTCGTCGATTATATAATCCGCAGATTCATACGCAGGAGCGGCATTTCCGCCGCCCGCCTGTTCAACATGCTCCTCCGGAGCCTGCTCGGGCTCGATAGCCGCATTCTCGACAAAGACGAACACCGCGTTGCCGAAAACTATCGTGTCCCCGTCCGCAAGGGCGCGGGGCCTGTCTATCTTCTCGGCGTTGATATATGTTCCGGTCTTTGAGCGCGTATCGGTCACGCGCCAACTGTTCTTATGCTTTGAAAGCACGGCGTGAAAGCGCGAAACGGTACTGTATCCGAGGACGATATCGCACGCCTTGCTGCGCCCGACCGACACCTCGTAGCCGGACAGCGGCAGACGGTCGCCGTTCGCCTCGTTGACAAGATATCCGGTGACGCCTATCTTCTTGTTGCCCTTGAGCAGGGAGGGCACGCAGAACGCCGCGACAAGCAGCGCGAGCACGGGCATTATCCACCGCGCCGCATCGCCAAATATGAGAGATATGTCTATGTCCATGAGTCCACCTCCGATAATCATAACGACTGACGAAAAGTTATTACTGCTGTCATTTTACTTTTTTCGCAGTCAAAAGTCAACCGCACGCCCGTACTTAGTTCGTTCATATTCGGGCAATCCCCTTGATTTTATTCGCGATATAATGTATTCTATTGTTACGGTGCTCAGGCGCAAAGGATGTTGAAACAAATATTCTTAAAGGGATGATGATAAAAATGAAAAAAGTTATTCTGTGTATTTTCATGTGCCTTGTACTCATGCTGAGCTTTGCTGCCTGCAAGAACAAGGACAGCGACGCGGACACAACCGCCGCCTCCGACGGCACGAGCAGCTCCGCGGAGGACACCACTTCGAGCCTTGAGGACATAATCAACGCCCTCAACGGCATTGACTCATCGGACTCTTCAAGCCCTGCGAGCACCACCGAGGCGACCGAGCCCGAGACGATGCCCGAGGGAAAAGAGGTCAAGAACAATGCCGCGAAATCTGACATCAAAAAGACCCGCTTCTATGCCTATTTCCAGAAAAATTCAAAGCGCGATTCATTCACCATGACCGCGACCTGCTCGTCAAATATGCAGGGCTCCTCGGCGAATATGCCCATGACCGTCGTCAAATCCGGCGACAAGTCCTACATGAGCATGAAGGTTCCGGTCAACAACGGCGTATCCATGACCATGTCGTTCATTTCGGACGGCAGCAAGTTCTATATGGTCTTCCCCGAGGGCAGAATGTATCTCGCCGTTGACGCGAGTGAAGCCGGCGATGTCAACGAAGCGATGAACTCCATTTCCGCGATAGACTTTGAAGGAATGGAATATGTCAAGACCTCCGAGGTCACGGCTAACGGCACGAAGTATGTCTGCGAGGAATATAAGAGCAACGACAGCACCATAAAATGCTATTTCTCCGGCGACGACCTCGTCAAGATGGAGATTCTCAGCAGTCAGGGCGTACTTGTCTGCGACGACATCAAGTTCTCTTCGCAGGTCGATGAGAGCGTGTTCAAAGTCCCCTCGGGCTACACGGATATATCCGCGCTCTACGGCTCGGACGGACAGTTCATGGGTCTTTAAAAAATGAGTGCAGCAGATAAAAATGTGATAATAACCGGAGCTGCCGGCGGCATAGGCCGTGCGGCGGCTCTTGCCTTTGCAAGGAAGGGCTTCGGCGTTTTGATAAATTACCGCACCTCGGAGGAGGCGGCGCACGCTCTCTGCCGCGAGATAAACGAAGAAAACGGTCGGGCGGTCTGCTTCGGAGCCGATGTGAGCGTCAGACGCGAAGTGGACGCAATGACGGACTTTGCCCGCAGGGAGCTGGGCAGGATAGGCGTCCTCGTGAACAACGCCGGAATCGCTCAGCAGAAGATGTTCTGCGACATCACCGAGCAGGATTTCGACCGCATGATGGGCGTCACGGTCAAGGGTTCGTTTAACTGCATTCAGGCAGCTCTGCCCGACATGGTTCACGAAAAGAGCGGAAAAATAATCAATGTTTCTTCTATGTGGGGCGTATGCGGCGCGTCGTGCGAGGTGCATTACTCCGCCGCAAAATCCGCTCTGATAGGGCTGACAAAGGCTCTCGCCCGCGAGCTTGCGCCGTCAAACATTCAGGTCAACTGCATCGCCCCCGGAGTTATCGACACGAAGATGAACGCCTCTCTGGGCAATGAGACGCTCGAGCTTCTGAAGGAGGAGTCCCCCATGGGACGCTTCGGAACGCCCGATGAGGTAGCGCGTCTCATGCTCTTTCTTGCGGGAGACGGCTCGGATTTCATTACCGGACAGACGATAGGCATTGACGGCGCATTCATCTGATACATATTTCGCTCAATTTTTTCGTTAGTTTTTATAGTTTTTGTATAATTCTTCTTGATTTCCCGTCATTTTTATGTTAAAATCAATTGAAATGTACACAAACAAAGCCGTGGAGAAGCTTTTTGCGGCAACAAAATCTGTTTGGAGGAAATGATATGGCTAACTGCCCCAAGTGCGGCGCACATCTCAAAATTACCGATTGGCGACCCACCTGCCCTCATTGCGGCATCAATCTTATCTATTACGGAATGGAGGAGCGTTTGCTCGAAGATGCCGACAAGGCCGAGAGCGAACATGCCGTATTCCAGAAGAAGCTTGACAGGCTCAAGGCCTCGTTCATCGGTTCTCCCCTCACCATAGTCAGAATCGTGCTCAGCCTTCTTCCCATCGGAGCACTCATGCTTCCGCTGGCGAACATCTCCTTCTGGGGTCCGTTCTTCGAGAAGAAGGTGTCGGTCAATGCCATCACGATATACAATGCGGTATCGGGGCTTGACTTTGACGCACTGTTCAAGTATATCGGCTCAAGCTTCTTCGGAAACACCTTCCTGTTATATTTCATATCGCTTGTGACGGTTCTGCTTTCGGCAGTGCTTGTTCTCGTCAGCCTCATTATGCTCACGATGGCTTGCTCGAAGCGCGGCAATCCCCGCAACATCACTCTCAACAGCATCGCTATAGTGCTTGCGGCGGTTTCGATAATCTGCTTTAGCCTTTTCTCGAAGAACCTCGTCAAGTTCTTCCCCGATGTTTTCACCGGCTCGGTCGGCATCGGCGCATACGTGTTCCTCGTAACGCTCATTGCGCTGCTCGTCATCAACATCGTCATCGCTAAGGTCGGCGTGAAGGTCAAGTACACTGAGACGTTCATCGGCGGTATCCCGTCCGAAGAATATTTCGAGTATGTCAAGCAGGGCATGAGCACTCACGCTATCAGAAAGATGATGGCGGAAATCGACGCGAACAACAAGGTCGATCTCGCCATGAAGGCAAAGGAAGAGGCAGACAAGCTCGAAGCAGAGGCAGAGAAGCTCTCCGCAGAGGCGAAGGCGGCAGAGGCTGCAGGCGCTTCCGACGCGGGTCACAAGACTCAGCTTGCCGCTCAGGCTGTCGATGCGGCTGCGAAGAAGGCTCTGGAGGCTGCGGATCTCGCAAGAGAGGCTACCGCCGCAATGGAATCCCTCAAGCAGTTCAACGAGCCCGGCGCAGATGCCGGGGAAAAGGAGACTGTCTCCGCAGCGGACAAGAAATAAAATGGGCTGTCACATTTAGTGCAGACCAAAGAGCAAAAAATACGAAGGTCATAATTCACGGCTGTCAATGTGGATTATGGCCTTTATTTAATTGTTGATTATTGCAACGGTATGGGTTTTATGCTAAAATTTACTGAGTAACTTTCGGGGGTGGCAAGTTGTATATATCGGCTGAAAAACTGAAAAGCGGCGCTTTGCTCGCCCCGATGGCGGGCGTGGCGGACAGAGCCATGCGCGAGCTGTGCATGGAATTCGGCGCAACAGGCTGCATCGGCGAGATGGCGAGCTCAAAGGGCATAAGCATGAACGACCGCAAATCCTCCGAGCTGCTGAGTCTGAGTGATGCCGAACGCCCGGCGGGCGTTCAGATATTCGGCGATGTGCCCGAGATAATGGCAAAAGCCGTTGAGACCTGCATGAAATATGCGCCCGATTTCATTGACATAAACATGGGCTGCCCCGCGCCGAAGGTAGCGGGAAACGGAGGCGGCAGTGCGCTGATGAAGCGTCCGGAGCTCGCCGCGGAGATAGTTGCGCAGTGCGTGAGAGTCTCCCCCGTGCCGATAACAGTCAAAATGCGCGCCGGCTGGGACTCCGAGAGCGTCAATGCGCCGGAGCTTGCCGTGCTCTGCGAACAGGCGGGTGCAGCGGCGATAACCGTACACGGCAGGACGCGCAGGCAGATGTATGCGCCGCCCGTCGATCTCGAAGTGATAGCGGAAGTAAAAAAGCGCGTAAAGAATATTCCCGTAATTGGAAACGGCGATATATCAGACGGCAAGAGCGCCGTGGATATGTTCGGCAAAACAGGCTGCGACGGAATAATGGTCGGGCGCGGAGCTCTCGGCAGACCATGGGTGTTCAGCCAAATAAGCGAATATTTAAAAGACGGAACGGTTCTCCCCGACCCGCTCGTAGATGAGCGCATGGACATAATGCTTCGCCACATCAGCGCACTGATAGCAAATAAGGGCGACTATATCGGAATCCGCGAGGCGCGCAAGCACTCGTCGTGGTATATCCGCGACATACACGGCGCTGCGGCTTTTCGCCGCGAACTCGGCACGCTTGAGAGCTTTGAGCAGCTTGAGGCAATAGCGAAAAAGGTCGTTGAATCTGCCGCAGAATAAAAAGGGGAAACCGCCGGAAAGAAAACTCTCTCCGACGGTTCCCCAAACCCTATCTCCTATACACCATTCCGCGCCGATTGCGCGGAATTCGGTTAATATAATGCCAAAGCATATAACCGTCAATATTGCACTGCGCCCGATAAAGAAAATCGGACGCAGTTTTTATTTTTTAATTTCTCCCTGTTTATCTGTTGAAGCTGTCGAGAATGATGCTGAACTCATCGTCCGGATTTATCTCGGCAGGTCTCCTTGCAATAAAAGGAGCTTCCTCCTTCTTAGGCTCTTCGTGAGTCGAAGGCTTCACGGGCTGAGCTATGCTCGTCTGAACATACTCGGTCTGCGCTGCCGGAGTCTCCTCCTTGGGCTGCTCTGCGGGATATATTGCCGACTTCGGCTTATCTTCAAAACCGGTCGCAATGACGGTTATCATCATCTCGTCATCCATGCTCTCATCAAACGCGATGCCCCATGTGATATCCGCATCGGGATGCGCCTGCTCGGTAATGAGCGCAGCTGCACCCTCGATATCATCAAGGTCAACATCGGGAGCCGCGGTGAAGCTGATAATAACGCCCTTCGCGCCCGAGATAGAGGTCTCAAGCAGCGGACTGGAAATCGAACCCTTTGCCGCCTCGGTGGCCTTGTCCTTGCCGGCGGCCTTGGCGAAGCCCATATGAGCATAACCGGCATCCTTCATTATCGAAGTGACATCCGCGAAATCGAGGTTGACGAAGCCGGGAACCTTTATAAGTTCGGAGATACTCTTGACGCCGTGAAGCAGAACCTCATCCGCCATCTTGAAGGCCTCGACAAAAGTCATCTTCTGACCGTTGTTCATCGCCTTGAGCTGTTCGTTGGGTATGACAATAAGGCTGTCCACATTCTCGGCAAGGTTCTCTATTCCCTTCTGAGCCTGGAGCTGCTTCTTCTTGCCCTCAAACTTGAACGGACGGGTGACGACGCCGACGGTGAGTATACCCATATCCTTGGCGATTCTTGCAATGACGGGAGCTGCGCCCGTGCCCGTTCCGCCGCCCATACCGGCAGTGATGAATATCATATCCGTGCCTTTGAGCACCTCGGAGATAGCGTCGCGGCTCTCCTCCGCCGATTTCTCGCCTATCTCAGGTCTGCCGCCTGCGCCCTGACCCTTTGTCAGCTTCTCGCCGATCTGGATCTTGTGCGTTGCGCCGGAATGAGTAAGTATCTGTTTGTCCGTGTTGACGGCAATAAACTCTGCGCCGAGCACACCGCTTTCAACCATGCGGTTGACGGCATTTCCGCCGCCGCCGCCGACGCCTATAACTTTTATCTGTGTGGTTATCTCGCAGTCATTGTCGAGTTCAAACGCCATTTCGTAACCCCCAAACTGATATATAAAAACGGTTAGTTTTCAGATAGATTAATTTTAGCATACATTCAATGAAAAGACAAGAAAAAAATAAAAACAAATTTACCGCCCTATTCCGCTGCCTGCTCCGACGCTGCTTGCGCCGTTGTCTGTTCGGCAGACGTCGTTTCGCTCTTCGCCGTTCCGGGTCTGAAATAAGCCTCGTCCGTTATTGATGCGTCAAGCGTGCCGTATTCTCCCGAATCGACTCTGTCCTCATTCTCAATTGCGCCTGCCGCGAGCTTGAGCTTTGCGGAAATATCGGCAAATGTGCCGAGCTTTATCGTTATTCTGCCGTCATATGTGAGCGTCAGCGCGGCGGAATCGCTCACATCAGCACCGGTTATCTTGCCCTTGAGCGAGGTCTTTTCAGCCTCCGCCATAAGCTTTTTATATGTATCAAGCGGAGTTTCCTCGCCCTCCTCGACTTCAAACGCAAGAACGCTGCCGGGCTCAAAGGTCTGGGCTTTCGGGAATTTTATTTTCTGCGACACATTCTCCGGCTCGGCATCGAGCAGCTCGACAACCTTGTATGTCGTATCGGTCAGTGCCCATGTGCCGTCTACGCAAACTCCGTAGAACTCCTCAGCCTGCTTATAATCTATCGACACAGTGTGCGGCAGCTTGCGCTTTATTGTCACCGTTTCGATATACGGCAGTTTTTTCGTTATACTGTCCTCGGCCTTGCCGAGATTTATCCACATCAGGCAATCGCCGACCTCTATTCCGGACGCGTTGATTATCTCATATCCGTCATATCTGCCGTCCCCGCTCAGCGAGAAGCCCTCCACGCGGAACAGCACCGCGCTGCTGATGAGCGTAACTATCGCAAGCACGACCGCTACGACCGGCAGAGTTACTATCGCGATTCTGATCCGACGGCGGCGTCTCGCTTTTTTGCTCAGTCTTTTCTTTTTCGGCATCTGAGTTTTCTTCGGCTGTGCCTTTTTGTTTTCCATGCGGGACACCCCTTTTCAACTTTCTCTTTCAATCTCCGCTCCAAGCGAGCGAAGCTTTTCTTCCATATCCTGCCAGCCCCTGTCAATGAGGCTGACGTTCTCTATAGTCGTGCTGCCCTGCGCCGCAAGCCCCGCGACGGCAAGAGCCGTGCCCGCTCTCAAATCGGCGGCGCACACGCACGCGCCGTTAAGCGTCTCAACACCCTTTATCACCGCAACCTTGCCCTCGGTCATTATATCCGCGCCGAGACGGCAGAGCTCGCGCACATGACGGTATCTGTTTTCAAAAATATTTTCTATCATAACGCTCGTACCGTGCGCCACGCTGAGCATAGCCATGACCGCTGCCTGGGAATCAGTCGGGAAACCCGGATACGGCATTGTTCTGACCGTCTGCACACTGCGCAGGCAAACGGGTGCCGAAATGTGAACGCTGTTTTTTTCGCAGCTGATTTTGCAGCCCGCCTGCTCAAACACCGGAATAACCGGAGTTATATGTTCGGCGCGGGCATCCGCAATGCGCACGTCGCCGCCGGTCACTGCCGCGGCAGCCATATAGGTCGAGGCGATTATTCGGTCGGGTATGACCGTGTGCTCGGCGGAACGGAGCTTTTTCACGCCGCAGACCGTTATCTCACCGCTGTCCGCTCCGGATATATGCGCTCCGCAGGAGCAGAGAAAATCCGCAAGATCGGCTATCTCCGGCTCACGCGCCGCATTAAGTATGACCGTTTCGCCCTCGGCGGACGCCGCAGCGATAAGTATGTTTTCGGTCGCGCCCACGCTCGGAAACGAAAGGGTTATTTTTTCTCCCCTAAAACCGTCGGGACATCCGCACGAGAGCACGCCGCCCTCGGTCTCTATCTGCGCACCCATAAGGCGCAGGGACGACAGGTGAAGGTCTATGGGGCGCAGTCCTATCTCGCAGCCACCGGGAGCGGATATCTCCGCCCTGCCGAGCCTTGCGAGCAGAGGCGCCAAAAATATGACGGACGAGCGCATCCCGCACATAAGCTCACGCGGCACATCGCCGCGGTCAACAGTCGTCGCATCGACGGTTACGGTATCGCCCTCGCGCCCGACCTTGCAGCCGATAAAGCGAAGGATTTTTATTGCGGCGTCAACATCCGAAAGGCGCGGGCAGTTGTGAATAACGCTCACGCCGTCAACACTTGCCGCCGCTGCCAGAATAGGCAGTGCGCTGTTTTTTGCGCCCTGAAGGCGCACCTCGCCCAAGAGTCTGTTTTTCCCGGTTATCCTCACCGTTTCCATCTTCGCACCCCGCGCAACTCAATTAGTAACTGCGTGCCATCATATGCGAAAATGAATCGTTCTGTTACCCGACCACACTGCAAAGGCAGTCATATATGCGCTGCGCCGCATCGCCAACGCACATCGCACGGGCGTTTTCGCCCATTCTATCAAGCTCTGCGCGGTTCGCGAGAAGCTTTTTGACCTCTTCGGTCAGCTTTTCGCCCGTCAAGTCTTTCTCCTCAATAACCACCGCCGCATTCTTCTCAACGAGCGTCATCGCGTTGTGATACTGATGATTTTCCGCAACATACGGCGAGGGAATGAGTATCGACGGCTTGCCGAGAGCCTCTATCTCCGAGAGAGTCGATGCGCCGGCGCGGTTGATGAACAGGTCGCATGCCGCCATGCAGCGGGACATATCGTCTATGTACTCCCTTATTGTAACATTCTCAAATTTATCCGGATCGACTCCGCGCTTTTTGAGCTCGTCCGTGACCCATGTGCCGCTGTGCCCGGTGGCGTGGATAAAGCAGCAGTCGCCCTTGGGGGCGCGTGTCGCTATCAGCTCGACCATGGCCTTGTTTATCGGCTCTGCGCCGAGACTTCCGCCGGATGAGAGAATGAGCGGACGGCTGTCAACGCCCAGCTCGAGGCGGCTCTGTTCTTTATCCGCAGTGAAGAACTCGGCGCGCACGGGCAGTCCCGTCAGCACGCAGGGGTTCTTCGGCTCAAGATATTTTTCCGCCGCCATGCTTGTGAGCATAACAGCGTCAACCTGCTTTGCGAGCGTCTTGTTCGTCACGCCGGGATAGGCGTTCTGCTCGTGGATAGCGGTCGGCACGCCGAGCTTCGCCGCCATTCTGATAACGGGTCCGCTGACATAGCCGCCGAAGCCTATCGCAAGCTCCGGCTTGAAATCCTCGATTATCTTCTTCGCCTGAGAAGACGATTTGAACATTCTCGAAACAGTTTTTATGTTGTGAACGATGCCCGCCGGACTCAGGTCGCGGCGAAAACCGCTGATGTCTATCATTTTTATCGGATAGCCCGCCTGCGGGACAAGCTTCGCCTCCATTTTATCGGCAGTGCCGACGAAGAGTATCTCGGCAGTCGGATCCTGCGAACGGATGTATCCGGCGACGGAAAGAGCCGGGTTGATATGGCCGCCGGTGCCGCCTGCGGCGATAAGAATTCTTTTTGCTTTGAGCATATTGACTCCTCCGCTTTTTTATATTTTTTCTATTTTTGCGCTTCGCGATACGCTCAGCACCACGCCCATCTCTACGAGCAACACCCACAGCGATGAGCCGCCGTAGCTGAAGAACGGAAGGCTGATTCCGGTGTTGGGAATAAGGTCGGTAACGACCGCGATATTGAGCGCCGCCTGAAGTCCGACCTGAACCGCGATGCCCATAACGAGCAGGGACGCGAAAATGTCTTTGGTGCGCATGGCGATATCGAAGGCTCGTTTGACAAGGAGCACGAACAGCACAATAACGACGAGCGCGCCGACAAGACCCATCTCTTCGCAGAATATCGCGAAAATGAAGTCGTTCTGCGGCTCGGAAACATACATGTGCTTCTGGCGCGAATTACCGAGTCCGACGCCGAACAGTCCGCCCGAGCCGATGGCATAAAGGGAGTTGTTCGTCTGCCAACGGGCGTCGCCCGGGTCATAGCTCTTATCGAGCCAAGCGATTATTCTCTCCGCCGCATAGGCGGGCATTTTGTCTCTGAAAACAACCATGAGCACCGCGCCGCCGACGATGCAGGCTATAACGAGCGGATACCACTTGCGGTCGATGCCGCCGAGATAGGTCATCGCTATACCGAGAAGACCGACGAGTATCGTCGCCGAGACATGCTTTTCAAGCGCGATAAGTCCGCACATAGCGCCGACGACTATCATATAGAGGAACATCATCTTCCAGTCGGAGCATATGGCTTTTTTGCGTCTGTCCATGCTCCACGCGCAGTACATTATCAGCGCGACCTTCGCAAGCTCGGACGGCTGAAACAGGGTATGACCGCCGATAATGAGCCAGCGCTTGAAATCGCCGTCGCCGTGAAAAATAAGCACAAGCACGAGCAAAAAGAACGCGACGGTTATTGCAAAAAAGGACAAATCCTTGAAAACTCTGTAGTTTATTCTCGACACCAAAAACATCAGCACAACACCCGTTACGGCGAAAATCAGCTGGCGCTTTATATAAAAATACTCATCGTTTTCAGTGTTTATGGCGTTGATATAGCTCGCCGAGAACAGGGATATCAGTCCGATGACGAGCAGGATGACGACGAGCAGGAAGAACTTTGTATCTATCTTTCCGAAAGCCAGCACTTCGCGCTTGTCGAGATTTTTGATACCGCTCGGAGTGAAATATTTATAGAACGGATAATACTTGCGGAACAGCCTCCTTGCGGGAGATATCTCTCCCTGTGCTCTCGCCGTCTTTTTTTCCCCTGCGGTTTTCTTTTTTTCTTTTGTCTTCGTCATCCCGATCCCCCTTTCGTCTGCGTTTATTTTTTAAAGCGCGTACCCGCCGAAATACATCAGCGCGATTGCCGCAGCTCCGCCGATGGCGTTGACTATCGAAAACACCGCGACTATCTTCTTCTCGCTCCAGCCGCTCATCTCGAAATGGTGATGAATGGGAGCCATCTTGAAGATACGCTTGCCGTGAGTTATCTTGAAATAGCCTATCTGGAGCACGTCGGACGCGCCCTCTATAACATATATTATGCCCGTCAAAAGCAGAATAAGCGGGCAGTTGAGCGCATAAGCGATAGCGACGACCATGCCGCCGAGGAACATCGAGCCGGTGTCGCCCATAAACACCTTTGCGGGGTTGTGGTTCCAGACAAGGAAGCCCGCGCATCCGCCGACGAGCACGCTCGCCATGAGCGAGACGCCGAAAAATTTATGCATATAAGCAATGACGCACATAGAAAGACCAAAGGTTATCGTAACGCTCGAACAGAGTCCGTCTATACCGTCGGTAAAATTGACCGCGTTTATCGCGGCGTATATGACGACAAAGCCGAAAATCCAGAAGAATATACCCATATGAACATTGCCGACAAACGGAATAAACATGTACGGCTCGTTGCCCATGCTCATATAGAGCGAGACGAGATAAGCAATTATAACGAGCGACTGAAGCACCGTCTTCTGCTTTTCGTTCAGACCGAGATTGCGCTTTTTGACGACCTTTATATAATCATCGGCAAAGCCGATGAGAGCCACGCAGAGAGCAAAGATAATGCCGCTGTAGAACTTCGTGTAAAGCTCGATTATCGACGCGCCGGTAGCGCTGCTGTCAACGATATCGCCGCCGAGGAGCTTGTCGGTGATAACAGTAACCGCAACGGCTGCTATTGTGCCAAAGATAAACATAAGTCCGCCCATGGTCGGTGTACCCTGCTTTTTTTCGTGCCACTTCGGACCGATGTCAAGAATAGTCTGCCCGAAATGAAGCTTTCTCAGCCACGGAATCACGGTAAAGCCGAGCAACGCGGTGACGAGCGTTGCGGCAGCCGCGCCCATTATCAATGCTGCAATTGTGTTCATTGTTTTTTCCTCCCTGTATCGTGCGGAAGTCCGAGAATTTCTCTGACTGTCTCCCGTTCGTCAAGCGGCAATTTTTCGCCGCCGATAAGCTGATATTTTTCGTGTCCCTTGCCTGCGAGCAAAACGGTGTCGCCGGGTTCTGCCATATTGAGTGCGAGCGATATCGCCTTGCGTCTGTCCGGTTCAACGAACAGGCAGCGGCTCTTTTTGTCCGTGCCCCTTAATATATCGCCGATTATTTTCATCGGCTCCTCCGAGCGCGGGTTGTCGCTCGTGACGATAATCTTATCCGCATATTTGCACGCGGCGGCGCCCATCAGAGGGCGTTTTGCTTTGTCCCTGTCTCCGCCGCAGCCGAAAAGAACTATGAGCCTTCCGCGACATGACGGGCGCAGAGCTCTGAGCACCTGTTCAAGCCCGTCGGGCGTGTGGGCATAATCGATAATGACGCTGTACGGTGCCGAGCACTCCACGCGCTCAAGCCGTCCGCAGACGCTTTTCGACTTTGCGAGCGACTGCGCGGCAGCTTTCGGCTCAATGCCGAGATTTATCGCACAGACAGCCGCCGCCATAGCGTTCGAGACGCTGAAAAGTCCGGGCGACGCGAAGTCCATATGTTCTATGCACCCCTTCGAGACAAGCTCGAAGCGGACACAGTCCGAAAGAAGCGAGATGTTTTTCGCCGTATAGTCGGCGCAGTCGAGCACGGTTGAAAAAGTAACCGTCCTTCCCCTTGCCGCGGCGATAATTTCACCCGCTCGCGGATCATCGATATTGACTGTTGATACAGCAGAATGTTCAAAGAGCTTTTTCTTGGCAGAAATATAATTTTCAAATGTGCCGTGATAGTCGAGGTGGTCGCGTGTGAGGTTTGTGAACACCGCCGCGTCAAAGCTTATCCCCTCGAGCCGTCCCTGCGCAAGTGCCTGAGACGACACCTCCATAACACAGGCCTCGCACCCATGCGAAACGGCACGCGAGAGCAGCGAATAAAGCTCCGGCGGCTTCGGCGTGGTCAGCCCGCTCGGAAGATTTTCCTCTCCGAGGCGGTTGCATACCGTTCCGACAAGCAAGGTTTTTATCCCGGAATCGGAAAGAATATTCCTGACAAGGGTCGTCACGGTGGTTTTGCCGTTTGTGCCGGTGACGCCTATCATTCTGAGCCTGCGCTCCGGATGATTGCAGAGAGCCGCGCAAAGACGCGCATATGCGTTTCGTGAATCCGCAACACAAAGCTCGCTTTCGAGCCCGAGCCTATCCTGAGTCACAACAGCCGCCGCGCCCGATGCGAGCGCATCCAAAGCCACTGTGTGACCGTCGAAGCTCCTGTGGCGTATGCACACGAACAGTGAGCCGGGTCGGACGAGTCTGCTGTCGTTGGTGACAAAATTTATGTCCGCGTCATTTTTTATCATTCCGTCAAATTCAACTTCCCGGAACAGTTCGGAAAGTCTCATTGAAAATCTCCTTTATCAGCCCGGAGAATCGGAAACGCCGGTGTTTGATTTGAAATATACGGTGACCGTCGTGCCGTAATCGACGCTTTCGCCCTTCGCGACGCTCTGACCGTAAGAGGTGAGCTCGGAGTTGACGAGAGTGTTGCCGGATATCTTGACATTTATGCCCGCGGCAGCCGCAGTGCGGTTGACCTGGGTTATCGAAAGCCCCGTTAAATCGGGCACTTTGGTCTTTGTTTCAACGGGTCCGCCCTCGGTATAGAGCACGACTATGCCGCCCTTGGGCACGCTCTGATAGGCTCCGGGGAGCTGGCTTATAACCTTATCTCCGTTGCCTATGACCTTGCAGGTGAAGCCCGACGAGCGAAGCTCCGCAGATACCTCGGAAACGCTCTTGCCGACATAATTTGAAACCGTCGTGTCAAGCTGTGCAAGCTCGCTCTCGGTATACTGCGGCTCAACATTGAGATATTTGAGCGTTTTTTCCATGACCTGCGCGGCGACGGGAGCGGCTATCTGACCGCCCTGGATCTGACCGCCGTGCGGCTCGTCGATAATAATAATTATTGCGACCTTAGGATCGTCCGCAGGAGCAAAGCAGCCGTAGGACGCGACATGCTCGTCGGTCGTGCCGAGCTTCTGCGAGGTGCCGGTCTTGCCCGCGACTCGGTAGCCGATAACATATCCGTTTTTCGCCGTGCCCTCGTTGACGACGCGACGCATCATCTCGGCAACCTTCGCGGAGGTCTCCTCACTTATCACCTGCCGCCTGACGGTCGGCTGAGTCTCGCTGACGACATTGCCGTTATCGTCGAGCACCTTCGCAACGACATAGGGCTTCATCAGCTTTCCGCCGTTGGCTATGGCGGAGAGTGCGGTCACCATCTGGATGGGTGAGACCTGGAAGGACTGACCGAAGGAGGAACTCGCAAGATCGATAAGCGTCATGCTTTCGTGGGCATGATATGTGACCCCCGCCTTGGGCTGAGTCTCCGCCGGCAGGTCAATTCCGGTCTTTTCGGTGAAGCCGAAGGCCTCAAAATATTTGTAGAAATTATCAACGCCGAGACGCTGACCCATGGTTATGAAATAGGAGTTGCAGGACTTTTTCAGACCGCCTACCATGTCGAGTGTGCCGTGGACGGTGTACGCGTTGCAGTGATAGGTCTGAGTGAGTATCTTTATGCCGCCCGCCACGCAGTCAACCTTCGTCGATTCCTCCGCGACGCCCTGATCGAGAGCCGCCGAGGCGGTTATGGTCTTGAAAACCGAGCCGGGCTCGTAGGTGCTGCTGACATTCTGATTTCGGACATTGTTGTAGAACACGTTGAGCTCCGCGTTGCTCCTGTCCTCCTCCTGCCCCTTCTTCGTCTCCTCTTCGGTCGGGGTCTTGCCCTCCTCCTCATATTTGGCGGCTCTGAGTGCCTGGAGGCGTTCGTATTCCTCCTCGACCTCCGCGTCGTCCGTCTGGCGCGGATCGTTCGGATCATAATCGCTCATGGTTGCCATTCCGAGTATCGCACCGGTATTGACATCCATAACGATACCGTTTGCATAGGCGCACTTGTTGTCTATATACGCCTGCTTGAGTGCCTCTTCAAGATAGCTCTGAATGTTGCTGTTGATAGTCAGCTGTAGCTTCTGCCCGTTCGTCGCATCGTAAAGAGTCTCGTACTGCAGCGGCATCGCTCTGCCGTAGGCGTCCTTTGCGGTGACTTTTCTGCCGGGGATACCCGAAAGGATACTGTTATAGTAGAGTTCCACGCCCGCCTGACCGTTGCCCTCGGAGTTCGTGTAACCGATAACATGGCTGGCGAGGCTGCCGTTGGGATAGTAGCGTTTGACATCGGGATCTATGCCGACCATAGAGCTGCCGTAGACATACTTATCCTTGCCGTCCTCTGTATATTTGTACTTTTTCTTTTTTATCTCGACTACTTTTTCTTTGTTGTCATATTCGACCTGCTTTGCGATGACGAGATATCTGTATTTCGTCATCTGGAGCTTTTTTGCCAGCGTGTCGCCGTTTATGCCGAGCGCATTGCTCAAATCACTGCACAATTGGGCGCGAACAGTATCGTTCGGCACGCTGTAGGGGTCTATATACACAAGCCACACCGATGCGCTCTGGGCGAGGACATTGCCCTCGGAGTCATAAATCGTGCCGCGTTGAGCCGGTATATCGGTATCGTAGAGCTGATTTTCTTCGGCCTTGCCCTTGTAATAGTCAGCCTGAACCACCTGAATGCGGAAGAGGTTGCCGACGCAGGCAAGGAACGCTATGGCGATGATTGCTACCATCACCTTGGCGCGCCTGTCTTTTTCTTTTTTTGGCAATGTCTTCTGCATATCTTCACCCTTCCGCCGCTCGGTAAAAAGCCTTCTTAAATGTCCAAAAAAGGGCAGACCGCGATCCGCCCTTTTCAACGCAACTCAGGCACATCATTATATGCCGTGCGATGCCCGTACTATTCTCCCGCCTTTGATCCGTTGCCGTCATTATAAACGACGGAATCCGAACCGTTGACGGTTATGTAGTTTATCTGCGAGCGGTTGCCCTTGACCATGCCGAGCCTGTTTGTCGCATAGTCGATAACCGCGTCCATGCTCATTTTCTGGGTCAGTCTGCTCTGAAGATCGACCGTTCTGCTCTGTTGCTCGGAAATGCTCGTCTGTATGCTCGCCACCTCCTGCGCAAGGACGGTAAGGCGTGTGCGCGAATACATGTTTATACCCAGGAGCATGAACATAACGACCGACACGGTGAGAATAACGCCGATGCGCTTGTTTATCTCCTTTGCTTCCGCCCGTTTCTGCTCCTTCGTCTTTTCCGGCGCCTTGACTACGCGCTGCGGACCGATCGGCGCTGCCTTTTTCTTCGGCACGGGCACAGCCCGCTGAGGCTCGAAGAGCTCGAATCTGTACGCCTGAGTACCGTTCAAATTTGTTGCCATGGTTACCATCCTTTCTCCGTAACTTTTTCCCGTTTATACTGAAATTATCTGATTTTCTCTATCACGCGAAGTCTTGCGCTTCTGCTGCGCGGATTCTCCTCGAGCTCCGCCTTGCTCGGCGCCGCTGCCTTCCGAGGCAGTCTGCCGCGGCTCTTTCTCCCGCAGACGCACACCGGAAACTCCGGCGGGCATATGCACCCCTCGCACAGGGACGCGAAGGTCTGCTTGACCGCCCTGTCCTCAAGCGAATGAAAGGTTATTATTGCGAGCCTGCCGCCGACCCTGAGCGAATCGAACATATCGCCGACCGCTCTGTCGAGCCCGTCGAGCTCGCCGTTGACGTAAATTCTCAACGCCTGGAAGGTGCGCCTCGCGGGGTGGCCTCCCTCGCGGCGCGCCGCCGCCGGAATAGAGCTTTTGACTATCTCGGCAAGTTCCAGTGTTGTTTCTATCGGCTTTTCAGCCCTCGCTCGGACTATTCCCGCCGCTATGCGCGGAGCGAACCTGTCCTCGCCGTATCTGTAGATGATATCCTGCAGCTCACGCTGTGAAAGCGAGTTGACTGCGTCCGCCGCGCTCATTCCCTGCATCGACATTCTCATGTCGAGCGGAGCGTCCGCGTGAAAGGAAAATCCGCGTGCGGCGTCGTCGAGCTGATGGGAGCTGACTCCAAGGTCTGCGAGGATGCCGTCCGCGCCCTCGTCGGTGAACCGTGAAAGTATGCTCTTTATATTAAAGAAGTTGTCGTTAACTATGCTGACATTCTCTCTGCCCTCGAAACGCTTTGTGAGCGTCTCTATTGCTTCAGGGTCGCGGTCTATGGCAACGAGTCTGCCGTTTTGAGAGAGTCTGTCCAATATCGCGTTCGAGTGACCGCCGCCGCCCGCAGTGCAGTCTGCGTAAAGTCCGTCCGGCTTTATATTGAGCGCGTCAATCGATTCGCGGAAAAGCACCGGAATATGTTTGAATTCCATATTATGCCGCCCTCCGCATTAAAGCTGAACGTCCGCCGCAATTTTCTCGATCTCCGCCATGTTCTCCGCGCACTTTGCATCCCACACCTCGGGATTCCATATCTCAACGCGGTTGCCGACTCCGACTATCAGTGCCTCTTTTTCGAGGTGCGCCTTTGCGCAATGGTCGGCTGAGAGGGTTATTCTGCCCTGCTTGTCCGGTATAACGCACCTCTTCGAGCTGCTCGCGATACGCTCGGCATAGGCGCGGGTCGAGCCTTTGCAGAGAATGCGGAGATTCTCGAAGTATCTGTCCCACTCCTCGAATGTATAGATAATAATGCAGTCGGTGCTGCCGGGCGGAGCGCAGACGACAAATTCCGTGCCGAGCTTGCTGCGAAATTCCGCCGGAATAAACACCCGGTTTTTCTGGTCGAGCGTATGGACAAAAAATCCGCCGAATTCAGTTTTTTCCATGCGCTCGCCCCCTTCTGTGTGAATTTGGGTGTTTTCATCCACCACCAAGGTGGTTCATTTCACCTATTTGCACCACCATTATAAAACAAAAGCGCGGCATGTGCAATAGTTTCGGGCGATTTTTTGCCGTTTGATTTCAAAAAATTTTCGGCGAATAGAAAAAGCTCCGGCGCAGTACACAATATATTGTATACCGCGCCGGAATATAGATTTTACAGTAAAAATTTACCAGATAGCTTTTTCGGCCACATCGGTCTTTGCGCTGTCGATAAAATCGGCGATACTTACCGCACCGATATCGCCCTCGCCGCGCTTTCTGACGCTGACCGTGCCGCTCTCGACCTCCTTCTCGCCGATGACGAGCATATAGGGAATCTTGTGGAGCTGAGCCTCGCGGATCTTATAGCCGATTTTCTCGCTGCGGGTGTCAACGCTGACTCTGAGTCCCGCCATGTCGAGCTGTTGGCACACCTCCTCGGCATAGCCGTGGAACTTGTCGGATATCGGCAGAATCTTGACCTGCTCGGGAGCGAGCCACAGCGGGAACGCGCCGGCGAAGTGCTCGGTGATAACGCCGATGAAACGCTCGATGGAGCCGAGGACAACGCGGTGGATCATGACCGGACGGTGCTTCTCGCCGTCCGCGCCGGTGTATTCAAGCTCGAAGCGCTCGGGCAGCTGCATATCGAGCTGAATGGTGCCGCATTGCCATGTTCTGCCGAGGGAGTCGGACAGGTGGAAGTCGAGCTTCGGTCCGTAGAACGCGCCGTCGCCCTCATTGATAACAAAGTCCTTGCCCATCTCGGTGACTGCCGCCTTGAGCGTTTCGGTCGCGAAATCCCAATCCTTCTCGTCGCCCATATGATCCTCGGGCATGGTCGAAACTTCAATCTGATAGGTCAGCCCGAATACGGAATAAACCTCGTCGAACAGGCGGACAACGCCCTTTATTTCGTCCTTCATCTGATCCCATGTCATGAAGATATGCGCGTCGTCCTGAGTGAAGCAGCGCACACGGAACAGACCGTGGAGCGCACCGGACAGCTCGTGGCGGTGAACCAGACCGAGCTCGCCCATTCTCAGGGGCAGGTCGCGGTACGAATGGGGCTGAAGCTTATAGACGAGCATTCCGCCGGGGCAGTTCATCGGCTTTATCGCAAAGTCGGTGTCGTCTATAACGGTGGTGTACATATTCTCCTTGTAGTGATCCCAGTGACCGCTGCGCTCCCAGAGCGAACGGTTGAGCATCATCGGAGTCGATATCTCGACATAGCCGTAGCGCTTATGCACCTCGCGCCAGTAGTCGATAAGGGTGTTTCTGAGAACCATGCCGTTGGGCAGGAAGAACGGGAAGCCGGGACCCTCATCCATGATGGTGAACAGACCGAGCTCTTTGCCGAGCTTTCTGTGGTCGCGCTTCTTTGCCTCTTCGAGCATGGTGAGATAATTATCAAGATCCTCTTTCTTCGTGAAAGCGGTTCCGTAGATTCTCTGGAGCATCTTGTTGTCCGAGTCACCGCGCCAGTATGCGCCGGTGCAGGAGGTCAGCTTGAACGCCTTGATGCGAGAGGTGTCGGGAACATGAGGACCTGCGCAGAGCTCATCGAACTCGCCCTGGCGGAAGAACGATATCTTCTCGCCCTTGCCGGCGTGCTCCTGAATGAGCTCGACTTTATATGACTCGCCCTTCTTCTCCATCATCGCGATAGCTTCGTCGGGATCAAGCTCGTATCTCTCGAGCGGCAGAGCCTCCTTGACTATCTTCTTCATCTCCGCCTCGATCTTCTCGAGAACCTCGGGAGTAAACGGCACATCGACATCGAAATCATAATAGAAGCCGTTGTCTATAGCGGGACCTATCGCGAGCTTTGCCTCGGGATAAAGGCGCTTGACCGCCTGAGCGAGGACGTGCGAGGCGGTGTGCCTGAGCGCACGCTTTCCGTCATCATCGTCAAAGGTAAGGATTTCAAGCTTGCAGTCCTTGTTTATCGGGGTACGCAGATCCATAACCTCGCCGTCGATGCGGCAGACGCACGCCGCCTTATAGAGTCCCATGCCGAGACTCTTCGCCACCTCCATGGCTGTTATGCCGTCGTCAAACTCCTTGATGACTCCGCCCTTGAGTTCAATGTTTGCCATAAAAAAACTTCTCCTTTCAGTTTCGGGCTGAAGCCCGTCTCAGGGATGAAAAAAGCTCCACCCCCGTAAAAGTTACAGGGGTGAAGCGAATGCTCCACGGTTCCACCCGGTTTGCGGCTCGCGCCGCCACTCATGCGACCTTAACGCGGTCACACGTCGCAGCCTATCCCACAGGGCTTCGGTGCGCGCTCGGCAGCGGTAACATATTCCGTATCGACGCCTGCGCTCTCAGCCAGCGGCGCACGGCTCTCTTTGAGGACATTCGGAACATATCTTCTGCTTCATAGCTTTTAACATTATTATTTTATCACCAAACGCGGAAAAGTCAACACTTTCTTTCGCGGCGAATTCCGTTCAGCACTAAAACACCTTGACAATTCATTGAAATAAGGTTATTATACATAATAATGGTAGTATTATGTGCCAAGCTATACTCCATGTTGTTATTTACTAACCGTTGCCCCGTTTGGGGCGGCAAGAGCTTTACAATAATTAAAATTTAATCAGGGAGGTGTTATTCGTTTGGAAGTTTGGGAGACTATTCTTATAGCCGCCGCTACCGGAGTTGTTTTCGCTATTATCGGATTCATTCTCGGCGGTTTACATAGGAAGAGAGTTGCCGAGGCCGCAATAGGCTCCGCCACAAAGGAGGCGAACCGCATAGTCAGCGAGGCTATGACACAGGCAGAGGCAAAGAAGAAGGAGGCCATCCTCGAAGCCAAGGATGAAATCCACAAGCAGAGAAGCGAAAACGAAAAGGAACTGCGTGAAAGGCGCAACGAGGTTCAGCGTCAGGAACGCAGAGTTATTCAGAAGGAAGAGAGCCTCGACAAAAAAATCGAGAATATCGAGAAGAAGGAGGATACTCTCAACCGCAGGATTAAGGATGCTGAGGACAGGCTCACCGAGGCTGAAAGCCTCAAGAGAAGTCAGCTTGATGTGCTCGAGAAAATTTCGGGCTACAGCAAGGAGCAGGCTAAGGAATACCTGCTCAAGAATCTTGAAGACGACCTTATTCACGAAAAGGCGGTCAAGGTGCTTGAATATCAGCAGCGCACCAAGGACGAGTCCGATTCCATCGCAAGAGAAATAATCGGCACCGCCATTCAGCGCTGCGCCGCAGACCACACGGCGGAGACCACGGTGTCCGTTGTCGCTCTGCCCAACGACGAAATGAAGGGACGCATAATCGGACGCGAGGGTAGAAATGTCCGCACGCTCGAGACTATAACCGGCGTCGATCTGATAATCGACGACACGCCGGAGGCTATCACCGTTTCGAGCTTCGATCCGGTTCGCCGCGAGGTCGCGCGTCTGACGCTTGAAAAGCTTATATCGGACGGCAGGATTCATCCCGCCCGCATCGAAGAGATGTATGAGAAGGCTCGCCGCGAGGTCGATGCGACTATCAAGCAGACCGGCGAGCGCGCACTCATTGACGCGGGGGTCAACGGAGTGCATCCGGAGCTCGTCAAGCTTCTCGGCAAGCTCAAATACAGAACGAGCTACGGTCAGAATGTTCTCAATCATTCACTTGAGGTTTCTTATATTGCAGGTCTCATGGCGGCGGAACTTGGCGCCGACGTCAAGCTTGCAAAGAGAGCCGGTCTTCTTCACGATATCGGCAAGGCACTCGACCACGAGATGGACGGCTCGCATGTTGAGCTGGGTGTTGAGGCCGCGAAGAAATACCGCGAGAGCGAGGGCGTCATTCACGCCATTCAGGCTCACCACGGCGACGTTGAGGCAAAGACGCTTGTCGCCTGCCTCGTTCAGGCTGCCGACGCCGTTTCGGCTTCCCGCCCCGGCGCAAGACGCGAGAATGTTCAGAACTACATCAAGCGTCTCGAAAAGCTCGAAAGCATCGCATCCTCGTTCGAGGGCGTTGAGCGTTCGTTCGCCATTCAGGCGGGTCGCGAGGTGCGCATAATGGTCAAGCCGGAGGTCGTCAGCGACGAGAAGATGGTTCTCATCGCCCGCGACATCGTAAAGAAGATAGAAGACGAGCTCGAATATCCCGGTCAGATAAAGGTCAACCTTATCAGGGAGAGCAGAGTCAGCGACTACGCGAAATAAAAAAATCAGGGGCTGTCGCATTTAGCGCAGACCAAAGAGTAAAAAGGTTGAAGGTCATAATTCGTGGCTGAGAACGCGGATTATGACCTTTGTTTTAGTTTATTTTTGCTCTTTTAAGTGCTTTTTTGCCCGCTTGCAGTACCTTTGTACAGATTCGGGGCAAAAAACCGCTTTCTGCATCTAAATGGGACAGCCCCTTTTTTTGAAGGGGACATGTGGAATGAATATACTTCTTATAGGCGACATCGTCGGCACTCAGGGCTGCGACTTTCTGCGCTCGGTGCTCCCCGGCTTCAAGAAGCTCAAAGCCATTGATGTCGTGATAGCCAACGGCGAAAATGCCGCGCCCGGCAACGGGATAACCTCATCTGCCGCCGAGCATATCTTTTCAAGCGGCGTTGATTTTATAACGACCGGCAACCACGCTTTTCGGCGCAGCGAGGTATATCATTTTCTCGACGAGCGCAGCGACATAATCCGCCCGGCAAATGTCAGCCCCGCCTGCCCCGGCAGGGGCGTCGGCGTTATTGATATGGGCAGAGTGCGCATCGGAGTTATAAACCTGCTCGGGCGCGCATATATAAACGGCTCGGACAATCCGTTCTCCTGCATCGACTCTCTCATGGATGAGATAAGCGACTGCCGTATAAAAATAGTCGATATTCACGCCGAAGCCACCGCCGAGAAGCTCGCCATGGGCTTCTGTCTCGACGGCAAGGCGACCGCCGTTGTCGGCACACACACCCATGTTCAGACTGCCGACGAAAAGATTCTGCCCGGCGGCACGGCTTATATAACAGACCTCGGCATGACGGGGCCCGAACTCTCGGTGCTCGGTGTGCGTCCCGAGGCCTCGATATCGTGGCTCAAAACGGGACTTCCGACGCGCTTCGAAACAAGCGACGACGCGTGCATGATGTGCGGCGTCATAATCGATGTTGACGAAAAGACCGGAAAATCAAGAGGAATCGAAAGAATCTGCGTAAAGTGAGGAAACAAGTATGCTCAAAGAAATAAGAACCGCAAAAGAAAAAGACTGCCCAAGGATGCTTGAGCTGCTCGAATATATCTGCAATCTTCACAGCGGGATAAGACCCGACCTGTTTAAAGCGGGCAAGTCGAAATACACCGGCGAGAGCCTCGCGAAGCTTTTAGCCGACGAGAACCGCATAACCTTCGTTGCGGCGGACGAGAATGACGAGGTGCTCGGATACATTTTCTGCATCCTCATCGACCACTCCGTTGACTCCGCACGCTGCCCGAACACGGAGCTCTATATCGACGACCTGTGCGTTGACGAAAGGTGTAGGCGCGAGGGCATCGGCGACGCGCTGTTTAAAAAGGCTCTTGAGACAGCGAAGGTGCTCGGCTGCCACGACCTGACGCTCAACGTCTGGGAGGGCAACGACAGCGCACTGCATTTCTATGAAAAGCATGGCATGAAAATACAAAAGCGCGAGATGGAAATAGTGCTTGACTAAGTGCCTTTTTAGCTTATTTTAAAGATATTGAAGTTTCATTGAGTCGGTGATAGAATTATCGTCGGCTCATTTTTACGCTTTCTAACGAAAGCTTCCTGCGTAAGACGGGAAAGATTTTCTCGATTCATTCCGCTCTCGGCAGGCTGCGTCATCGGGCTCGGAAATGTCTGCGGATTTCCGGTATCGACCACTCATACAATGGCGCGTTCTTCGTGCTTATTTACACCGTATTCCTGTTCTGCCGATATCGTTTTTTATAACATCAGTCGTCGGCCGAATGCAGCAAAGCAAAAAGGACTGCAAGCATTAAGCTCGCTGTCCCCTTTGCTGCTTTTTAATAAATCTTTTCAGCCGCGAATAAACTATTTTTACAAGCTCGATTATATAATACTTCAAAATCAGCCTGTTTGTGAAAAGCTTCGCCTTGCTCTCTTTTTTCGGTTCGGCATATTTGTTTATCACCGCAGAGAATCCGTTATTTTTGTAATCCTCAAAAAACTGCTTATACTTCGGATTTCCCGGTGCTTTTCTGCAAAAGAGAAAATTATATTTCTTTATCTCCTCGACAGCACACTGTTTGCAATCAACATTGCCGCGCATTTTTTCAAAGACCTTCTGCCCCTTTTCCGTGTTGATTACAAGGGTCGAATATGCCCTGTAGTCCCACGCAATTTCCGGCAGGGCCTTGTGACGGCTGTTGAAATCCGCTATGGTAATATCGCTGACGCGCTCCTCAGTCTGATAGTCGCAGTTGCCCTCGCAGCAATCCCGCAGGCAAAGCTGGTTTATAAATATCTGAGAATATTCGTCCATATCGACATACATTTTTCTGCCGGATTCAAACTCATACTCCGACATATACCGCGAAACATTTCTGTCGCATTTGCGCTTGCTTCTGAATGTATATTTCTTCAGCTTTTCACCGTAACGCTCCTGCGTGTAGTTTATGAAATCCTCAAAGACCTTTGGGCTGCCGACTCCATGGCAGATAAAATCAACACAGAGCAGATTGTCATATTCCTTTCCGAGGAAGCTGCGCAGTCCGCTTATGCGACAGGGAGTCGAGCTCCAGATGACTCTGTGCCCCTGCTCAAGCAGCTCCTTCGTCTGCCTGAAGCAGTCCCCGGATTCGGCGGCGACATATTTTGATTTGCGAAGCGGCGCTATGTTCTTCGCTCCATCGACTCCGGTATGTACAACCTTAAATCCGTCAAATGCCGCGCCGAAAATGACCGTGTCGTCATCCGCAAACGCCGAGCATATCTCCGAAAAAGCACCTCCGGACGCACTCTGCACATAAATCTCGGAATCTCTCGAGCAGAGTGCATACGCCTTATGCTCAACTGCATTTTTAAGCTTCGGTCTTCCGTTCAAAACAGGGCAGATTCGCGAGCATTTTCCGCAGTCAATGCATTTCTCCGACGCCTGCGGATATTCAAAACCGTTTTCGTCGGCGAGCATGGACATACATCCGACCGAACAAGCCGCGACGCACGCCCCGCAGCCGGTACACTTTTCCCTTTCAAGGATGTCAATCGTCATTTGAATCACCCAAAGCTTTTTTCAAAAACGCCGCCGACTTTTGCCTTTCAGCCCCGAGCAGACGATTTGTCCGAGAATAGTCTATCTTCTGCGAAAGGTCGGCGTTTCCGTTCACATTGACTATTCTGTCCGAAAGTCCCGCTTTTTTCAGAACAGCATATATCCTTGAATTCTGATTGAAGGGATCAGAACTCTCAAACCTTTCAAAAACATAGAAATCCTTGTTCAGTATCAGCGACAGAGCCGTTCCGTGAAAAGAATCGGTAAATATCGCTCTTGCCTTTTTGATCCGCTCCAGAAACGCCTCAGGCGTTATGTCGTTGTTGAGTTCGAGCCACTCGGCATCCTTATCGTTGGCGCTGACGCCCGTTATACTGCATCCGAGCTGTCCTGCAGCGGCAGTCACTGCGGATTTATACTTGTGAGCAGGATTGAGAAAATAGCAGAATATAAAATCTTCTTCGCCAAGCGTTTCTGCCGCGAGGCTTTCCCAAATGCTGCGATCAACAAGGAAGGTCGGGTCGAGCACATCCTCAGCGCAAATTCCGCAGCATTCTGCGAGAAGCCTCACGCCGGTCTCCTCCCGGACAGACACGCTGTCCAAGCGAGAAATATATTTTTTATATGTATCCTTCAGCTCATCGGGAATATAATTGAATCCGATGCTTGCGGCGTAGGATATTCTTCTCACGCCGTCAGGCACAAAATCAAGCATATAGGCTGTGTCGAGCCCGCGCGGTGCCCATATCTGATCGCTGCCGCAGATAACGGCGTGATAGTTTCCCGCCTTTTTTTTGAGCTTTTCTTTATCAAATGTGAGTTCTGTTCTTCTGAGCATTCTGTTGCGCGCAGACCAGAATTTGAAGCCGAAAATCTCACTTGAGCCAAATATTTTACGCAGCACGGCGACAAGCCAGCTCGGCGTCAGCTTTTCGGACAAATATATCGCTCTCTTAACAGCCTTTTTCACTAACGAATTTCCGGGCTTTCTGTAATTTATTATCTCTGTCTCATACCCGAGGCCTTCAACAAAGCTCTGAAGCGCGAAAACCTGAAAAAAACTTCCATAATTATTGCAATAATGCCATGTAATTATCCCGACCTTTTTCATCATTCTCACATCTCGCCTTCATTTTTATTATATCATAATTATTTGTCTTTCAATATTATAGTCTATTAAAAGATATTTTTAATTCGCTAAAGATATAAACAAGTTTTTAGTTAAAGCTTTTTTCTCTTGAATATCCACCGTTTTTTTGTTATCATTGCCTTGTAAAAATACATTTAAGGACGGTGCTACCATGAAATTTCCAATAGGCGTTATTATCAACAGCTTCCGCACGGACATCCCGATGGCGGTCAAAAAGGCTGCCAAGGTCGGCGCGCAGGGCATCCAGGTCTATGCCACCAGCGGCGAGATGTCTCCCGAGGAGCTTGTCGGCTCCAAGCGTGCGGATTTCCGCAGGCTCGTTGAGGACAACGGACTCGTTATCTCCGCTCTCTGCGGCGACCTCGGCGGCGGCTTCGGCAACAGGGACGAAAATCCGTGGCGAGTCGAGAAGTCAAAGAGAATCATCGAGCTTGCAAAGGAGCTCGGCACGGATATCGTCACGACCCACATCGGCGTTGTGCCCGAGGACAGCAGCCACGAGAGATATAAAATCATGCAGGAGGCGTGCTTTGAACTCTCCCGCTTTGCGGACAGCCTCGACGCGCACTTTGCGATTGAGACAGGTCCCGAGACCTCGGCAACACTAAAGAAGTTCCTCGACTCACTCGGCTCGACGGGCGTCGCGGTCAACCTCGACCCCGCGAATCTTGTTATGGTCACCGGCGACGACCCCGCAAAAGCGGTCTATAACCTGCGTGACTACATAGTCCACACCCACGCCAAGGACGGTATTCAGATTTTCTATAAAGACCCCGAGATAGTCTACGGCATAAAGAAAGATCCGCTCGTCACGGGCGATTCGTTTAAAGAAGTGCCGCTCGGCGAGGGCAGCGTCAAGTGGGATGAATATCTCGCCGCGCTCAACGACATCGGCTACAGGGGCTTCCTGACGATAGAGCGCGAGGTCGGCGACGACCCCGAAAAGGATATCGGAAACGCAGTAAGCTTCCTCAAAGGATACATGGACTGAGGTGAACAAAATGAAAACCTGCGTCAGCAGCTACAGCTTTCAGCCGATGCTTTCGAGCGGAGAGCTGACTCAGCTCCGGCTCATAAGCAAGGTCAAAGAGATGGGCTTCGACGGAATCGAATTTATCGACCTTATGCCCGAAGACGGAATGTCAGCCGAAGAATACGCCAAGCGTCTGCGCGACGAGAGCGAGAGAAACAACCTGCCGATAGTCAACTACACCATCGGCGCGGAGCTTCTCAACCGCCCGCTCGACGAGGAATGCGAACGCCTGTTCAGGCAGGTTGATATCGCGGAGATACTCGGCGCGTCGGGTATGCGACACGACGCGACAGGCGGCTTCAACGCGCCGCAGAGCGCATACTGCGGCTTCGACCAGGCACTGCCCACGCTCATCGAGGGCTGCCGCAGAGTGACCGAATATGCCGAAGAAAAAGGCATCTCGACTATGGTTGAAAACCACGGATATTTTGCGCAGGACAGCGGCCGCGTCGAAAAGCTCGTCACGGGAGTCGCAAACCCGAACTTCGGTCTGCTTGTTGACATGGGCAACTTCGCCTGCGCCGACGACCCTTCGGACAAGGCGGTAGGCAGGGTCGCAAAATACGCAAAGCATATTCACGCCAAGGACTTTCACATCAAGAGCGGCTCGCAGCCCGATCCCGGGCGCGGCTTCTTCCGCAGCAGAGCCGGAAACTACCTGCGCGGCGCGGTGATAGGTCACGGCAACATCCCCGTGGCTCAGTGCATAGGTATCCTCAAGCGTACGGGCTACGACAAATATGTCAGCATCGAATTCGAGGGCATCGAGCAGACACTCACGGGCATCGAAATCGGGCTTGAGAATCTCAAGAGATTCATTGCAATGGCTGAATAACTGAATAAAATAGGACATCCTCCGTATGGTGATACACACGGAGGATGTTTTACTTTTCGTACCGTTCATTGAATACCGTCTCAAGATGAGCTATCCATTTTTCGAGCGTTTCGGGCGTGAACTCGCGCAGAGCGGCTTCATATAGGGCAAAGCCGTTTTTGTCGGTCTCGCCGAGATAGCGGAGCGATTTTTTCGGTCCGTAATAGTATCTGCCGATGATGTCGAAATAAATTTCGAGGCTGTCCGTGAGCACCCAGTGCCATCTGAAAAATCCCTCGGCATCGTTCCGCCCGCTCCTTATGAGCATTTTCCTGCACCACTCGACCTCATGCCGCAGCTCGTCCTTGTCTTTCTTCGGCGCATTTTCAATGAAGCTGCGCACTTTATTTTTTATGCTCTGCCCGAGGGAGTCAGTGTCAATAATTATCTTTCCGTCAAACGCGGCGAGATATTTCTCCGGGTCATAGTCGCCCGAAAAGGTTGCCGACGAATAGCAGAACACATCGAGCGGTGTGCCGTCAATAATTGAGCCGTCGTGACATTCGCACCCGTCATAGACTAAAAGCGCGTCGTAGTCGCTGCCCGCGTTCGCCGAGCCGTCGGCAAACGAACCGTAGGATATCAGCACCGACGGCGAATATTTATCAATAAGATATTGTATTATCTTTTCTGTCCTGTCCATTCTGCGCCTCCTGCCGTTTTTTCTAAGTATAGCAGAAGCTCTGTAAATAGTCCACATAAAGATGCCCCGAAAGCTTGTGCCTTCGGGGTGATTTCATTCAGTTTCCGACTCTGTTTTCTCCGTCTGCTCCTTAAAAACGAATTCGCCGTTTTCGGCTTTGCAGACATACTTTTTGCCGGTTGTTACCTTTCCCTCGAGCATCTGCTCCGAGAGCTTATCCTCGATCTGCTGCTGAATGACACGCTTAAGCGGTCTCGCGCCGTAGACCGGGTCAAAGCCCGTGTCCGCCGTCTTTTTCACCGCCGATTCGCCAAAGGTCAGGGTTATATCCAACTGCGCCACGCGCTTTGAGAGCGCATCGAGCATCCTGCGTGCAATTTCAAATATATCCTGCTTTTCGAGCGGACGAAAAACGATTATATCGTCAACGCGGTTCAAAAATTCCGGTCTGAATGTGTTCTTGAGCTCTTTCATCACAAGCTCGCGCACGCGGTCATAGCTCGGGATATTGCTGCGCTCCGATGAGAATCCCAATGACTTTCCGCTGCCCGAAATAAGCTTTGCGCCAACATTCGAGGTCATTATGATAATGCAGTTCTTGAAATCGACCCTGCGCCCCTGCGAATCGGTCAGTATGCCGTCGTCAAGTATCTGTAAAAGCATATTGAAAACATCGGGGTGCGCTTTTTCCATCTCGTCAAAAAGAATGACGCT
The DNA here is from genome assembly GCA_963620555.1 of bacterium. GTDB lineage: Bacteria > Bacillota > Clostridia > Oscillospirales > Acutalibacteraceae > CAG-177. Next base: position 38,334 of record CAVFAN010000017.1, read on the forward strand.
GTACGGTTTGCGGCGAACCTTTTCTGTCAGCTGACCGCCCTCGTCATAGCCGATATATCCCGGCGGCGAACCGACAAGCCTTGAAACCGTGTGCTTCTCCATATATTCGGACATATCGAGCCTTATCATCGCGTTCTCATCGCCGAAGAGCAAATCGGCGAGTTCTTTGCAGAGCTCCGTTTTGCCGACTCCTGTAGGACCGAGGAAAATAAACGAGCCAGTCGGGCGTTTGGGGTCCTTGAGCCCGACTCTGCCGCGCCTTATCGCCCTCGCGACCGCGCTGACAGCCTCATCCTGACCGACTATTCTGCGGTGCAGCTCATCTTCGAGACGGAGCAGGCGTTCACTCTCCGCCCGAGTCAGCTGCGAGACGGGTATCCCTGTCCACGCGCAGACTATTTCGGCTATATTATCGGCTGTGACCTCGCCTATCCTCTTGCTCGATTCCTCGCGCCAGCTGTGCTTTGCGCGTTCGAGCTCGTCGCTCAGCTTCCTCTGCTCGTCGCGTATCTGCGCGGCGTGCTCAAATTCCTGCGAATTCACCGCCGAGTCTTTTTCCTCGGCGAGGGCGCGGAGTCTGTCCTCCATATCCCTGAGATCGGGCGGCGCCGTAAACGCGCTGAGTCTGACACGCGCCGCCGCCTCGTCTATTAAATCTATCGCCTTATCGGGCAGATATCTGTCGCCGATATATCGCACCGACATTCTCACCGCCGCCATTATCGCGCCGTCGGTTATTCTGACTTTATGGTGCGCCTCGTATTTATCCCTGATGCCAATGAGTATTGCGACCGTCTCATCCTCGCTCGGCTCGCCGACCGTGACCGGCTGAAAGCGGCGCTCAAGTGCGGCATCCTTTTCGATATGCTTGCGGTATTCCTCGAGCGTGGTTGCGCCGATGACCTGCATCTCGCCGCGGGCAAGCGCGGGCTTCAAAATATTTGCGGCATCAACCGCGCCCTCCGCCGAGCCTGCGCCGATAAGCGTATGCAATTCGTCAATAAAGAGAATTACATCGCCCGCCTTTGAAACTTCTTCAATGGCGGATTTGACGCGCTCTTCAAAGTCGCCCCTGTATTTTGTGCCGGCGACCATGCCCGTGAGGTCGAGCGAGATTATGCGCTTGCCCTTAAGCAGTTCGGGCACCTCGCCCGTGGCAATTTTCAGCGCGAGCCCCTCGGCAATCGCTGTCTTGCCGACTCCCGGCTCTCCTATCAAACAAGGGTTATTCTTCGTTCTGCGCGAGAGAATCTGAATGACGCGCTCTATCTCCTTCTGCCTGCCGATAACCGGGTCAATTCTGCCCGCTGCGGCAAATGAGGTCAGGTCGCGCCCATATTGATTGAGGGTCGGCGTATCCGTTCTGCCGCCGGGCTTTTTGACCGTCTCCGGCTTTCCGGAATCTTTGCCGGACGCCGAGCCGAACGCTTTTAAAAGCTCCTGCAAAATCTCCTGCGGTGACACGCCGAGGCGGGTCATAACGGCGGTTGCCGCGCTCGAGCCCTCTTTTATCATGGCGATAAGAAGATGCTCCGTGCCGACATATGTGTGACCCATATCCCGCGCCTGAAGCATCGCACTCTCGATAATATTTTTGCACCTGGGCGTGAAATCGCCCGGAGTCAGCACCGTCGGCACGCCGAAGCCGATGCTGTTTCTGACAGCGTCCTCGACCTTTCCGGCGGTAAGCTTTTTGTTTATCAGAACGGTATAGGCTATCCCGCCGTTTTGAGTCAGCAGACCGAGCAGAAGATGCTCGCTGCCGACATATGTGTGACCCATATTCTCCGCATATTCAATGGCTGCGTTGAGCACACCGTTTGCTTTCTGCGTAAAGCCGGTAAACTTATACATATCATCATTCCTTTCCGCGGCGAACCGTACAATAAAGATTATTGCCGGAAAATTGCCGTCAAATCGAAAGATATATGTTTTTATATATGTTGATCGGCGGTATTTTAGGACAACGCCCCGCGCACCGCGTCAGCTCTGAGGCAGTCTCTCTGCCGCGCATCGATATGTCTGCCGTTCGCCGCGCTTATGGTGGCGGGCTGCATATTGACGAGCAGTTCATTGAGCTTTTCCGTCGGTATGTCAAGGATTCCCCTTGCCGAGCCGAGGCGCACGAGGGAAATGAGATCCATCATCTCATCGCAGCTCAGCACACGCGCACTCTGCAAAATTCCGAGAGCCCTGTATATTTTATCCTGCATCGCCACATCGGCGCACATACGCTCCGCCGCCGCGCGTTCCTGGGTGATGAGCTGGCGGGTTATCGACTGGAGATTCTCTATCGCCGCCTGCTCGGTTATGCCGAGGGTTATCTGATTGCTCAACTGATAGATGTCGCCGCGTGACTCCCTGCCCTCGCCGTATGCGCCGCGCAGAGTAAGCCCGAGCTTGGATATAGTAGAGCTGAGAACCGCAAGCTGTCCGCTCCTTCTGAGTGCAGGCAGATGCAGCATGACTGACGCACGCATGGCTGTGCCGAGATTCGTCGGGCACTGGGTCAGATAACCGAGTCTTTCGTCAAACGCAAAATTCAGCTTCTTGTCGAGCGCGGAATCTATTTTATCGGCAAGGACATAGCAATCCATGAGCGCAAGTCCGGCCTTCATGACCTGGACACGGATATGATCCTCCTCGCAGAGCATGATACCGACTGTCTCGTCCTCAGTGAGCATGAGTGCCCTGCCCTCGCGGACGGAGGCAAACTCGGGGCTTATCAGATGGCGTTCGGCGAGAGATATCGCCTGCTCGCGGCTGAGTGAATCCATTGTGACATAGTGGAGCCCAAGCTCAGGCACGCATGAAAACAGTGCGTCGCGGACTTTTTCGTTGACCTTTATTTTGCTTGCCGTATCGAGGCGGCATGGGAAAGGAAACTCCTCAAGGTTGCGGGCAAGACGCACGCGGGTGCTCAGGACTATATCGCCCTGCTCGCCCTTATCAACATACCATTTACTCATTTTCGTCCCCTCCCTCAAGCTCTTTAATCCTGTCGCGAAGCTGCGCCGCAAGCTCGAAGTTCTGCGCGGCAACTGCTTCGTCCATCTGCTTTTTCAGCTCCTCTTTTTCGTCTGTTTTTGCCTCTTCCTCGCTGACCGGCTCGGCGGTCGATGCTATCTTACCGCTATGGCGAATCTGACCGTGTATGCGCTGGAGCGAGGGCTTGAGCTCATTATAAAACACCTTATAGCACTCCGCGCAGCCGACTCTGCCCTCGCGCACGATATCGTTGAACGAAAAGCCGCATTTCGGGCAGCGCACGACCTTTCGCGGCGCACCGAGCGAATGGACGGCATCGCCGAAGAAATTCCCGAAAAGTCCGGCAACATCGAAGCCGAAGCCCGAAAATGCATCGCCGTAGCCGAGATGCTCGGCACATTCTGAGCAGAGATGGCGTTCGGCGGTATCGCCGTTTATGACCTGTTTTATGTGAGTTGTCGCTTCATTTTTTCCACAGTTCTGACAAAGCATATGTCCTTCCTCCTTTATCCGTTTCTGCCCATTTCAACGAGCAGCAGCTGTTTGAATACCGACGCCCTGACGGCGTCCCTGTCCCGAACGGAGGCGGGGCGCAGGGAGTTGTCCGACACGGCACTGAGCATCAGCATGGCGGCGTGCTTATCAACAACGCCCGTGCCGACAAGCTCCGCCAGATGCGCACGGGCGGTTCGCTCGTCGAGCTTATCGCCCACAGCGTTGACCGCGTGCATGACCTTCTGATCGGGCTCCATCGCCGCACGCCTTATTCTTATATATCCTCCGCCGCCCCTGCGGCTCTCGACAATATAGCCCTGCTCCGGCGTGAAGCGCGAGGCGATAACATAGTTGATCTGGCTCGGGACGCACCCAACCGTCTGCGCAAGCTCGTTACGCTGTATTTCGACAGTCCCGCTGCTGCCGAGCATTTCGAGTATCATACCCGTTATCTGACTGCTAAGACTCATTGTCGGCACCTCTTTTCTGTCTTTGACTTTCTTTGACCTTTGTTTAATTATAAGCTTTTCGGAAACGGCAGTCAAAAGTCAGGAAAGGTCAGAAATCGCCCCTGCGGCAAGCTGCTTTTAATTATCTCGCCCGCGCTTTGATTTGCTGCGTCTATCGCCTGTTTTCTTCGATTTTCCGCTCCGAACCCCGACTCGGCTCATATAATAAGAAGGGTCGATATGCTCATCCGCGCATATGAGCTCGTCGCAGAGGATATCCGACCCGTCGTAGCTCACCACTTCTCCGTTCTTGTCAAACAACATACAGAACACCTCCGGCTTCCTGTTAGTTTATGTCAGAGAAAAGAAAATTATGTTTGAGTGCAAAAAGTGTAACCGCAAAATGCGGCGCTTCATAATATGTTGATGAAAGCGGTGCTCGAGTCAAAACTGCGGCACACTTTCTCAGTAACTGAAGAGGAGGCAAAACGATGGGTTGCTCAAACAATTGGTGCATATTCCTTATCATCATCCTTCTGCTCTGTGACACGGGCTGCGGCTGCAATAATGGCGTTTCCAGAGCTTCGGACTGCGGCTGTGGCTGCAACAACGGCTGTGGCTGCTGACATTCCATAAGACCGCTAAAGTGAAAAAGACCGCCTTGCCTAAACAGCAGGGCGGTCAAACCTATGCGATTTTCAAAAGAATCAGGCAACTCTGTTGCCCTTTCTGCCGGGAGTCGGAGAGACAGTCTCGGACTCAATGGCGGTCTTGGCTGCGCTGCGGCACTGAGCGGTCTTCTTATCCTTGACAAAATAAGCCTTGGTATACCTGTTGGTGCAGAGAAAATGAGCGATCTTTTTTGCAAGAGCTGTCTCAAGCTTCTCCTCAAAATTAATCAGCTTTTTCTCAAACACAAAGCCTGTTATTATAAGAGCCACGGCGGCAACTTCGAGAATCGAAACGATTATGAATGTACTTGTCATTTTTGCTTCCTCCTTACAAAAAATCGGAACATTTGTTCTTTCTGTCTCTAATTATAGCACAAATATTCGGTTTGTCAACACAAATGTTCGATTTTTTTGAAGATTCGCGCCAATTCGCGCAGGGTATAATCTCCTACGATTGGATTGTATCACAATATATGCCAAAAGTCAACGGAAAAACCACAACAAATTGGAGAACAGCAGCAATAAAAATTCAATGCAAAATGCCAAATTTTTTTTGAAATCGGTCGTTTTTTGTTCGATTCGAGGCGTTTTATTTGTTATTCAGCAAATCTGATACCGCACCGTACAATTTTTCGGTCGCTTCTTCAACACTCATCGCCTTCGGTGAAAACGGCTCGCCGAATGAAATTTTGAGTTTTCCGTTTATTTTGTACTCTCCGCTTATTGCGAACGGCACTATCAGCGCATCGCCCCTCTGTGCTATCGCCACTGCTCCGGGCTTGAACTCAAGCAGCTGTGCCTGCGTCCTGTTGCGCGTGCCCTCCGGGAATATGCCTACCGCACCGCCGCGTTTGAGCACCTTTATCGCGCTTCTGACCGCCGCGGCATCAAAACCGTCGCGGTTGACTGGGATACACCCCGCCCACCTGAATATCGGAGCGAGCGCACCGTCAAAATACTCGCGCTTTGCCATATATCTGATAACTCGGTTCGTTGCGAGAAACACAAGAAACTGATCGCGGATATTTTTATGATTTCCGGCGATGACTATTGCGCCTTCCTCCGGAATATTTTCAGCCCCGACTACCTTGGGCAAAAAGTGTAATCTCATCGCGGGCTTTATAAAGGCGGTTATCACCCTAAAGCCCGTCTCTTTATTTTCTTCCATCTTCAAGTCCCCCTCTTACTGCATTTTCAAGCTCGTGACCCACGGACAGGGCATCCTTGCCCGCAGTGTCGATTGCCGGATAAAACTTTATCTCCACGCGCTTTCCGACTATATTGTAGCCGCCCCGTATCGTAAACGGAACAATAACCGCATGGCTTCTCGCTGCCATCCGCGCAGCTCCGGGCTTAAAGGGCAAAAGAGTCGCATCCGTCTTGTTTATCGTGCCTTCCGGGAATATCCCGATAATTTCGCCTTTGTCAAGCACTCCCTGCGCCTCGCTGAGTGCGGAGGCGTCGCGGATACGCCTGTTAACGGGAATAGTGCCGAGGCCGCGGAAGAAAAATCTCAATCCGCCGTGAAAAAGCTCATCCTTCGCCATAAAATGAACCTGCCGCCATATGCTCGTTGCCACCAGCACGCAGTCGAGATTGCTCGTGTGGTTGCCGGCGAGGATAACAGCGCCGTCCTTGGGAATATTCTCCCTGCCAAGCACACGCGGGTGGTAGAGCAGCTTGAACAGCGGCCAGATTATTATATAAAACAAACGATAAAAAATCATTACAGACATCCTCGCAATACTTAAAATCGACTTGTTCATTGTATCAACCGCCGTCTGTTTTGTCAAGACATTTAGACAATCGCCTGCTTAGGGCAGATATTTAGCGGTCGGACAGATCAAAATATATATTCAGAAAAAATTGTGTTATTTTTATAAATCTTGTTTATAAACGGTTTATCATATAGTAAAAAATGTCAAATAATCCCGCCAAAAAGCACTTCTTCCTTTTGACAATTGAAATTATGGTGTTATAATCTAAATGTAAGGGACAAGCAATTGTCTTATCAAGGGAGAAGGGAGGACACCGCACATGTTAGCACCTATTTTCGAGATGATTGAGAAGATCCTCGAGATCGCCGGCTCTTCTATTGATGCGCAGGCTATCGTCAAGGCTATCTTTGATGCTATCCTCGGTCTTATCAAATAAGGCAGATACACAAAAGACAATTATCGATTGACTTCTTTTTTGAAAATTGACTCCTTTTTGGCAAAACAGGCAGCTTAACCGCTGTCTGTTTTGTCTTTTATACCGACGGAATTTGATATTTTTCGCCATAAATATTTTTATACATGGGCAAAGTGACGAAAAATCGAGCTGCACGGAGGGTGTTTTTTCTGATTTATCTATTGCTTTTGCGGACAAAATATGTTAATATTTTGTTAATTCATATGAACACAAAAAAGGGAGGCACAATATCATGGAATTTATTACCGCGCTTATTAACCAGATCATCGAAATTTTCACAAAGATCCAGGCCGGCGGTCAGGGCGCAATGGAGCTGTTTCAGACTTTTTTGAAGTTTGTCGGCGACATCCTCAGATTCCTTGAGGAGCACGGGCTGAGCAAGCAGATAGTTGACGCTGTTTTCCAGCTCATCCTCAAGCTTTTCGGAACAGCTTAACAAAATGAAATAAAAACCTGCCGTGTCCTTTGTGGGTGCGGCAGATTTTTATTGCCTCTGATGAAGGCTTATGATAAGATAGTGTTGAAAAAAATTCACCGAGGAGTGATCGAATGCTTTCAAAAACTCCGCCTATGGGTTTCAATACATGGAACACATTCGGCGAAAATATCAACGAACAGCTCATTAAAGAGACTGCCGACAAGATGGTCGAGCTCGGTCTGCGCAACTGCGGATACGAGTATCTTGTCATCGACGACTGCTGGAGCAAGCGCGAGCGCGACCCTCAGACAGGAAAGATAGTCCCCGACGAGGAGAAGTTCCCCAACGGGATGAAGGCGGTCAGCGACTATGTCCACAGCAAGGGGCTCAAATTCGGCATGTATTCCTGCGCCGGAACGCGCACCTGTGCCGACTATCCTGGCAGCTTTGACCATGAATATCTCGACGCCGAGACCTTTGCCGAATACGGTGCGGATTTCCTGAAATATGACTTCTGCTACAAGCCGGACAGCGCGAACGGTCCTCTGCTCTACAGAAAAATGGGTATGGCGCTCAGAGCCTGCGGACGCGAGATCCTGTTCTCCGCCTGCAACTGGGGCAACGACGAGGTCGGCAGCTGGATTCGCTCGGCAGGCGCGCATATGTACCGCTCGACCGGCGACATAAACGACAATTTCCGCTCGTTTGCCGATATCGCGCTCAGCCAAATAGACAACCTCGCCTATTCCGCGCCCGGGTGCTTCAACGACATCGATATGCTCACCGTCGGCATGTACGGTAAGGGCAATGTCGGCTCGATCGGCTGCTCGGACACCGACTACAAAACGCAGTTCGCCCTCTGGTGCATGTTCTCGTCCCCGCTGATGCTCGGCGGCGACCTGAGGAATATGAACGACTTCTGCCTTGACCTCGTCAAGAATGAAAGGCTCATCAGAATCAATCAGGATGAGGAATCCCGTCCGGCATTCGTTGCGACGAGGAGCTGGGACGACAAGATAGTATTTGCAAAGCTCCTTTCAAACAATGAAATCGCCCTTCTTTTCGTCAATTTCAGCGAGGGCAAGTGCGGTGTTCCTTTCTATTTTGAAAATATAGGCATAACCGCCGCCTCCGGCTACGGGCTTGAAATGACCGACGCATTCACTGGCGAGTGCATCGGAGTCAAGAAGGAGTTCATGCAGCTGCATCTTGAGGCGCATGACTGTGCCTGCTTCATCTGCAAATTAAAAAAATGACATATTGCATAAAATGCTCAAAGCTGCTGACAAATGACGACATCGGCTTCCACCGCAAGATGGTCAACCGCGGCGCGAAAGAATGCATGTGCATCGAGTGCCTGTGCGATTATTTTGGGATAAGCATTGAAAAGGCGCATGAGATGATTGAGCGCTTCCGTCAGTCAGGGTGCACACTGTTTTTATAAAAAGAAGATCCGCTGTGAAAAACCACAGCGGATCATTTTTGTTGTTATTTTTTTGCTCTTTTGTCTGCGCTAAATGCGACAGCATCATTTTTGTTGTTATTTCTGGAACGGCTTAACTATGTAATAAAGAAGCAATTCAACGCCGTCGACAAAGCGAGCACCCATCTTGCTGAGATTTTCTTTAGCTCTCGCTTCGCCCGAGCCGCCTGTCCAATCAAGCGGATCGGAGATATTGATTATCTTGAAGTTGGTCGTCGCGGTCACTCCCTCATAGTCGCCCATACCGGTGACTGTGACTGTAGCGGTACCCTTAGCAACATTGTCTGAGAAAACGACTGTGTAGTCAACGCCCTCGGTCAGCACTCTGTCGAGGCACTTGACGGTGACTTCGGGGGTTATCTCAGAGCCGGTGCGCTTCTGCGACGGGATATGAGCAATTGTGAAGCCCTCGTTCTTGAGCGTGAGAGTCTCTTCTAAGAACGGAGTTCTTGTGTTTATAAAGCTGCGAACCGACTCCACCTCTTCATTATACTGCGTTTCAATTGTCTCAATATCAGTTGTCTCATATGTGTTCCAGCGTATTGCATTCATCGTTGCCGAGGCGCGCACACTTTCCACATAGGCATCAAATCTGCTTTCCATCAGCTCTTTTACTGCAGGCAAAAGGCTTTCCCGCATCTGCTCTTCAACGGTCTGTGCAAAATCCGCATGCCTGTAAGCAAGGGCAAAAATGTTTGGAGTAGCCTTAACATCATTGCTGCCCATAAGCGAATCGTAGAACAGATTTCTTGTCTTTGCGTGGATATTTTGGGGATCCGTCAAATCAACTCCGTCTCTCGCGCCGCGGGCATTGCCGAGAGATTCGTCAAAATCCCAAAGCGGACCTGCGACCAGCTTGCCGCCAAGATCCTTGTAGAAATATGTGCTTGACAGGCCAACATCCCAGTTACTCGCCCATTCCTGAACTAAATATGCCCTTGCGAAGGAGGTCATGTCGATATAGTCCGATATGGTTTTTCCCTGCGCATTATATCCGTCGCTGCTATACAGCGCGTCCTCAAACTCCTGCCAATATCGGCTGATGTAACTCACCTGTGCTTCCGAGGCATACTCCGGTGATTTGATAACAACGCTCTGTGAATTTTCTGTCACAAAGCCGCTTGCCTCAGCTTCGTATCTCTCGCTGAAGTCAAGCTCAAGGAGATATCCGCCTGTAATATCCTCCGGATTGTTGGGAATATCATACCATTTCTGTGTATTTTCAAGATATCCGCTGAATTTACCGCGAACGCCGAGAGGTGAAAGCGTTGACAAATCGACGCCCTCGTTTGCTTCTTCCGTTGCCTCCTCCAAGTCAAAAATATCGACTCGGTTGCTGTTTATTTCGACCTTTTCGGTTATGAGATAAACGCCCATGTATTCGCCGTTGACATAGAGATCGATATTCGTGCAGTCCGGAGTCTCAGTCATACCTGCCAAGGCTCCCGTGGTATAAACGAGTCGGTTTCTCACTTGGGTGTTTTCACCGTAGTTCGCGATGAGGCACCAGCTCTTCGCTTTTTCCATGCCGAAAAGCTTCGTTTTCTTGTCAAGCTTGATGTTATACGGCTTTTTGGGAGCGTTCCAGGTCGAGTTGCCTCTGCCCTTCATTGAAGCGAGCTCGGCATTGTAATCCACCGAGCCACTTGAGTTGATGGCAAGCATCGTGCAGCCCTTTTCCTTGTACTCCTTGTCGGCGTGGATTCTGTCCAGACCACCCTCGGGAGTGTTGATAAACATTGTCGGGAGCTTGCTTGAGTTGAGGAACACAACGGTGTAGCTCTTTCCCCCGACCGTGAGGACAAACTCGCCGCCGTTTGCGAAGGCGGTTGTTGCCGCGCCGTTTTCGAGCTTGACATCGCCGCACATCACATCGCCGGATGCGGTGAACCAGACCGTTATAGAGGACAGATCCGATTTTGACGGCATAAACATATAGTACTTGCCGTCAACATCGCTCTTCCACCACGAGACGGTGCCGAGCTCGGATGAATTTTCTCCGCTTCCCTTTGCCGAAACGGCGAAGCTGCTCAGCGGCTCGGCTTCCTCGGCAAAAACACCGCCGAGAGCGAACGCCGAAAAGACGAGCGTCAGAGTCAGCAAAAGTGCCAGAGCAGACTTTAATACCTTTTTCATTTTCTACCTCCTGTATTTACCTTTCACTATGCACAAAAAGTGCACCACACTTCTCATTATATGAAAAATATACAAAAAAGTCTGCTTGTAACGGAATTAAAAAATAAAAATGCCGGATTTTTTCAAATTCCGGCATTTTAGTTTTGCGCTTTCAGCTTCATGACTATTCTTTTTAATATTGACGAGCACCAGAGGCGCTCATAGATTTGATTTTTGAGGCAGTGCGGCTTTTCGGGCTTGCCGTTTCTGTAAATCTCATCGACGACGGCGATTATATCCCCTCGCCCGTGACCGCGCTCCCAGCCGCGGCAGTTGTCGCCGCAGATTATATAATTGTCGCCGTCAAAGCCGATAATGCGATGAAGCACATATTCATCCCGCACGCGGTAGAGTACGATATCATATTTGCGCGGCGCGGCGGACGGGCGGACAAGGCGAACGGAGTCCCTGCCCTCTTTTAAAAAAGGGAGCATACTGACGCCGAGCGGCTCTATAACAACGCTGCCCGCAGCGGCGATAACAGTCTCATACGGAATAGGGCTGCCCATAATTATTCCTCGATAAAGCCGGCGGAGCAGATGGTGGCGAGAAACTCCGCAGTGTCATTCGCCGCGATTTCCCGTGATACGCCGTATTCCGCAGAAACCGCAGCAACAAGCTGCTCCTCGTCTGCGCCGTCAATGAGCTTTTTCCAGAGGAATGCGCCCGTCTCGTTCAGGCGCAGCATACCGCTGAAAATGTTTTTTGCCTCCGGAGAGCTGGCAATCACAACATAGTCGGTGCCTATCTCCGTCATATAAAATCCGTTTTTTATTTTCATAGTAAGCCCTCATTTTTCTATGCCGAAAATACCGTCGTGCGCGGTCTGCGCGGCATCGGGGTTCATGTTGCAGCGCAGAAGATAGAACGGGACGGTGTTTATCAGCTTATTTGCAAAATCAAGATACTGTATCATTTGTGAGCCCTCATCGTCGGGCATCATGAGCTGTTCAAAGAGGCGGTGCATTTTGCTGCCGTTATCGGTCATCAGCTCCATGCTGTTTTTGGGGGCTCGGTCAATAAAGCACACAGCGCGAAGCGGCACGGTCTTGTTAAGACTCCAGCCCTCCTTGCCGCACCACGGCATACCGGAGGCGAGCATCGCGCCGTTTCTGAAGGTGAACACGGGCTTATCGCCGTTTATGACCTCAACGCGAGCACCGTAGAGCTGCTGCCAAAGCCTGATATGCGTTGTTTTGCCGGTTCCGCTGGGAGCCGCAAAGGCGACGCCCTCGCCGTCGAAGGAAATGAGTGCGGCATGGAATGCCGCCGCGTCATAGGCGAGGATTTTTCCGCAGAAGCTGTCATAAAGAGTCAGGGACTCAATATAATCATCGGAAAAGACTTCAGAGAAGCCCAGAAAATAATTTCTGAGCTTCTCCTGATGCTCTTCGGAAGCCTCGATGTGAAACATCGGGGCTTCGTCGGTGAGGTACTCCTCACACATATCCCTCACGAGAGTATGCGTGCAGGAGATACCTACCGTCAAATCTGCAATTTTTGCAGTGAATTCCATTAATGGAATCCGCCGGCATATTCAGCGCTGCCGACACTCTCTTTGAACTCGAACCTGTTGTCCGCCTCGGGAACCACCGGAACAGTGGTGGTC
>CAVFAN010000018.1:0-36841 GCA_963620555.1 bacterium
AATATCCCCGTGCAACATTTTATAATTACTTTGATGATAAATATGATTTGCTTGGCTACTGTTGGCAGACGCTCACAGAACAGGTGGGTCTTAACGAGTATCATCACGCTGAAGAAAATGAAATGTTGTACCTTTATTTTGATCGGATTTATGATTTTACAATGCAAAATGAAGATGTCATACACAAGATTCTCTTGCATAACAGCGAGGTTGGATATATGTTTTCAAGTTTCAGAAATTTTCTGAATAACAAAATGCGTTGTATATTTAAAATCTGTCCGGAAGCAACGCAAAAAGTTATTCCGAATGAACTGCTTGCAGACCATTACAGCAATACATTGTTTCTTGTATGGCAGTGGGCAACAATAAAGAAATACGACTGCACGAAGGAACAGGCTCATAAATATCTTCGTTTATTAGTCGCTGATTTGTGAGTTTCTCAGCATATTATCGGTGCGATGAGGATTGAAATAATAATTATGAAAAAACGAGTGAAAGGGCTTATCTTTTCACTCATTTTAATTTATGTCTTTAGATATTGCCTGCGTTTCTGAATGTATTTCTTTTGGCTCTCTTGTTCTCATGCAAGAAATAAGATAATCGCCTTGCTGTTTATATTGCGCATTAACAGTCGGCTTTCTCGTATTTGTTGTAATCATATTGCAACGCGATTTTTGAGCAGATAACGAATGTGCGAATTTTCTAAAAACAAAAAAGGCTCTGACCCTTTAAAGTAAAAGCCTCATTCTGCCATTGAATGCCTCGGTTCTGTTAAGTTCTATCATACTGCCCTATAAAACTTCAGCATTTCACACGGGCAGGATTTTGCGTTTGTGATGTGTATGCGATAATTAGGATTGGTGGGTGTAGATATCGGTGATAAGTAATTGTAGCAATATTATAAATCAGCACAATCGCGTAGGGGCGGATATCATCCGCCCGCGAAATTTGCGTGATTTATTGACGCGCATTATACAAATTATATCTTGAGCGAAGCGAAATAACCCCTCAGTCTCGGCTGCGCCGAGCCAGATCCCCTACAGGGGAGCCTAATAGATTTCACGATAAATTCCAATTTTCTCTATACAAGTCCACCACAAAAATACAAAACAGCCGCAACAGTGAAATCCGTTGTGGCTGTAGCTGTTAAATTACTGTCAGTCGGTGATATTCTCCCAGAAGAAGTCGCGCTTTTCTTTGGTGTTGAGCAGGACGACGGGCTTGAGCTGGTTGAGGTTTGCGCCCTCATTTTTCTTCATCTCAAGATACTTGCCGTATGTGCCTTTTTTCACAAAATGAAGCTCCGTCTTTCCGAGGGTCTTCTCGTGCCAGGCGTCGCTGATGAAGAGGTTCGAGGCACTGAGATTTTCGTCGAACACCTCAGCAAATTCCTGCCGCCTTGCGGGGTCGATCTCGTCGGCAGTCTCAATGAAGAGGACATAGTGACCCGGAGTTGTGGTCTCGGTGTCGGGATATACACTGTGACCGACGGAAACTGTGCCGAAACGGTCGCACATCTGCTCGACTGCCCAGTCAACCATATTCTGGTCGGTCTTTTCTCCGCCGATGTTAAGCACCTGGTTGAGCCTGTATTTGAACATTACGGTCGGCGACTGCTTATAAAAGCCGGTAACTTCAACAACATCGTCTATCCGGTAGCGGTAGAGACCGGAGAGATTCGTGATGATTATCTCATATTCCTCTCCGGGCTTGACCTCGCTTATGGTAAGCGGGCGAGTGCCCTCGGGAGCACCGACAGGCAAAAACTCAAAAAAGCCGTTGTGCGGGAGTATCACGCAGTCGTTGGAGTTGAGTGCTATCGGCACGGCGACAAGATCCTCGGACGCGCCGTAGCCCATGTTATGGATCGGGAGATCTCCGGTATATCTGCCCAATTTCTTGGAATATACCTCAAGCGAGCCTGCTCCCATTCCGAACATCCAGCAGCAGTTCTTCCAGATGCGGGGGACTATGGGAGTATCAAAGCCCTTTTCAAACTCACTGCGAAGCTCGGCGGCACGGTCGGGCATGGGCTTGATGCGCTTCATAAGCTTTTCTTTTACCTGCGGCGGGCACGCGATGCTCTCGTTTATCGTGCCGTGCTCAATGTCGTCGCAGAGCATCTCCCAGTTGTCCTCAAGATAATGCATCATCGACTCAAGGACTGTTATTATCAATGTGCTCAGGTAGCTGACGTCCCTGTCCATCAACGCGAAACGCAGCTTGAAATACTGCATATTCGTTCTGCTCGCATCCTCCGGGAACATTATCTCCGGGGGAGAGGTGACGAACGAATTGACAATGGGCTTTAAGTACATCAGCGGAATACCCGAAAGGCAGCTGCAGGTCTTCCCGTTGGGGAGGCGGTGAGGAGTTATCTCAAGCGTCAGCAGACCCTTCTGCGGGGGCAGACGCCTGCCGTGCGCGTGAAACCACTTGACGGCGCAGCCGACGGGAGCCGAAAAGCTGAAGCACTGGCAGTTCCACAGCGACCGGGCGGCGAGGGGGACGAGCTTCGGCTTGCCCACGCTGCCGGAGGATTCGGCATATCTGTGTATGCGGTATTTGGTTATCAGGTTTCTTTCGCCGGTCTCAACCATGCGGTCGATATATTCCTCATAATCCTTATAGCGCGAGAGCGGAACCTTTGACTGGTAGTCCGCAACGGAGTGAACATCCTTAAAATTGTGCGCCTTGCCGTATGCGGTGTTCTTGTTGTCGCGCATGAGCTTCTTGACTATGTGCTCCTGAACCTTGACGGCGTTCTGTGCGTAAATTCCGAGCTTGACATGCTCCGCAAGACCCAGGAAGCCGCCAAAGTCGGTCATAAGGCGGCTGAGCGGTTTGATTTTCATGTTTTCTTTGCATCTCCATCCCTTTGGCGGAGGCTGTCTTTTGCAGCCTGTCCCGCTTTCATATGTTGCTATTTTAGTATAAGCATAATCATATTTTGTTCTTTTAGTGAACTTAAGAAAGATTTAACAATAGAGAACGAAATAACCGTAAATACTGCGTCAAATACGCTTTTTATATTGAAAAGGTTTTGCTTATATGTTATCATCGTCTTGATTTTTACTGATACCCTGCAATGTTTATATCCGATGGCGGCACAGGGAAGAAAACGCCGTTAAACGCAAACAGATGACGCAATGCTTGAAGCACCGTGGAGGGCGAAAAGGTGAAGAAAAAGAGCGATAATACGCTTGTCCAGTATCTGAAATTTATTGTTGTGGGCAGTATAAACGCGATGGTCAACTATGTTGCATACGCTGCCGTTATCTTTGTCGGGGGACACTATGTGCTTGCGAATATTGTGGGCTTTGTCCTCAGCGTGCTCTCGTCATATCTGCTCAACAGCAAGCTTGTCTTTAACCGCGAAGAAGGGGTGAAGGGCTGGCAGGTCTTGCTCAGGCTCTATATTGTATATGCTTTTTCGGGGCTGTTCCTGACCAATCTGCTGACATGGCTTTTCCTCGATGTGATGAAGCTCGAAGAGGGTGTGAGGATGTTTGGTGAGCAGCTTAGGCAGTCCGGAGCCGCAATAACCGACAGAAAGCTTGCGGAGTATATCGCGCCCTGCATAGTTGCGGTCATAGTAACGCCGATAAATTTTGTGACAAACAAGTTTTTTGCATATAAGAAGCTCGACAAGCCCTCAAGAACAAAAAAAGCAGATTCCGAAACCGGATGCGACAGGTGAAGCCTATCCGTCCGGCTTTTTATTTTTGATATAATTATAAACTTTTTATAAACTAATATAAATATTTATTAATTTCTGTACGGTAAAAAATATTGCAGTCCGATAATATAGAATTATACATTGACAGAACTCTGTAGGGGTACGGGGTTTGAAGCCAGAGAAAATAAAATATGAGGGAAGGAACCTGAAAAATGAAAAAAAAGTACAAGGATGTATTCTACGATGTGCCCGATGTCAAGACTATAAAGGAGCTTGTCATTCACGGCGTGGGAGAGGGAAAGGATCAGCCCCTTTTCATGTATGATTATGAGGGCGGCATCAAGACCAGCACCTTCAACGATGTTTGGCATGACATCAACTGCCTGGGCACTTATATGTTCGCTCACGGCATTAAAGATTGCAATGTTTCCATAATCGGCGAGAACTCGTATGAGTGGATAGTCGCATTTTTCGCAAACCTTCTGGGCAAGATAGTCAGCGTTCCGCTTGATCCCAAGCTCCCCGCAGAGGATCTGGCAGTTCAGCTCACCGAGGGCGAATGCAAAGCTATATTCTATTCCGAGCACTATGCACCGACCGTCGAGAAGATAAAGGAGTGCGGCGCTCCCATGGACACCTTCCTTTATATCCCCGATTTCCCGAAGTATATAGCCGAGGGCGAGAAGCTTCTTGCAGACGGCTACACCGAATATAAGGATGTCGTTGTGACTCCTGACGATCTTGCGACGATAGTTTTCACATCGGGTACGACCGGCAAGAGCAAGGGCGTTATGCTCACCCACGGCAACCTCGCTTCCGTTGTCACTTCCTCCTGCAGATGCTTCCAGGGCGGAAATTCCGTCGGCTTCCTGCCGCTTAACCACACCTTCTCATGGGTCGCAACCATCTTTGCCGCGTTTATTGTTATAACATACGGCTATATCTGCGTGGATATAAAGAATCTCGTCAAGGATTTCCAAACCCATCATCCTCAGAACTTCTCAGGCGTTCCGCTGGTCGTCGAGACTATCTACAAGCGCGTCTGGAAGACCGCGAGAAAGACCGGCAGAGAGGATGTTCTCAAGAAGGGTATCAGGATCAGCCGCTTCCTTCTCAAATTCGGCATCGATGTCCGCCGCAAGCTGTTTGCTCAGGTTCACGAGCAGCTTGGTGGCAAGCTTGAATTCATCGTTGTCGGCGGCGCTGCGCTCGATCCCGAGTATGAGCAGGGTCTCTATGACCTCGGTATTCAGGTTCTCAACGGCTACGGCATAACCGAGTGCTCGCCTGCAGTCACCACCAATACCATGAACAACCATAAGTCCGGCAGCGTCGGCAGACCGCTTCCGTGCAATGAGATAAAGATAAACGATCCCGATGAGGACGGCGTCGGCGAGATATATGTCCGTGGCTCCAACGTCATGAAGGGCTACTATAAGGATCCCGAGGCGACCGCCGCAGCCTTCGACAACGGCTGGTTCAAGACCGGCGACTACGGCAGAATCGACGAGGACGGATTCCTCTTCTTCGTCGGACGCAAGAAGAATCTTATCGTTACCAACAACGGCAAGAATGTCTCTCCCGAGGAACTTGAGGATAAGCTTTCTCAGCGCTGCCACGCTATTCATGAGATACTTGTCAGTCAGGAGGGCAACAAGATAGTCGCTGAGGTCTATCCTTACTATGAGGATTATGGCAAGGAGGCAGATCAGCTCGTCAGAGACGCTGTTGACCAGTTCAACCGCGATATGCCCAGATGGAAGAACATCGACAGGCTTGACCTTCGTTCCGAGGAGTTCCCGAAGACTACGACCCTCAAGATCAGAAGAAACTACAAAGAGCTTGAAAGGGCAGGCAAAATCTGATTCTTTTCATCGAAATAACGCAAACCGGAGCTTCCGACATCGCGTCGGAGGCTCTTTTTTAATATTTTTGTTGTCATTTCTCACAAACTTTTGATGCTTATTTTGTAGGATATTCCAAAAATTTTTCGATAATTCGTCATAATACACAATCTGACGCTCTTTGATTGTGCAATATGCATATAAGATTTTCATGCGGTTAGAATCAATTATTCAAACTGGTCGGTTTATAAAAAGCTGTTTCTTTGGTGAAATTGTATAAATGAGAGCACGCTCGTTTGTGCAAAATTACTTGACAAACGGTGAGAAGTGAGTATAATGAAAGCATACCAAATGAAAGGACTGACAGATATGATGGATATGCAGTACTACAAGATGGAACAGGACCTGTTTGGTGAGATTGAGAAGGAGAAGAAATTCAGCTTCCACAAGTTTATGATGCTTCTCGCGCTTAGTTCCGTAGCAAGCAAAGCTGCTATGTAACTCAAGCGGCGGCTTCTCAGCCGCAGGAACTAAAACAAGCCCGAAAGGGTTCCAATATATCGGCACCGCACATTTTTGAGTGCGGCGCTGTTTTTTTATATCCACAGTGTTGTTTTTTTCGTCTCAAAATGATAAACTTGAGTCGGAACAGAAAACACAGGGAGGAAACGGTATGAACAAGCCTGTATTCAGACTAAAATATTCTCTTGCCGGCGCAGTCTATGAAACGGTCGGCTATTCGGGACCGCACTTTTCGGTCGTTACCGTCAACGATGAGGGCGGAGTGAAGCTGACTCTCATTCCCTCGCGCCCGATAACGCTCATTTCGGCGTCGCTCGAATTCTGGCACGAATATGAAAAGAACGAAAAATTTTTCGTCAACGGCTATCAGTCGTGGACGACGTCGGGTGAGATGTCCGCAGAGGATATCTATCCCACAACAACTCCGCTCGCAGGTATCACAAAATATACCAAAGATATGGCGATAACCTCGGGCGACTATGCGTTTACCCGCTATGAACCGCGCCCGGGCTTCTTCCACAGTTTTACCTATACCTATCTCCGCCGCGACGACGAGTTTGAGCTTTTCGGCTCGTTGAGCGAGAGAAACGGATATACCGTTTTTTATTCGGATATGGGTAAGCATCTGTTCTCCGTTGAAAAGGATGTCGAGGGGCTTACGGTAAGCGAGCCGTATGAGATGTTTGATATCGTCCGCTTTGTCGGCGGTTACGATGAGGTGTTCGACAGATATTTTGCCGCCATGGGTCTGCCCGCAAAGAAGCGCATCGACAGACTCACGGGATATACCTCTTGGTATAACTATTTCCAGAAGATAGATGAGAATATAATCCTGCGCGACCTTAAGGGGCTTTCGAGAGCGAGGGAGAGCGTCAATATCTTCCAGATTGACGACGGCTACGAGCCCTTTGTCGGCGACTGGCTCGATTATAACGGCAAGGACTTCCCCAACGGCATGAAAACAATAGCCGATGCAGTTCACAGGGAGGGCTATCTTGCCGGAATATGGCTTGCGCCGTTCAATGTTCAGCGCGGCAAATCGCGCATATTGAAGGAGCATCCGGATTGGCTTATCCGCACTCCGAACGGCAAGCCCCAGCTCGGCTGTATTTCGTGGGGCGGCGCGTATACGCTCGATATATATAACCCAGAGGTGCGCGAGCATCTGAAAAACGTCTTTGACACCGTGCTCAACGACTGGGGCTATGATATGGTGAAGCTCGATTTCCTTTACAGTCAGTGCAGAACTCCGCGAAACAACAAAACACGCGGAACGATAATGTGCGAGGCGATGGACTTCCTGCGCGAGTGCGTCGGCGACAAGCTCATTCTCGGCTGCGGTGTACCGCTCGGTCCCTCGTTCGGCGTTGTCGATGCGTGCAGGATAAGCTGCGATGTCGATCTCGCTTACGGCGGCAAGTTCTATAATTCCATGTCGATAAACAACGAGCTGCCCAGCGCACAGAACGCCATAAACAACAGCATGTTCCGCCGCCATCTCAACGGCAGGGCGTTCCTAAACGATCCCGATGTATTCTTCCTGCGCGATCATAATTTAACATTCACCTGGGAGCAGAAGCTGCTGCTTGCAAAGATAAACAGCCTCTTCGGGCGCGTGCTCTTCGTCTCCGACAATGCCGGAGAATACAGCGACGCGGAGCTTGAGGTGCTCAGGGAGACCTTCGGAGAAGCCGATGCAAATATCCTTGATGTCAAGTGCGTCGGCAGCCGTGCGGACGGAAACTATGAGATAAAATTCATCGAAAACGGCGAAGAAAAGCTGCTGTATTTCAATCTCTTCACGGGCGCGAGCAACATACTCGAAGTAAGATAAACAAATCAATATCGGGGGCTGTCGCATTTAGCGCAGACCAAAGAGCAAAAAAGGTTGAAGGTCATAATTCGCGGCTGAGAACGCGGATTATGACCTTTGTTTTAGTTTGTTTTTGCTCTTTTAAGCGCTTTTTTGCTCACTTGCAGTACCTTTGTACAGCTTCGGGGCAAAGAAACCGCTTTCTGCATCTAAATGCGACAGCCCCTTTTTTCTGTTCTACTCGGGGACAAGGCTTCATATTATTTAGAGAAACGGAGGCGGTATTATGCGTGCGGCGGATTCCTTTGACAGCGCGGCAGACTTTCTTGACGGGCGGCTTCGCGCCGTTTTGCTCGGAGTTGACAACCGCGTCAAGGAGAGCGCATATGAGATACGCCTGCGCGCCGCAAGACCCGTTGTTATAGTCACGCACGGCGGCTCGCTGTTCGTCTACGGGAGCGGCAGAACCGGCTCGGTCTATTCTTCGGGTGCGCTTGCGGCGACCCCGGCGGAGCTTCAGGCGAGCTTTGTACGCATGTGCGGTTATTCCGTCCATTCAAACTCGGCTGCGGCGGCGAGCGGGTTTATAAGCCTCGCGCACGGGCACAGGGCGGGAGTCTGCGGGACGGCGGTCATGGCGGAGAACGGGACGGTAAAGTCGTTTCGCGATATCTCGTCCGTAAACCTGCGTATCGCCCGCGAGGTTCAGGGCGCTGCGGATGAAATATATCCGTCTCTCTTTTCCCGCGGCATCGTGTCCGCGATTATCGCCGGACCCCCGCTCTCAGGCAAGACTACGCTTCTGCGTGACCTTGCACGCAGGCTTTCGGGCGTCTCCGGCGGCAGATATTATCGCGTAGCGATAGTCGATGAGCGCGGAGAGATAGCCGCGTCGAGCGGCGGGTGCCCGCAGTGCGATGTCGGCTTCTCCGATGTCCTGACGGGTTATCCCAAGGATGTCGGCATCCTGACTGCACTCAGAACCCTCTCGCCTCAGATAATCGTCTGCGACGAGATAGGCAGCCTTTCTGAGGCAAAGCGCATCTTGGAGGGCATGAACTCGGGCGTGAATTTTCTTGTCAGCGTCCATATCGGCAAAAATGAAGATTTGCGTAACCGTCCCGCTGCGGCGGAGCTTCTTTCGTCCGGTGTGTTCTCGAAGCTCGTCATGCTCGGAGAATCTACGGGTGAGACAGTCGGAATATATAACCTGAAGGAGCATTTTTATGCGAATGATCGGAGCCGTTCTGACTGCGGCGGCACTGCTGCTTGCGGGCGGATATGCGGCGCGTATGCTGAATCTGCGCGTGAACCTGCTTGAAAAGATATGCATTATGCTGCGCGTCGTGCGGACTCAGCTTGAATGCTGCTGCTGTCCGGTCGGCGATGTGCTCGACATACTCGGCTCGACTGCGGAACTGAAAGAGCTCGTGTTTATCACGGAATGTATAAGACTGTGTGATTTTGAACCGTTCCCGCAGGCGTGGGGCGATGCGCTCTGCGCTAAGAAGAACACCGTGGGCTTAAGTCCGTCCGATGTCTCGCGGCTTGTCTCCTTCGGGCGTTCGCTCGGTGCTACCGCGCTCGAGGGTCAGATAGCAAACTGCAATATGTTCTGCGCCGATTTTGAGCTGCGGCTCTCGGTGGCGCGGGAGAAGAAAAGGAAATACGCAAAGATTATGCCGCCCCTCGGCGCGCTCGCGGGCGCAGTCATTGTGATAGCGGCACTCTGATAAATTCGGGAAAGGAACGGCGTTTGCCGTGCATCGTCTATGGAAGCGGGAATAGTTGTAAAAATAGCAATGGTCGGCATAATCGTGGCGGTGCTCAGTCAGGTGCTCTCCCGCGCCGGACGGGATGATTATGCGCTGATAACCGTTCTTGCGGGCATAGCCGCCGTACTTATCATGCTGCTGCCGTATATTTCTCAGCTCCTCGATGCCGT
Organism: bacterium; assembly: GCA_963620555.1. Classification (GTDB taxonomy): domain Bacteria; phylum Bacillota; class Clostridia; order Oscillospirales; family Acutalibacteraceae; genus CAG-177. The sequence goes on from CAVFAN010000018.1 coordinate 9,804, forward strand.
TAACGGTATGCTCGGTGGCTGATATGGCGGAGACACTGAGACTTGCCGCGCTCGCGGTGTCGGCGTGCGTGCTGTGCGCCGTGATAAAGCAGTACCGCCCTGAATTTGCCCCGATAGTGCAGATAGCGGCAGTCGCCGTGACAGCGGCGTCAGCCGTGCGTATTTTGCAGAATATCATCGCGCAGCTTGAATTTTTCTCCGAAATGTCGGAGACGGGCGGCGAGTGCATATCCATGCTGATAAAGGCACTCGGCGTCGCAGTTGCGGCGCAGATTGCCGGCGATATCTGCCGCGACAACGGAAATTCCGCCGTGGCGGGCGCGTCCGAGCTTGCGGCAAAGGCTGCAATAATCGCGCTCGCCCTGCCGCTGATAAAGTCGGTAGCCGCACTCGCAAAAGAACTGATAAATATTTGAGGGAAGTATATGAGATGCTTGAAAGTGATTGCGGCTCTGCTGATGCTGCTCGCACTCAATACCGCCGTGTGCTTCGCGCTCGAAGAGGAGACGACGGACAGTTATTCGTCATTTTATGAATCGAGCGGAGCGGACAGCCTTGACGGCTCTCTGCCCGATGATGTGAAAGACACCCTCGACTCTGCGGGAATAGATATAGCGGATTGGCGGTCTATGCTCTCGCCCTCGCCCAAAAAGCTTATCTCCATGTTCATTGATATCGCACGCGGGAGCTTCAAAAAGCCGATAAAAGATATGATAATAGTCGCGGGCGTTGTTATTCTCGTCGGTCTTATCAAGGGCACTGCCGCCGCCGAAAATTTTTCCGAGCCGCTGAATACAGTCATAGGCTGCGTTGTTGCAATAACCGTCTTTTCTTCGTCCGCAGAAGTTATTTCGCAGGGAATGAGCGCTGTTGAGGCGACCTCGAATTTTATGCTCACACTCATCCCTGTGCTCGCGGGCATAATAACCGCCGCAGGGAATCCCACGCTCGCCCTGACTTACGGCTCGTTTGCCATGGCGGCGGCTCAGGCGGCGGCTCAGACGGCAGGAAATATAATAATGCCCCTGTGCGGTGCTTTTTCGGCGTTCGGTATATCTGCGTCGCTGAGTCCGGAATTGAAGCTCACGAAGCTCGCAGAGATGATAAAAAAGCTGACTGTGGGCATTCTCTCTTTTATTGCGGCGGCATTTTCGGCTGTTCTGGGGCTCAAAAGCCTGCTCGCCGGTAGCGCGGACACTTTAGCCGCGAAAGGCATAAAGCTTGCGCTCAGCTCCGCCGTGCCGATAGTCGGCGGCGCGCTCAGCGATGCCTATTCGTCGATAATCGGCAGCGTGTCTCTGCTCAAAAGCACGGTCGGCGTGTTCGGCGTTATAGCCGTTGTGATGATAGACCTGCCTGTTGTTTTTCAGCTGACGGCAAGAATTGCTTTGTTGAAGCTGCTCGGCGTGCTCTCCTCGTCTATGGGAGACGACACGACAGGCGAGGTGCTCGATACACTCTCGTCTGCGCTGACCGTGATAAACGCGGCGGTTATTTTTACGGCGGCTCTCTTTATTATCTCGACGGGGACGGTCGTCTCCGTGAAAGCGGGTGCGTAGCATGGAGGAACTGAAAAAATGGGCGCTCGGCGTGTGCGCCGCGGCAATATTCTCGTCGGTTATATATGCGCTCGTGCCGAAGGGAAATATGCAGAAAATAATGCGGTGCGTCACTGCGCTGACCGTCATATGCGCACTCGTTTTCCCGCTTGCAAGCGTCATAATGAAAATGAATTTTTCCGCATCCTTGACCGATACGGAGGCTTTGATACCGAGCGAATTAAACAACGAGGTGAACTACCGCCTGACCGCCGCATATGCCCGACAGATGCAGGACGGCGTGCAGGAGATACTCGCGTCCTATGGCTATCCCGACTGCGAAACAGACCTTTTGACGGATATTGATGAGCAGGGAAGCATATTTATTAAAAAGGCGAATATCATATTGCCGAACGGTGCGGTGCTGAAAGAAGCGGCAGTCGAGAAACTCCAAAATCTGTTGGGGGACGCAGTGATAGATATAAGAACCGGGAGCACAGGCTGATGGATATCAAACACTCATTTGAAAAACTGAAGTCCGTATTCACTGCCGACAAGAAGCTCGCCGCGCTCTGCGCGGTAGGCGTGCTCGGCGTAGTGCTGCTCATTCTCTCCGAATTTATTCCGTCAGGCGAAAAGAAGGCGGAGAAAAAGGAGAGCGTCACTGCGGTGCAGAGCCAGGAGACCTACGCCGAGGACATAGAAAAGCGGCTGACCGAGATAGTCTCTTCGATAGACGGAGCAGGTAAAACCCGCGTCATGGTGACTCTCGAGAGCGGCGCCGAGCAGGTCTATGCGAAAAACGAAAAGATAAAAAGCGACACCTCCGGCGGTACGGCTCTCGAAAAAGAAAATTTTTCGGATGAAAAGGAGTATGTTCTTATAGAGACGGACGGAAACGAGGGCGGAATGATAATAAAGCTCATTCAGCCCAAAATTCGCGGCGTTGCGGTCGTCTGCGAGGGCGGCGGCTCGGATACCGTGCGCCAGGAGATAACCCAGGCGATAACCGCCGTTCTCGATATCAGCGCGTCACGCGTATACATCACGAAAATGTCGGCGTGACCGCGCCGTTCAAATAAAAGAAACCCGAAAGGATTGATATTTATGGTCGTCAGGAAAAGGCAGATAATCGCCGCGGCACTCGTCCTTGCCCTCGGCTCGGCAGTGTTTATAAACTGGTATTACAACCGCCCGTCGGTGCAGAGCACGAACACTAAGCCGTCGGTCGAGGAGGTCGAGAATACGGGCGGAAATCTCGGTGATGCGCAGCTTGTCAATTCATCGGGAGTTTCGGAGAGTGCGGCGACGGGCAAGAGCAGCGATTATTTCGCCTCCGCCAAGCTCAGAAGAAATTCCGCCCATGACGAAGCTGCGGAGACTCTCAATAAAGTTATAAAAGACAGCTCGTCCGATGCCTCCGCCGTCAAGGAGGCGACCGAGGCACTCAAGGTTCTGTCGAACGCGATAAAGCTCGAGGGTGATATTGAAGCACTGATAAAGGCAAAGACGGGCGGCGACTGCGTTGTGATAATCAACAACAGCACCGCCGAGGTCATCGTCGCAAAAGGCACCCTGAACGACACGGTTATCCTCCAAATAAAGGAGATAGCCCTCAAACAGACAGGTTTTTCAGCCGAAAATATAACAATTGTTGAATTAAGTAGTTGAGAATTTTTAAGTTTGTGTTATAATATAGGGCAGAAGGAGGAATGCCCTGTGGAAGAAAACAAAACTGTTGACAATATCGGCAACCTCGTAATATCGGAGGATGTCATTGCATCGATAGCTCTCAATGCCGCCAAGGACGTTGAAGGCGTGAGCAGCTTTGCCGTCAGGACTCCCGATGTACGTTCGATCTTCAAGCTCGGAGAGGGCGCGGCGAAGTCCGTGCGCGTCTTGTCGTCGGATAACGATGTCAAGATATATATCCATGTCAATATCGCGCCCGGAACCAAGATTCCTAAGGTCGCGGCGGATATTCAGAAGAATGTCAAGAACGCTGTCCAGAGCATGACCGGAAAGATGGTCTCAAAGGTCAATGTCTCGATAGCCGGCATGGATATTAAGCCCGAAAGCGAAAAGTAAATTTTCAAGCCCTCTCTTGCGGGAGGGCTCGATTCGGTTTTTATGCCGAGCAATGTTTACCGCCCGAGGGCGGAATTCTGAGGGGAGAACAGGAAAGTTTATGACAAGAAGTCAGTCGAGAGAGCAGGCGTTCGCCCTGCTGTTTGAAAAGTCCTTCAATCCCGAGACGGATATGGACGATATTATATCTCTCAGCCTTGAAAACGAGCTTATAGAGCCGGACGAGTTCGCGTCCATGCTTGCCCAAACTGCGTGGGACAAGCTGTTTTCCATCGATGATATTATCGAAAAATATTCAAAGAACTGGAAGAAGCACAGAATATCCCGAGTCGCTCTGTCCGCCATGAGATTGAGCATCTGCGAGCTTATATACATACCGGAGGTTCCGGTCGGCACCTCGATAAACGAGGCGGTTGAGCTGTGCAAAAAATACGCTACGGCAGAGGATGCGTCGTTTGTCAACGGCGTTCTCGGCTCTGTGGCGCGTGAAGAAAAGCTTGCCGACAGAAGCGGCTCCGATGCCCCGAAAGGGGAATAAGCCATGGCTGTTTATCTCGGCATAGACACAAGCAACTATACTACATCCGCCGCAGCCTTTGATGATGTGAGCGGATGTGTTTTTCAAAAGAAGATGCTTCTGCCTGTCAAGAGCGGCGAGCGAGGACTGCGTCAGAGCGATGCCGTGTTTCACCACACTCAGCAGCTCTGGCAGGTAGTGAGTGCGGTTATCGATGAGTGCGGCAAGCCCGATTTTATCGGCGCGTCATATGCTCCGCGTGATGCAGAGGGCTCGTATATGCCGTGCTTTACCGTCGGGCTCAATACCGCGAAGTGCCTTTCATCTGCTTTGAATGTGCCGCTTTATGAATTTTCGCATCAGGCGGGTCATGTCGCGGCGGCTGTCTATTCGAGCGGGCATACGGAGCTTTTTGACCGCGAGTTTATCGCGTTTCATGTCTCCGGCGGAACGACCGAGGCACTTTTAGTGCGCCCCGATGAAGAGAGGCTTCTCAATATCGACATTATCGGCAGAACGCTCGATCTCAACGCGGGACAGGCTGTTGACAGGGTGGGTGTCGCAATGGGGCTCAAGTTCCCTGCGGGCGCGGAACTTGAAAAATTGGCGCTCGAAAGCCAAAAAATATTCAAGCCGAAGCCCTGTGTCAAGGGTACGGATTGCTGTCTTTCGGGGATTGAAAACAAGTGCCTCGATATGATAAAAAACGGCGGGGAGCAGTGCGACATCGCGCTCTATTGCCTCGATTCCGTGGCGGCGGCGCTCGAAAAAATGACGAAGAATATACTCGAAAAATACGGCAGCCTCCCGCTCATTTTTGCGGGCGGCGTGATGTCCAATTCAATAATACGCCAAAGATTTACAGAACAGTTCGGCGCATATTTTGCCGAGCCCGCATTTTCGGCGGACAATGCCGCCGGCACGGCGTATCTGACTTATCTCAGGGAGCGGAAAAATGCTTGAAACCGTCAGCGTAACAGTAAGTCAACTTAACAGATATATAAAATCCGTTATGGATTCGGACTATAACCTGCGAACGGTGTTCGTCAGCGGGGAGATATCGAATTTTACGAATCATTACCGCACCGGGCATTTCTATATGACCCTCAAGGACGAAAAGGCGGCAGTGCGTGCGGTCATGTTCAAATCCGATAACGAACGCCTCGGCTTTATGCCCGAAAACGGCATGAAGATTGTCGCCAAAGGTCGCGTCAGCGTCTTTGAACGCGACGGTCAGTATCAGCTCTATATCGAAGATATGCAGCCCGACGGAGCGGGTGCTCTGAGCATAGCTTTCGAACAGCTCAAGAAAAAACTCGAAGCGGAGGGACTGTTTTCGCAGGAGCGCAAACGCCCGATACCGCGCTTCCCGAAGCGGGTCGGCGTCGTCACTTCGCCGACGGGTGCAGCGGTCAGGGATATTATAAATGTCATAACGCGCCGCAGCCCGTCAACGCAGATAATCATCTGCCCCGTGCAGGTGCAGGGTGCGTCTGCGGCAGGGCAGATATCCGATGCCATAAGGCGATTTAACGCAGGGCATTATGCCGATGTGCTCATAGTCGGGCGCGGCGGCGGCTCGGTCGAAGAGCTTTGGGCATTTAACGAAGAAAAAGTGGCTCGCGCAGTTGCGGCGAGCGATATCCCCGTAATTTCCGCAGTCGGTCACGAAACGGATTTCACCATCTGCGATTTCGCGGCGGATCTCCGCGCGCCGACTCCGTCCGCGGCGGCGGAGCTTGCCGTCAGCGACAGGGCGGAACAGCACGCATATATCAATCAGCTCGGCAGGCGCTGCGCCTCGGCACTGGATGCACATATTCGCTTTTGTTATAATGAAATAAAACGCATCTCCGCCGAGCTCTCGGCATACGGACCGATGCAGCAGATAATCTCTCAGCGGCAGACGCTCGATTCGCTCTTTTCCGATATGCAGTCGGCGGCTCTGCGGGCGCATGACAGGGATAAATCGAATCTCTCCGTCCTCGCGGGCAGGCTCGATGCGCTCAGTCCCCTGAGAATACTCTCCGGCGGCTATGCGGCGGTCGAACGCGGCGGGAGGCTGATATCAAAAACTAATGTCCCCAAGGAGGGTGACGATATAACCGTGACTGCGGCGGATATAAGGCTCACCGCCCGCGTCACTTCATCTGTCAAAAACGGAGGAACAGGCAATGGCTAAGAAAACATACGAGGATTCGGTCAAAAGACTTGAGAATATAGTTTCGGCTCTCGAGCGCGGCGACGCCTCTTTGGACGAATCGTTGAAGCTCTTTGAAGAGGGAACGAAGCTCGTCTCGTTCTGCAACGATTATCTCGACAAGGCTCAGACAAAGATAAAGGAGCTGTCCGAGCTTGAAAGGGAGAATGAGGATGAGTAAAAAATATTCAGCAGACGAGTATATCTCTATGATAAATAACGCGCTGACGGCGTATCTTTCGTCCGAGCCGTCGGGCGCGGGTGAAGCAAAAATGCTCGAAGCGATGAGATACAGCGTCGAAAACGGCGGCAAGCGAATCCGCCCGATGCTGACCCTTGAATTTTGCAGAATGTGCGGCGGCAGCGTCGAGGCGGCTCTGCCCCTCGCGTGCGCTGTCGAGTTTATCCACACATATTCACTCATTCACGACGATCTGCCCTGTATGGACAATGACGATATGCGCCGCGGCAAGCCGTCGAGCCACATAAAATTCGGCGAGGCGAACGCGCTCCTTGCCGGCGATTCTCTGCTGACCTTCGCATTTCAGACAGCGGGCGAGGCAAAGGATATCCCCGCCGATGCCGCTATAAAGGCGGTTTCAGTTCTTGCCCGTGCGGCAGGCTGCGCCGGAATGATAGCGGGTCAGGTGCAGGATCTCGAAAACGAGAACAAGACGGTTTGCGCCGAAGATCTTCGCAGCGTCGATGTCCTCAAGACAAGCGCACTTATAAGCTGTGCCTGCCGGCTCGGCTGTATCGCCGCAGAAGCCGATGACAAAAGAATTGAAGCGGCGGGAATATATGCCGAAAATCTCGGCATAGCGTTCCAAATAGTCGATGATATCCTCGATGTCACGAGCGACGAAGCAACTCTCGGCAAGCCGATAGGCAGTGACGCCGAGAACTGCAAAAACACCTATGTCTCGCTTCTCGGGCTCGAAGAGGCGCAGAGAACTGCTGCGGAGCTTACCGATAGGGCAATAGACGCACTTCGTATTTTCGGCGATGAAGCCGCCTTTTTGATATCGCTCTCCGAAGAACTTCTCTCCAGAAATAAGTGACCGTCAATCCATTCTCAGTGAAAGGTTGAAGTCAAATGGCATCTGACAAGTACCTTAAAAATATACATTCTCCGGCGGACATCAAGGGCATGAGCTACGCGCAGCTAAACGAGCTCGCCGCCGAAATACGCACCGTTCTCATCGACACCGTCTCAAAGAACGGCGGTCATCTCGCGTCCAATCTTGGCGTCGTGGAGCTGACTCTCGCCATGCACAAGGAGTTCGATTCCCCGCGCGATAAGTTCGTCTGGGATGTCGGACATCAGGCGTATACCCATAAGCTGCTCACGGGCAGATATGACCGCTTCCACACTCTTCGCCAGGAGGGCGGACTCTCCGGCTTCTGCCGCCCCGAGGAGAGCGAGCATGATATGTTCTACAGCGGTCATTCCAGCACCGCCGCCTCGAGCGCGCTCGGACTCTCGACCGCGAACACCATGCGCGGCAGCAAGAACACCGTTGTCGCCGTCGTAGGGGACGGCTCAATGACCGGCGGAATGTTCTACGAGGCACTCAACAATGCCGGCAGAACGCACGACAGGCTCATAATCGTGCTCAACGACAATGAGATGTCCATCTCCGAAAATGTCGGCTCGATGGCGCGTTATCTCGCCGTTGTCAGAGCAAAGCCCGAATATTACCGCATGAAAGCGCACACCGAAAAGCTCCTGAAGCATGTTCCTTTTATCGGAAACGAGCTTTCGGATGCCGTGTTTGATATAAAGAGCGCGTTGAAGCGCATAATCTACTCCGATTCGTGGTTCGAGGATCTCGGACTTCACTATATAGGACCCATCGACGGGCACAATATCCAGCAGCTCTGCGAAGCGTTTGAAATGGCGAAAAAGTATGATAAGCCCGTACTTCTCCATGTCAACACCCTCAAGGGCAAGGGCTACGATTTCGCCGAGCGTTCGCCCGAGCAGTTCCACGGGATATCGAAGTTCGATATCAACACCGGCGAGCCGCTCTCGTCCGGCACGAGCTTTTCAAGCATTTTCGGCGATATCATGTGCCGCTTCGCGTCCTGCGACGACCGCGTGTGCGCCATAACCGCCGCGATGTCCATCGGCACGGGACTTGAGAGGTTCTCAAACGAACATAAGGACAGATTTTTCGATATCGGTATTGCAGAGGAGCACGCCGTGGCGTTCGCACTCGGTCTTGCAAAGAGCGGGTTTATTCCGGTTTTTGCTGTCTATTCAACCTTCCTCCAGCGCTGCTTCGATCAGCTTTTGCACGATGCCGCGCTTCAAAAGCAGAAGATGGTCATCGCCATCGACCGCGCCGGGTTCGTCGGCGAGGACGGCGAGACTCACCAGGGCGTTTTCGATGTTTCGATGCTCAGAAGCGTGCCGGATATAACTGTCTATTCGCCCTCGTCCTATGAGGGTCTCAAGCACGCCATGCAGCAGGCTCTCTATTCCGATTCAAAGCTCGTTGCGGTCAGATATCCGCGCGGAGCACAACGCGCCATACCCGAGGGCATCAAGCCGACCTTTGCGGATTTCGATGTGTTCGGCGACGAGGACGCCAAAAAGGCAATTGTGACCTACGGCAGGACTTTTTCCGCCTGCGCGTTCGCATATGAAAAGCTCGTGAACTCGGGCGAATCAGTGAAGCTTATAAAGCTCAACCGTATAATTCCCGTCTGTGAGGGTGCGGTGGAAGCGGCGAAAAACTGTAGGGATGTCTATTTCTTCGAAGAGGGCATACGCCGCGGCGGGGCGGGCGAGGGCTTCCTGTTCAATCTCTCGAAAGCCGGATTCTCGGGGAAATATTATCTCAAAGCTATCGAAAACGGCTTTGTCAAGCAGGCGTCCGTTGAGTCGCTCCTGCATGAGTACGGCTTTGACGAAGAGGGCGTGCTCTCGTTCGTCGCCTCTGCGGAGGACTGACCGTGGAGAAGAAAAAAAGACGCATAGACGCTCTTATGGTTTTTTCCGGCATTGCGCCGTCACGCGAAAAAGCCAAGGAAATGATAAAGAGCGGGAATGTATATTTAAACGGCAAAGTTGTATCTAAAGCTGGACTTTTGGCGAACGACTGTGATATAATCGAATATAAAGGCAAGCAGGAACGCTATGTCAGCCGCGGCGGACTCAAGCTTGAGAAGGCCGTTGCGGTTTTTAACCTCGATTTAAGCGGATATTTATGCATCGATATCGGCGCGTCAACCGGCGGATTCACCGACTGTATGCTTCAAAACGGCGCTGAAAAAGTCTACGCAGTCGATTCCGGCAGCGGTCAGCTTTCGCTAAAGCTTAAGTCCGATCCCCGCGTTGTCGATCTTGAAAAGACAAATTTCAGATACATAACGGAAAAAGAGATTCCCGAACGCGCCGATTTTGCGAGCGCGGATGTCTCTTTTATTTCTCTTAAATACATTTTGCCTGCGCTTTCGCCGCTCTTAAAAGACGGCGGCAGTGCCGTCTGTCTCATAAAGCCGCAGTTCGAGGCGGGGAGGGAGAATGTCGGCAAGAAAGGCGTGGTCAAAGACCCGCACATGCATATAAAGGTCATCGAAAAAGTCTGCTCCTATGCAGCGCAGGCGGGATTTTCGGTGTCGTCTCTCGATTTTTCACCGGTCAAGGGACCGGAGGGCAATATAGAATACCTCGTATATCTGAAAAAGGACGGAGTGCAGACTGTGTCGGCACCCGATGTCGCGGGAGTCGTCAGCGCGGCGCACACCTGTTTCAAAGCGGGAGAATAATTATGATGTTTGCAATAATTCCGAATCTTACTCGCAAAAATGCCGCTCAGGTGACAAGGCTCATCTGTGCGCGGCTTGACGAGCTCGGCGCGGCATATTCTCTGCCGCTCGCCACGGAAAAGGTGTTTTTTGACACAAAGGCTGAGTTTTTGCCCGAAAAAGAGCTGCTCGGCGGCTGCGCGGCGGTCATAACCGTCGGCGGAGACGGAACGATAATCCATTCCGCCAAGAAAGCCGCCGTCTATTCAAAGCCCGTCCTCGGTATCAACGCGGGCCGCCTCGCTTTTATGGCGGGTCTTGAGATACACGAGCTCGACCTGCTCGAAAAGCTCATAACCGGAGATTACAGCATGGATAAGCGTATGATGCTCAAAACCGTCGCTGCCGACGGCGACAGTGTGCAGAGCGGGTACAGCATGAACGACTCCACCGTCATGCGGCTGTCGAGACTGAGCAAAATATCCGAGATAAATGTCGATCTTGACGGCAGATATTTCAACCGCTATCTCGGCGACGGACTTATTCTCTCGACCCCGACGGGCTCAACGGCGTATTCCCTCTCTGCCGGAGGTCCCGTGGTCGATCCGAAGCTCGAGTGCATGATTCTCACTCCCATTTGCTCACACTCGGTGTTTACCCGTTCGCTCGTTCTGGGCGACGATGCGGTGCTGCGCATATATTCCGATGACGGCGGTCCCCTCTGTGTTTCGTGCGACGGCGACGAGCCGTTCACCGTCTCCGCACAGGGGAGCATAACTGTCGAAAAAGCGGACATCTGCGCAAGCTTTATCAGACTCAAGAACGACAGCTTTTTAGATATACTCAACAGGAAAATGATGAAGTGGAACAGCAGTTCCCACGATGAACGGGAGGTATAATCTTGAAAAAGAGAAGACAGGAAGCAATACTCGAGATAATTGAAAAATACGACTTGTCAACCCAGGACGAGCTTCTCCAAAAGCTCAGAGACAGCGGCTTTGACGCCACTCAGGCGACGGTTTCGCGTGACATAAAGGAGCTGCGCCTGGTCAAGACTATGGGCACGGGCGGTCAGTATAAATACGCCGTCACAACGACCGAATCGGACGAGCTGCTCTCGAAGTTCCGCAGTATATTTTCTCAGTCCGTTGTCTCTGCCGACTATGCCGGCAACACGATTGTTATCCGCTGCTACACGGGCATGGCGCAGGCGGCGTGTGCGGCTTTCGATTCTATGCATTGGGACGGTCTTGTGGGAACTCTCGCGGGCGACGATACTATTTTTGCCCTTTGCAGAAACGAAAGCTATGCTTCGCAGATGAAGGATTCCATAAAGAGACTTATCGAAAAATGAGGTTTAAGCTATGCTTCTCAGTCTGAAAATAGAGAATATAGCAATAATTGAGAGTGCCGACATCGAATTTGATTCGGGGCTCAATGTCCTCACGGGTGAAACCGGTGCGGGCAAGTCGATTATAATCGATTCCATAAACGCCGTGCTCGGTGAACGCACGTCGCGTGAGCTTATCAGAACCGGCGCACAGTCCGCGAGCGTTACTGCGCTCTTTTCCGGCATTTCCGCCGACACTGCCGCGAGGCTCAAAGAATATGATATCGAGCCCGATGAGGACGGCAATATACTCCTTCGCCGCACCCTCGGTCTGGACGGCAAAAACACCTGCCGCATAAACGGCGTGCCCTCGAATGTCGCGTCACTCAGGCAGGCGGGGCATGAGCTGATAAATATCCACGGTCAGCATGACAATCAGGCGCTCATGGCGCCCGAAAAGCACTTCGAGTTCATCGACTGCATAGCGGACGATGCCGGGCTGCTTGAAGAATACAGAGAAAAATTCAGAGAACTGTGTTCATATATCAGAGAGCGCGACTCCCTCAAAACCGATGAGTCTGAGAAGCTTCGCCGCCTTGATTTGCTTGACTATCAGATAAACGAGCTTGAAAGGGCGGAGATAAGACCCGGCGAGCGCGACGAGCTCAACGAACGAAAGACGCTTCTTCAAAACTGCGAGCGCGTCACGGCGTCGCTCAGAGCGGCGTATGATATTCTTCAGGGCGCCGACGACAGCTTCGGCGTGATAAGCGCGGTGGACGACTGCGCCGGAAATGCGGAGGACGCCGCCCGATTTTATAAGGATGTCGAGCCCGCCGCAAAAACTTTGCGCAATGTCGGCTACGAGCTTGAGGACTGCGCGGGCGAGCTTCGCTCGGCTATAGAGGATTTTTCATATGATCCGTCCGAGCTCGAGGAGATTGAAGCGAGACTCGACGAGCTTTTCCGCCTCTCCGTCAAATACGGCTCGACCGAGGAGGATATGCTCGCTTTCCTCGATTCCGCTCGGGAGGAGCGCAATAAAATAGCCCTGTCGGATGAGCGGGTCAAAGAGCTTGACGCGCTCGTCAGCTCAACGAAAGCCGAGGTTCGCGCCCTTGCCGAAAAGCTTACCGCAGCGCGTGAAAAGGCGGCGCGTGAGTTTGAACGCGGAGTGACCGAACAGCTCGAATTTCTTGATATGCCATCGGTCAGCTTCAAAGTAAACAGAGAAAAAACACCGTTTACGATAAACGGCGCGGATAATATAGAATTTCTCATCTCCGCAAACGCGGGCGAGACGCTCAAGCCCCTTGCGAAGATAGCCTCGGGCGGCGAGCTGTCGCGCATAATGCTCGCGATAAAGAGCGTTATTGCCGGCAGAGACGGACTCGATACGATGATATTCGATGAGATAGACGCGGGTCTCAGCGGCAGAGCGGCGCAGAAGGTCGCCATGAAGCTCAAAGAGGTCTCACGCGGCAGGCAGGTAATATGCGTCACCCATTCAGCTCAGATAGCGGCGCAGGCGGACTGCCATATGCGAATCAGCAAATCCGTCTCGGACGGCAAGACCTATACAAAGGTCGAACGCCTCGACACCGAGGGCAGAAAATATGAAATAGCAAGGATAACCGGCGGACTCGATGTCACCGAGCTTCAGCTCAGATCGGCAGAAGAGATGCTCAGGAACGCCGGAAATCTGTAAAAAATAAAAGGGGAGACACTTATGTCAGACAAGGAAAAAGAAAGGCAGGGCGCTGCCGAAAATCAGAAGCTCAGCACAAAGGAAAATGTTCTTCAAACAATAAAATTTGCTCTGTTCTCGGCTTCGGCGGGAATAATTCAGATTGCGAGCTACACCCTGTTTTTTGAGGTGTGCCATTTTAAAGAGTGGATAGCCTATCTCATTTCGCTCGTCCTCTCCGTGCTCTGGAATTTTACCTTTAACCGTAAGTTTACTTTTAAATCCGCAAACAATGTCCCGATAGCCATGCTCAAGGTCGCGGCTTATTACTGCGTTTTCACTCCGCTTTCGACATGGTTCACGGATTATGCCACTACCGAGCTTGTGTGGAACAACTATCTTGTTGAGGCTCTCTGCATGTTGACTAATTTCGTGACCGAGTTCCTGTATGACCGCTTTGTCGTGTTCCGCAACTCAATGAATACCAACGATGTCGCAAAGAAAGATAAAGAAAAAGCCGAGCACAAGGCTCAGCAGGATAAATAAGTGAATTTTCGGAGATATCCCGACTGAAACGGAATAAGCATGACTGAAGAAAAGAAATGTCCTCTATATAAAAAATGCGGCGGATGTCAGCTGCAGAATCTGAGCTACGCGGAGCAGCTGAAATTCAAGCAGCGCAAGGCGGAGAAGCTGCTCGGCGAGTTCGCTCATGTCGAGCCGATAATCGGTATGACAGAGCCGTATCATTACCGCAACAAGGTGCAGGCGGCGTTTGCCACGGCGAGAAACGGGAAGATAATTTCCGGAGTCTATCAGTCTGGCACGCACAGCATAGTCTGCGTCGATTCGTGCCTCACCGAGGACAGAAAAGCGGATGAGATAATTGTCTCGATCCGCAATATGCTGAGAAGCTTCCGAATACAGCCGTATGACGAGCGAAGCGGCGGCGGTACACTTCGCCATGTCCTCGTCAAGCGCGGATTCAAGACAAATCAGATAATGGTCGTGCTCGTCACATCGGGTCCGATTTTCCCTGCGAAGAACAACTTCGTAAAGGCTCTTCGCGAGGAGCATCCCGACATAACAACGATAGTCCATAATATTAACCCGTATCAGACGAGCCTCGTGCTTGGCGAGCGCGAGAATGTGCTCTACGGCACGGGCAAAATCGAGGACGCGCTCTGCGGGCTGACATTTAGAATATCACCGCGCTCATTTTATCAGATAAACCCGGTGCAAACCGAGGTGCTTTATAACACCGCGATGGAATACGCCGGCATGACCGGGAACGAAAAAGTCATCGATGCCTATTGCGGCATCGGCACTATAGGGCTTGTCGCGTCGAGGCAGGCAGGCGAGGTGATAGGAGTTGAACTCAACCGCGACGCCGTCCATGACGCCATAGCCAACGCCAAACGAAATGGTATAAAGAACGTCCGCTTCTTCTGTGACGATGCGGGCGAGTTTATGCTCGGCATGGCGCAGGACGGGGAAAAAGCGGACATAGTTTTTATGGATCCGCCGCGAGCAGGAAGCGACGAATGCTTCCTGTCGTCGCTCGTGACTCTTGCGCCGAAAAAGGTGGTCTATATCTCCTGCAACCCCGAGACCCAGCAGCGCGACCTGCGCTTTCTGACAAAGCGCGGCTATAAAGTCGAAAAAATCCAGCCCGTCGATATGTTCCCGCATACGAACCATATTGAGACGGTAGTATTGATGTCAAAGGTACAGAAGTAAATATCAAGAAAAGGCTTGAAATCAAGGCATTTCCGAAAGTTGGGAGTTCTTTTCCGGCTCTCGGATTTTTTCGTTTTGGGATGCTTGCAGCCAGGAGAAATCGAGGGTTGAGTTGACAGGTTGAAAATGGGCAAGGTTGAGTTGATAAGATGATTTTGTGTAGAGTTGAGTGGATACCTGAGGATATAAATAATAGTTCCACTAATATTGAAGTGGTCAAAAAAGGTGATGCAACTGGTTTGAGACATCAAACTTCAAGAAATATCAATGCGCGTTTAAGATTTAAAGTGTTAGTACGGGACAATTTTAAATGTTGTGCTTGCGGTGCTTCCCCAGCGAAAGCCCCAACCGTTGAACTTCATATGGTCGGAATAAATCAGCAACACTTTTAGAAATCAAAGAAAGCTTCCCATAACGAAAAACACCTGTCCGCAGAAGTGTATTCCCTGCGGACGGGTATCTTTATTTGCCGTTTTCGATTCGTTCCGTCTCCTCCTCAATGAGCCGCACGAGCTCATTTGGGGGAACATTGAACGCGGTTGAGATTTTCCATATCGTTTCGAAGTTCGCCTGCTTTTTGCCGCTTTCGATCATGGCGAGGTGGCTTCTCGCTATTCCTGCCAGACCGCTCAGAACCTCCTGTGATATCTTTTTTTCACAGCGAAGTTTTTTAACGGCCGCGCCGGTCGCATATTTATTGAACTGTGCCATCGGCACCCCTCCTATCAGTTCAAGTGTAAGAAATTTTTTGAGAAATGTGTCTATCAAAAGTGACATTTTATAAATTATTTGTCATTTAGGGCATTTATTTGGTGAAGAAGCATAATCAATTGTTATGAATTTGTTTTTTGGCTGTATTTTAGGCTAAAACATTGACATCGGGGAAAATTAAGAGTAAAATATCCGAGTAAATATTTTCGGCTGTGAAGAGCAGAGCCGTTTATTCCGCTCGCAGAGAGGTGCGCCGGCATGATGCCGCTGTGAGGTGCGCCGTGTCAGGAAGTACGGCAGCCGGCTCGGAGCCTCCCGCGTTGAACGGGCGTAGCCTGCGTTAAGGGCAGCAGAGGGGTGCAGTTTTGCGCAATCCGGGTGGTACCGCGGCTTTTGCCGTCCCGGGCAGAACGGCATCTATTTTTATTTTTAAGGAGTTGTTTATCATGGAATGGACGGGACTCAATGAACTCAGAGAGAAGTATCTGAGCTTTTTCGAGAGCAAGGGTCATCTTCGTATGCCGAGCTTTTCGCTCGTGCCTCAGGGGGACAAGAGCCTGCTTCTCATCAATGCCGGCATGGCGCCGCTCAAGAAATATTTCACGGGTGAGCTGACCCCGCCGAGAACCCGCGTCACTACCTGCCAGAAGTGCATCAGAACGCCCGATATCGAGCGCGTCGGTATTACCGCACGCCACGGCACTTTCTTCGAGATGCTCGGCAATTTCTCATTCGGCGATTACTTCAAGCATGAGGCGACCGCATGGGCGTGGGAGTTCTGCACGAAGGTGCTTGAGATGCCCGCAGATAAAATATATATCAGCGTCTATCAGGACGATGACGAGGCATATGATATTTGGACGAAGGAACTCGGAATTTCGCCCGACCATATGGTTCGCCTCGGCAAGGAGGATAACTTCTGGGAGCACGGCGCGGGTCCCTGCGGTCCCTGCTCCGAACTCTATTTTGACCGCGGCGAGAAGTACGGCTGCGGCTCTCCGACCTGCGGTGTCGGCTGCGACTGCGACAGATATGTTGAGTTTTGGAATCTTGTTTTCACTCAGTTCGACAACGACGGCAACAACAATTATACCCGCCTCAAGAGCTGCAATATCGACACCGGCATGGGTCTTGAACGCCTCGCCTGTATCATGCAGGGCGTGGACAACCTCTTTGAGGTCGATACCGTCCAGAATATCATGAAGCACATCATGCAGATAGCCGGCGTCAAGTACCACGAGGATGAGAAAAAGGATGTCTCCCTGCGCGTTATCACCGACCACATAAGAAGCACCACCTTCATGATAGGCGACGGCGTTATGCCCTCAAACGAGGGCAGGGGCTATGTCCTTCGCCGCCTGCTCAGAAGAGCTGCCCGCCACGGCAGACTTTTAGGCATAGACGGCACTTTCCTCTACAAAGTGTGCGAGACCGTCATCAAAGAGAACGCGACTGCGTATCCGAACCTCGTCGAGAAGCATGACCTTATAGTCAAGGTTATCAAGGCTGAGGAGGAGAGCTTCAATAAGACCATCGACACGGGTCTTAACCTGCTTGAGAATATTATCGCTCAGAGCGACTCCAAGGTGCTCAGCGGAGCCGATGCGTTCAAGCTTCAGGACACCTTCGGCTTCCCGATAGACCTTACAAAAGAGCTGCTTGAGGAGCGCGGCATGAGCGTTGATATCGATGAGTATGACCGCCTCTATGCCCAGAGCAGAGCGGCGACGCGTGCGGCGCGCAAGGACGCCGGAGCTCAGGCATGGAAAGACAGCAATATCTCTTTCAAGGACATCGGCGCGACCGAGTTTGTCGGTTATACCGACTATTCCTGCGACGCGGAGATAAAGGCGATAGTCACAAACGGCGAGCGCGACGAGTTCGCAACCTCGGATTCGGAAGTTGTTATTGTCCTTAATAAGACCCCGTTTTACGGCGAGAGCGGCGGACAGGCGGGCGACACCGGCGTTATCAAGACCGATAATGCAGTGCTTGAAGTTACCGCCACAGGCAAGACTCCCGACGGCGTTGTGCTCCACATTGCAAGATTCATAAGCGGCGACAGCATCGCCCTCGGCGATAAAGTCCACGCTCAGATAGATGTTGAAAAGCGCGAGGCGACCCGCCGCAACCATACTGCGGCGCACCTGCTCCAGGCGGCTCTGAGAAAGCACCTCGGAAGTCATGTCGAGCAGGCGGGACAGCTTGTCAACAGTGAGGAGATGCGCTTTGACTTCACCCATTTTTCCGCGCTCTCCGGCGATGAGCTCAAGGCGATAGAGCGCGAGGTCAACGAGATTATCCTCAAGGGTATTCCCGTTGAGACACGCGAGATGCCTATTGAAGAGGCTAAGAAGCTCGGCGCAATGGCTCTGTTCGGCGAAAAGTACGGCGATGTAGTACGCGTTGTCAGTGCGGGCGATTTCTCCGTTGAGCTGTGCGGCGGTACCCATGCAGACAACACCGCGAAGCTCGGTCTGTTTAAGATTGTGTCCGAGTCCTCCGTTGCCGCAGGAATCAGGCGTATAACCGCCGTTACCGGCTTCGGTGTGCTCAGACATATAGAGAACGACGAGCGCATCATGCACTCGGCAGCGGCGGCGATGAAGCTCGGTAATGTCGCTGAGCTTGATAAGCGTGCTGCGACCCTCTCCGCCGAAATAAAGCTCAAGGACAGAGAGCTTGCGGAGCTGCGCAGCGAGATATCCGCTCTCAAGGCGGGAAGCCTTATGGACGGCGCAAGGCAGGTCGGCGGCGTCAGACTCATCACTGCCGAGGTCGATGTTTCCAATCCCGGCGAGCTTCGTTCGATGTGCGATACCGCCCGTGACAACGGAGCCGATATCGTCGCAGTCTTTGCCGGCGTCAACAGGGAAAAGGGCACTCTGAACTTTGCCTGCGCCTGCGGTGCCGATGCAATAAAGCTCGGCGCTCATGCGGGAAATATCGTCCGCGAGACCGCAAAGATAGCAGGCGGCTCGGGCGGCGGCAAGCCAGACAGCGCAATGGCTGGAGCCAAGGACGCTTCCAAGGCGGACGAGGCTCTCAAGGCGGTTGACTCCATCGTCAGTGCCATGTTAAAATAAATTTGAAACTCCGCCGGTTTTTCCGGTCGGCGGGACAGGCTTTTACAGTACGGAGGTTTTCTGAAAATGGATGACTGTATTTTTTGCAAAATAATCAAGGGCGAGATACCCTCAAGGAAAGTTTATGAGGATGATGATGTCCTCGCGTTCTACGACCTCGAGCCGCAGGCCCCGTTCCATATTCTCATTATCCCGAAGCAGCATATAAAGAGTGCTGCCGATATAACCGCGGAGAACAGCGCAGTCGTCTCAAAGGTGTTTGAGGCGGCGGCGAAGATAGCAAAGCAGTTCGATCTCAAGGATGGCTTCAGGATAGTCAACAACTGCGGCGACTGCGCGGGTCAGACCGTTAAGCACCTGCACTTCCACATGCTCGGTGGCAGGGATTTCGGCTGGCCGGCAGGCTGATAAAGGATCATATTAATATTCAGGAGATGTTTGTTTTGGCAAAGACCTATACCATGGAGATCGCAGGCTTGAAGAGAGAGCTTCCCCTCTGTCCGGTCAGCGACAAGCTCGATATCGCGGCATTTATCCTCTTCGGTGATGTCGAAGTCACCGTTAAAGCGGCGGAGGAGCTGCTCAAAAAGTGCCCGGAGTTCGATTATATCCTCACTCCCGAGGCAAAGAGCATTCCGCTCGCCTATGAGATGGCAAGACAGAGCGGCAAGAAGTATTTTGTTGCCAGAAAGAAGCCTAAGGTCTATATGACTGATCCTGTCTGCGTCAGCGTGCGTTCGATAACCACCGACGCAGAGCAGACTCTTCTTCTCGGCAGAGAGGACGGAGACCGGCTTCGCGGCAAGAAGGTGCTTATCGTTGACGATGTTATCAGCACCGGCGAATCCCTTGCTGCTGTCGTTGCACTTGCCGAAAAATTCGAGGCGAACATAGTTTCAAAGGTGGCGGTTCTCGCCGAGGGAGACGCGGCGGAGCGCGACGATATCGTGTTCCTTGAAAAGCTTCCTCTTTTCTTCAAATAACGGAGACCTGAGAAGTGGCGCGCCCGTTCACGGTCATCGGATTTACAACTTTCTTCACGCTGACTCTTGTTTTTGAACTCGGTGAAAAGGCGGCAGTCGTTATCATTTCGACAGCAGCTGCCGCCTTTATCTTTTCTCTGTTCTTCAGGAGCGTTCGGCGCGACTTTGTAATCCCGACCGCATGTATCGCGGCGGTCGTCGCAGTCCTCCTGTCTTTTGCCGCTGCACTTGTTCCGAACGAAGCGTCAGAGCGCTTCAACGGCGGTGCGCATACCGTGAAAGCGAGCGTTGTCTCGCTTGAGGAGCAGAGCGGCGAAAGATACTATACGGTAATTAAAACCTCTGAGATAGACGGCGAGGAATATAAGCTTAACATACGCCTTTCTTCAAAATCGCGCCTTGGTTTCAAACCGTATGATATAGTTGAGGGCGATTTGCAGCTCTATGATATCGGCACGACCCGCAGCGCGAGAAATTACTATCTGTCCGAAAATGTTTTTATGGGCGGGTATGCAAAGGGTGAAATAAACATATCTCAGCCGGAGCGCAAGCCGATAGGCTATTATCCGCTTGCAATGCGCGACTATATCAGAAATACGGTCTCGCGCCTTATCCCCGGTGAGCGCGGAGCACTTGCAACTGCGCTTCTGATTGGCGACAAGTCGGGTCTGCCGAAGAGTGTTTCGGATTCGTTTTCATCTGCGGGAATATCACACCTGATAGCCGTTTCGGGTCTGCATCTCTCAATTTGGTGTCTGTTTATTCTGAAAATTTTTGATATTTTCAGGCTCAGGCGCAGAGCGGGAGCGATAATCTCGGCGGTGTTCGTCGTTGCCTTTATGGCGGTCTCGGGCTTCACATATTCCGTTATGCGTTCGGGCTTTATGATGCTCGTTATGCTCCTCGGAACGCTACTTTCAAAGCAGTCGGATTCGCTCAATTCTCTCGGCGTCGCGCTTGTTATCCTGTGCTTTGTCAATCCGTATTGCGTGATGAGCCTCGGACTGCGCCTCTCGTTTCTCTCGACTCTCGGTATAATAGTAGGCTACGGCAATATTAATTTCCCTTTGAATCCGTATATCGCACGCGTCAGAAATAAATATGCAAGGCGCGTCTGCGAGTTTATATTCGGCTCAGTCAGAAGCACCGTGCTCGCCTGCGCGTTCACTCTGCCCGTTATGATACTCAATCTCGGCAAGGTGTCGCTTATCGCGATACCGGCGAACCTTATTTCCGACCTTCCCGCCTCGGCTTGTATGATTCTCTCGGGGCTTGCAGCCCTCACTGCGAAATTTTCTTTTCTGCGCGTGATAACGGCGGGTCTTGCGGATTTGTCCGGCGTGTGTGCGTCTTTTCTTATCAATTCATCGAAGTCGCTCGCGGCGGTTCCTCATTCGTCTTTGAACGCCTCGTCTTTTCTGTTTTCGCTGTGGCTCATTCTGATTTTTATCGTCCTTGCGGCGGCTGCGCTCATTTATAAATTTCAAGGTCGCAACACCGTCCGCGCAGCGGTGCTCATATGTACGCTCACCTTTGCGGGCGTGTGTATCGGTTCAACCGCACTTTCCCGTTCGGCAACCGTCATAGCCGTGGCGGATGTCGGCAACGGCTCGGCTGTACTTGTCAGCTCCGGCGGAAAAACCGCCCTGCTCGGCTGCGGAGGGGACGGCTACTATGCCCTCTCAAATATAGAGTCCGCAATGGACAGCGTCGGTGCGGATAATCTTGATTTTCTTCTTATACCGCGTGTATCTGAAAGCGAAAGCTCACTCGCACTCGATGTTATCGACGCTTTTTCGCCCGACTATATTCTTGCGGGCGAAACCGATGTCGATCTTGATGAAATACTTAAAACGGAAAATTATAACCTCGCGCCTGCCGCGAATATAAATATAGGCGGCGCGGAATTAAAATATAAAACGACAAATAAAACGAGCACGGCGGTGCTCGGCATGAAGGGTGCCGATGCGGTCATTGTTTTCAGACCGTCCCATGCGCCCGACACAAAAGGAGATATCCTCATTTTGCGGGAGAATCTGCCGCAGGGCATTTCCCCGGGAAATTATAAATTGACCGTGCTCTCGGCGGATGCCGACAGAACGCCTGCGGTCATGGGCAAATTGCTGTCCCTCGGCGCAGACGCATACGCGACGGGAGGACAGGGGAATATCAGAATCACTGTGTTCCCGTCGGGAAGAATTTTGACGGAAAGGATGGACTGAATGGCTGCTATTGGCGAAAAAGAAATAAAAGCACTTATCAGAAGCGGAGATATCGGCGGCGCGTTCCTGTTCTTCGGAACGGAGAGCTATCTCAAGGAATTTTATTCCTCGAAGCTCAAGGATAAAGCCGTCAGTCCCGACTTTGCGGATTTCAATTATCATTTCTTTGACGGTGCGTCGTGTACCCTCGAGGATATTGAGCAGGCGGTCGAAGCTTTTCCGATGATGAGCAGTAACACCTGCGTGTTCGTCAAGGATATGGCGGTCGATTCGCTCGATGAGGATTCGTATAAAAAGCTCGAGAAAACAGTCTGCGATGTTCCGGATTACTGCACGCTGATTTTCTATATCGGCAAGGCGGATTCGCTCAAAAAGACCGCGAAGGCCAAAAAAGCAGTCTCGCTTTTCGCGGAGCACGGCAATGCGGTCGAGCTCAATAAAAAAACCGCTTATGAGCTTGCAAAGATGCTCGTCGGCGCGGCGCAGAAGCGCGACTCGGTTCTCAGCCAACGAAACGCCGAATATCTCGTATCCTGCGTCGGGGACGATATGGTGACTCTTCTCAATGAAATCGACAAGCTCTCGGCATATGCCGAGGGGCGCGAGATAACCCGTGCGGACATCGATTTGATGTGCGTCAAAACCATCGAGGCGAACGCGTTCGACCTGACAAAATATATAATCTCGGATAATTTCGACAAGGCGTATGAAACGCTCAATATGCTCTTCGCCCAGCGTGCGGATGTCATGATGATAATGGGCGCGGTGATATCTGTTTTTGCCGACATTTACCGCGTCAAGGTCAGCGTGTCTGCGGGCTACAGAGCTACTCAGCCGGCAGAGATATTCTCGAACTACCGAGGCCGCGAGTTCAGATTGACAAAGGTTTCTCGCCAGGCTTCAGCCCTGAGCGTGAGTGCTCTGCGCCGATGTCTCGATGAGCTGCACAGAGCCGATACACTTCTTAAAAGCTCTGCCGTTGATAACAGGATAGTTATGGAGGAGCTGCTTGTCAAGCTGTTTGTGGCAATACAGTCACAAAAATAAACGCCGGACGGTGCTGTGATAAAATGATAAAGATAAAACAGGCGGTCATCGTCGAGGGAAAGTATGATAAGATAAAGCTCTCAACCGTCCTCGATGCCGTTATAATTCAGACCGACGGCTTCGGAATTTTCAAAGACAAGGAGAAGCAGAGGCTGATAAAACGCCTTGCGCAGACGCGCGGCATAGTCATATTGACCGACAGCGACTCGGCAGGCTTTAAGATACGCTCGTTCATCGGCGGAAGCGTGCCCAGGGACAGCGTTGTTCACGCCTACATTCCCGATGTATTCGGCAAAGAGCGCAGAAAGGATGCGCCGTCCAGAGAGGGCAAATTGGGTGTCGAGGGAATCGACACTGAAATCTTGCTCGAAGCGCTCAACCGCGCCGGAGTCACCTGTGAGAGCACGCAGGAAAAGAGCCGCACCGTTACGGTTGCCGACCTATATGAAGCCGGATTGAGCGGAAAGGCGGATTCGGCGGCTCTGCGCAAAAAATTCCTGCGCAGTCTGTCGCTTCCCGAACGCCTTTCGACAGGCGCACTCGTTGATATGATAAATATTTTCATGACATACGATGAATTTCAGGAAAGTATAAAAAATTTTTCACTCGGCGGAGATGATAACTAATGATAAGAATAGGCAGCGGATATGATGTTCATAAGCTTGTCGAGGGGCGAAGGCTCATAATCGGCGGCGTCGATATACCCCACACCATGGGACTTCTCGGTCATTCGGATGCCGATGTCCTGCTCCACAGCATCAGCGATGCGCTGCTCGGCGCAGCGGCGATGGGGGATATAGGCTGCCTGTTTCCGGACAGCGATGAAAAATACAAGGGCGCGGACAGCCTTGAGCTTCTGCGCGAGGTCGTGCGCGTTATCGGCGCTCAGGGCTGGCATATAGTCAATATAGACTCCACTGTTGCCGCCCAGGCTCCGAAGCTGCGCCCGTATATAGATGAAATGCGCCGCAATATAGCCGACGCCTGCTCGCTCGATGTTTCGTGCGTCAGCGTCAAGGCTACCACGGAAGAGGGACTCGGCTTCACGGGTCGCCGCGAGGGCATAAGTGCCGATGCGGTCTGTCTTATTGAGAAGTAATTTGATTTCAGGCGCATTTTGTGGTATTATAGGAATTGAAGAGAGGTATGCCTATGTTTACTGAAAAGATCGCATCTCTCTGGGATCAGCTGAAGGTGGTATTTTCCGACTTTGCCTTCACGGATTTCCTGGATATCTGCCTTGTTGCGTTCATTCTTTACAGTGTTATCAAGCTCATCCGTGAGACGAAGGCCATTCAGCTTGCGAAGGGTCTTCTGCTTTTCGGAGTTGCTTATCTTGCCATTTACCTGCTCGATATGCAGGCGAGTGAGTTTATATTCAAAAAAGTTTTCGGCGAGATAATTATAGTCCTCGTCATTCTCTTTCAGCCCGAGCTGCGCCATATGCTTGAATCCGTCGGCAGACGCAGCATAACGAAGCTCAATATTTTCGGTGTGCGCGATGAGGAGACGGAGCGCAACCAGAAGATAAAGGACTCCATCTATGCCGTGTGCAGAGCGTGTCAGAGCATGAGCGAGAGCAAGACAGGCTCGCTTATAGTCTTTGAGCATGATACGCTCCTCGGCGATATTATAAAGAGCGGAACTCCGGTCGATGCGATAGTGTCGCGGGAGCTGATAGGCAATATCTTCTATCACGGCGCACCGCTCCATGACGGAGCCGCCGTTATCCGCGACGGCAGGGTGGTTGCCGCCGGCTGCGTTCTGCCGCTGACACAGAAAGAGAATCTCGACACCCAGCTTGGAACCCGCCACAGAGCCGCCATAGGTATGAGCGAGCAGGGCGACGCGATGATCGTCGTCACCTCCGAGGAGACGGGAACGATTTCCATCGCCTGCAAGGGGCAGCTTACAAGAAATCTCACCGATTCCGATTTGCGCGAGCATCTTGTGCGTTACCTGTGCGGAACAAATAACGAGGATAAAGCCGCCGTCAAGGGCATACGCAAGCTGTTCGGAGGTTTTAAGAAATGAAAAATAAAAAAATAAGCCTCAAAAATCTCATATATGACAACAGATTTGTTCTGACTCTTTCGGTAATCGCCGCAGTTATAATCTGGATAGTTGTCGCCATTCAGGCGAGTCCCGAGGATGACCGCATAATAAAGGATGTGCCCGTCAAGATAGAGATATCGAACAATGTCTCAAACCTCGGACTTCAGATGTTCGGCAACACTGATTTCACTGTCGAGGTCAAGGTTCACGGCAAGCGTTACGAGGTCGCCGAAAGCGTGCTCACAAAGGATGACATCTCCGTTGTCGCAAAGACAAACTATGTCGATTCGACCGGCAGTCAAACGCTCAAGCTCGAAGTGACGGCAAAGGATCCGAGCAAGGCGAACTACGAGATAGTTTCGCTCTCGCAGGATTCGATAAATGTGTATTTCGATTACTACAAAGAGGGTGAATATACTCTCCAGACTGATGTTGTCTATGACGGCACATCGTATGTCACAAACGGTCTGATAGCCGAGACACCGGTGCTCTCCGCGAACACCGTCAAGCTGTCGGGCCCCGTGACAGAGATGGCGAAGATAAACAAGGTCGTTGCGCGTGTGACGCTGGACAAGAAGATAAGCGCGACCACAACGCTCGATGCCGAAATAATCCCGCTGAGCGAATAC
Organism: bacterium; assembly: GCA_963620555.1. Taxonomy (GTDB): domain Bacteria; phylum Bacillota; class Clostridia; order Oscillospirales; family Acutalibacteraceae; genus CAG-177. The sequence goes on from CAVFAN010000018.1 coordinate 35,393, forward strand.
GGAGGGAAGTTACAGTATATCACCGTCAATGACGGGCTATCCGATATTACGATGACTCTTCCTGTCTATCAGAAAGCCGAATTACCGACTACGGTGACCTTCAAGAATGCGCCCGCCGCCTATGCGAGCAATCCGCCTTCATTTACATGCAGCCCCGCAAAGCTCACCTTTACCATGGACGCGACAAAGCTTGCGTCGATAAACGAGCTGTCGGTTGCCGATATTGATTTCTATATGCTCGGCGCAGGCAAAAATGAAATAACCGTAGATCTGACGACATTGAGCGGAGTTAAGGTTATGAGCGGAGAGACGACCCTCAAGGTGACGGTTGATATGAGCGGTGTGACATCTGAAAAGAGCTCGGTGAGTGCCAACAACATCTCGTTTATCAATGTTCCTGCCGGATATAAAGCGGTCGTGACACAGACGCAGATATCGTCAGTCGAGGTCGTCGGTCCGAAAGAAAGTCTTGAAAAGATAACCTCCGACCAGCTCTTTGCCGAGGTTGATCTGAGCAGCGCCGACCCCACCCAGTCCCACGGCACGGCATATGCCCGCGCCTATGTCAAGGACAGCAACAATTGCTGGGTACACAACAGATACACCGTCAGCTACAGGCTTGAAAAATCGGAATCATCGGAATAAATATTATGAACCCTCTGCCGAGTGCAGAGGGTTTATTTCTTGTAAAAGAAAAAGTAGAGCACCGTCTTCCAGTGCTCCGCCTTTTGTTTTTATGCTCTTTTCTGAAGCTCACGCTCAAGCCAGATAGAACCGATGTCTATCGCGCTGTAGAGACCTCTGCGCTCCGCCTTCTTGAGGATCCTGTCGCGCGGACGAAGATCTTCGTTTGTGCTGACGAGCTGCACGAGTATTTTATCCGAGAGCTCCGCGCCGTTTACGTCCTTGGTCGAGGTTATCTGCATCATGATGATGCAGGGCTCATCCATGTATCCGTAATAAAGCGTGTTGTCTTTTCTGACAAGGGGCTTGCCCTTGTACATGAGAAGCTTCTTGTTCTCCGCCACTCAATGTCACTCCAATCGGGTTATAGTTGCACTTTATTTTTTGATTCCGAGATAATCCTCAACCATGCTCTGCAGCAGCTCGTCTCTGTCCAGCTTTCGCACAAGACTGCGGGCATTGTTGTGGGTGGTGATATATGTCGGATCCTCAGAAAGGATGTAGCCAACTATCTGGCTGACCGAATTGTACCCCTTTTCGTTAAGTGCTTTGTAAACCTCAAGGAGTATCTTCTTCATTTCTTCGTCGTTTTCGTTTTTTATTGAGAACTGAATAGTCTCGTCGGCCATGAGTAACCACCTCCATAAAGTTTATTATATACCAAAATCTGCAACAAAACAATGGTATTTTGAAAATTAACTCAAACTCTCTGTAGGTTTACAATAGATGTGAGACTGAAAATGAAAAAAGGGTAGAAAAAAGCGA
>CAVFAN010000019.1:0-36678 GCA_963620555.1 bacterium
TCGCTTTTTTCTACCCTTTTTTCATTTTCAGTCTCACATCTATTGTAAACCTACATTTTGATTTGGCTGTAATATCTCAAAACTGTTGCAATGGCGGCGCGGAAGTTGTATAATTAATTGGTTTTGATAAATTCGCGTCGAGAGGCGGCGCATTTTGCGGCGACGAAGCGCGTCAAGCGCAAAAAATATTCTGTGAGGTTTTACAATGTTCAAAGTGGGATTCGATAATGACCTTTATATCAGGAAGCAGTCCGAGCAGATAAGCAAACGCATCAAGGAATTCGGCGGCAAGCTCTATCTTGAGTTCGGCGGCAAGCTCTTCGACGACTACCATGCCTCGCGCGTCCTGCCCGGCTTCAAGCCAGACAGCAAGCTGCAGATGCTCAAGAATATCGGCTCGGAGGTTGAGATAGTCATCGTCATCAACGCGAGCGATATTCAGAACAACAAGATCCGCCGCGACCTCGGCATAACCTACGACAGCGACGTGCTGCGCCTCATCGACGCGTTCCGCGCAATCGGTCTTTTCGTCGGCAGCGTCGTTATCGCACAGTATAAGGGTCAGCCCGCCGCGCTTGCGTTCAAGAACAGGCTCGAAAAGCTCGGCGTACGCGTCTTTATCCACTATCCCATTGAGGGCTATCCCTACAATATCCCGCACATCGTCAGCGAAGACGGCTTCGGCAAGAATGAATATATCGAAACAGAGCGCCCGCTCGTCGTTATAACCGCACCGGGTCCCGGCAGCGGAAAGATGGCGACCTGCCTCTCCCAGCTCTACCACGACAACCTGCGCGGAATCAAGGCGGGATACGCGAAATTCGAGACGTTCCCCATATGGAACCTGCCCCTGAAGCACCCCGTCAACCTCGCATATGAGGCGGCGACCGCCGACCTCAACGATGTCAACGTTATCGACCCCTACCACCTCGAAGCATACGGCAAGACCACCGTCAACTACAACAGAGATGTCGAGGTCTTCCCCGTGCTCAACGCCATATTTGAGAAAATCGAGGGCAAGAGCCCCTATAAATCGCCCACGGACATGGGCGTCAACATGGCGGGCTACTGCATCTCAGACGACGCCGCGACCCGCGACGCCTCTTTGAACGAGATAATCCGCCGCTACTTCAGCGCACTGTGCGACCACAAAAAGGGTCTGACCGGCGACGCGGAGCTGACGAAGATAGAGAGCCTGATGAATCAGGCGGGAGTCACCGAGGAGTACCGCCGCTGCGTGCGTCCCGCGCTCGACAGGGCGAAGGAGACGGGTGCTCCCGCGGTCGCAATCGAACTGCCCGACGGCAGACTGATAACAGGCAAGACTTCTTCCCTGCTCGGCGCGAGCTCGGCGGCACTGCTCAACGCAGTCAAGCTGTTAAGCAATCAGCCCAAAGAGCAGCTGCTCATCGATCCCGGCGTTATCGAGCCGATACAGTCGCTCAAGACAAATATTCTCGGCAACAACAATCCGCGCCTGCACACGGACGAGGTTCTCATCGCCCTTACAATGAGCGCGATACAGAGCGAGCCCGCAAAGAAAGCGTTCGACGCGCTCTCGCTCCTGCGCGGCTGCGAGGCACATTCCTCCGTCATCCTCTCCCAGGTCGATGCGGATGTCTATCGCAAGCTCGGCATCAATCTGACCTGCGAGCCGCACTATCAGGTCAAGAAGCTCTACCACAAAGCGTAAATATAAATAATCAGCCTGCGGGGATATCCTCGCGGGCTGATTTATATTGACCGTTATGCAATTTTAAAAGCCGCAACCTACGCTAAAAGCATAAGTTGCGGCTCTTTTTTGCTCTTTGGTCTGCGCCGAGTGTGGCTATCCTTTTTCATGGGCTGTCACAGTCGGATGCAGAAAGCGTTTTCTTTGCCCCGAAGCTGTATGAAGATACTGCGAGCGGGCAAAAAAAACGCTTAAAAGAGCAATATAAAATATGACAAAAGCCGCAACCCTCGCTATACGCACGAGTTACGGCTCTTTTTTGCTCTTTGGTCTGCGCCGAGTGTGACAGCCCGGCTTATTTTGCGGGGACGGTGTGCCAAATATTCTCGGCATACTCGTTTATCGCCCTGTCGGCGGCAAATCTGCCGGAGCAGGCTGTATTCATCAGGGACATCGAGTTCCAACGCTTTCTGTCCGCCCAGAGCTCGTCGATTCTGTTCTGCGCCTGACGGTAGTCCGCGAAGTCCGCGAGCACCATGTAGGGGTCGTGATAGACTATAGTTCCGCTGATCTCCGGGAACTGCTTGCCGCAGAAGCCGCGGTTTATGAAATCGATAACATTGCGAAGCTCCGCATTGTTGTTGTAGAAATTCATCGGCACATAGCCTCTGCTCCGAAGGTCGTTGACCTCGGGTGTGGTCATGCCGAAGATAACAATATTCTCGTCACCGACTGCATCGTGAATCTCAACATTCGCGCCGTCGAGCGTTCCGAGGGTTATCGCGCCGTTCATCATCAGCTTCATGTTGCCCGTGCCGCTCGCCTCGGTTCCGGCGAGGGATATCTGCTCGCTGACATCGGCTGCGGGCATCATATATTCAGCCATGGAGACGTTATAGTCCTCCATGTAGACGACCTTGAGCCTGCCCTTGACATCGGGGTCGTTGTTGATGAGCTCCGCGAGGGCGCAGATGAAACTGATTATCTTCTTCGCCATGAAGTAGCCGCTCGCCGCTTTTGCGCCGAAGATATAGGTGTGGGGAGTGAAATCGCCCGAGGGATTCGCCTTTATCGCGAGATATTTCGCGAGGATGTTGAGCGCATTGAGGTGCTGTCGCTTATACTCGTGCAGGCGCTTGACCTGAACATCGAAGATGGAGCTCGGGTCAAGCTCGATGCCGGTCTTTGCCTTGACGCGCTTTGCGAAGTCCGCTTTGTTCGCGGTCTTTATCTTCTCTATCTCCGCGAGCACGGCGGGGTTATCTTTATATTTTTCAAGCTCCGAGAGGCACTCGGCGTTATATACGAACTCTCCGCCGATGAGGTCGCTGAGCATCGAGGTCAGGCGCGGGTTTGCCTGGCAGAGCCAGCGGCGGTGGGCGATACCGTTTGTGACATTGCAGAACTTGTCGGGCGTGAGGGTATAGAAATCGTGAAACACGCTGTCCTTGAGTATCTCGCTGTGGAGAGCGGAGACACCGTTGACGCTGTGGCAGCAGGCGACGCAGAGGTTCGCCATGCGCACAACTCCGTTTGAAACGACAGCCATTCTCTCGACCTTATTGGCGTCGTGGGTCTGCTCCCAGACGCTGCTGCGGAAGCGGTTGTCTATTTCCTTGACTATCTGATATATTCTCGGCAGCAGGCGGCGGAAGAGATCCTCGCTCCAGCATTCGAGAGCCTCGCTCATGACGGTATGGTTCGTGTAGGCGAAAACCTTCGTCACAACACCCCATGCGTCGTCCCAGCTGTAGCCGCACTCGTCGAGCAGCAGGCGCATAAGCTCGGGGATAGCGAGAGTCGGGTGGGTGTCGTTGATATGGATAGCCATCTTGTCGCAGATATTGTCGAGCGATCCGTATTTGCGCAGGTGGCGGTTGACTATATCCTGAACGGACGCGGAAACGAGGAAATACTGCTGGCGCAGGCGCAGGCTCTTGCCCTCGGGATGGTTATCTGCGGGATAGAGCACCTTGCTTATGACCTCCGCCATGGCGTTTTGCTCCATGGCGCGCAGGTAATCGCCCTGATTGAAGGAGTTCATGTCTATTTCCGAGCTCTTCGCGCTCCAGAGGCGCAGTACGCTGACCCCCTTGCCGTCCTTGCCGGCGACCATCATGTCATAGGGTACGGCGTGGACTTTCTTTGCGTTCTTTATATCGACGCTGTGATAGCCGTCCTCCCAATGATCGACGACCTCGCCCTCGAAGCTGACATCGACACTCTTCTCCTCGCGGGCAACGAGCCAGACCTCGCCGCCGGGAAGCCAGAAATCGGGCATCTCGGTCTGCCAGCCGTCAACGAGCTTCTGCTTAAAGATTCCGTATTCGTAGAGAATGGAGTAGCCCATTCCGAGATAGCCGTCGGTTGCGAGCGCATCGAGATAGCACGCCGCGAGACGACCGAGACCGCCGTTGCCGAGCCCCGCATCCGGCTCGCAGTCATAGAGCTTGTCGAGCTTTATGCCGAAGTCCTTGAGAGCCGCCTCCATGACGGGAATAAGATTGAGATTATAGAGAGTGTTCTTGAGCGAGCGTCCCATGAGGAACTCCATGCACATATAGTACACGCGCTTTGAGCCGCTCTCTTCGCAGCGCTGCTCGAACTCGTGTCTGCCCTGCCTGAGCATATCGCGGGTTATCATCGCGATAGCCTTGTAAAACTGCTCATAGTTGGCCTCCTCGGGGGTGACTCCGAAAAAGTGTGAGAGCTTTGCGGTTATCTGCTCCTCGGCGGCCTTCTTCGTCAGTGAATAATCCATTTTACCAAACCTTTCGTTTGCTTGTGCAGCATATGCTGCCGTATATAAAAATATACCAAACGATATTTTATACCGAAAAGGTAAATAATACAACCGAATTTTCGCAATTACTTCATCTCCGAACTCAGAAAAAACGACCCTTGCGACAGAAAATTTCAACGAAATTGCCCAAAATACCCGGAACCGACCGAAAAGATAGTCATTGTTTACAAACTGTTCATATTTATGTACACTTGATGCAACACGGTGCATTTATTCTATATGTGTACCCAAGAGGTACCGAGGAGACAACTACCTATCTGGTTTTAATAATTGTCAACTTCTTTTTTCATTTTTATTTTCTCTTTCCCCAAAGCTAAAGCCGAATGCTGCACACATTCGGCTTTAACTTTTTTTCGGGGAGCTTTTTTATTTTTACAGGTCGTCTACATCCTGCACGGGCTGCGAGCCGTCGAGCGGAGTGCCCGAATAACTGCCGAGAACATCGGTTGGGATACTTCCCTCTTTGTTCATCGGGTCGTTGTACTGCGGAATTTCGATTATCTTTTTCTTCTGCTTTTTCGGCTTGTCCACAAAAATTCTCCTTTCACTGCGCTTGCGTTTTTAGCTTTCCGCACGGGCGCGCCGATATTCCGTGAAGCAGAAAGTTGAATTTGCGCGTTATTTCTGATAGAATCATCTTATCCGAGCGTTCAACCGAAAGACGGAGGTTCAAAAGCATGAAAATTTTAAAAAAATATATCGCCGCTCTGCTCGTTTCTCTTCTCGCGCTGGGTCTGTGCTCCTGCTCGCTGATCGACCGCCTTAAGCCCGCTCCCGAGCCGGAGACGGTCAGGCTGACCTTTCCCGAGGGCACGACTGTCATTCAGGCGGCGCAGAAGCTCGAAGAAGGCGGCGTATGCACAAAGGACGAGTTCATTTCGGCTGTCAACAACACAGAGCGGGACAACAAGTTCGTGCAGGCGATAGAGAATCCGCAGGAGCGTCCGTTCCTGCTTGAGGGCTATATCTATCCCGACACATATGATTTCTATGTCGGCGAGGGCGCGGAAAAGGCTCTCGGACGCTTTCTCGCGAACACTGAATCGAAGCTCACCGACGATATGTATACTCAGGCCGAAAAGATGGATATGTCCATGGACGAGATACTTACGCTCGCCTCGATAATCCAGCAGGAGGCGTCGGTGCCGTCGGTCATGGCAAATGTCTCGTCCGTGCTCCACAACAGGCTCAATTCGTCGGACTATCCCCGGCTGCAATGCGACGCGACCGTATTCTATTTAAAGCGCAGCGTCAAGCCGTATATAAGCGGGGATCAGGCGGACAGGTACGATGAATTTTATAACACCTATGACCGCAAGGGGCTTCCGGCGGGTCCGATAACGAACCCCGGAATTGAGGCGATAACCGCCGCGCTGAACCCGGCGGACACGGACTACTATTTCTTCGTTACCGACAACGACGGCAACTACTATTTTGCAAAGACCTATCAGGAGCATCTGAAAAACTGCAAAACGGCGGGAGTCGCGCAATAAAAACGCAGTAAAAATTTGCAATATTGACTCCCGTATCGTTGAAATTTTCAGCCGTTCATAGTATAATTGGATTTTAGGCAAATCAAATATACTTCATCACAGGGGTATAAAAGAGGTATTATGAACGGTCTTATTGCATCGGCAAAGAGAACAGAAGAATACGGCGCGCTGCTCGACTGCGTCAAAAACACCCGTCTGCCCATAGGCATGACGGGTCTTTCCCATATACACAAGGCACATTTCGCCGCCGCGCTGAACGCGGACTGCGGCAGACCCGTGCTCGTGATAACGGCGGACGAGGCGCAGGCCTCACGCCTTGCGCTCGATATGAAAACTCTCGGCTGCCGCGCCCTGCTCTATCCCGCGAGGGATTTTGCGTTCCGCTCAACGGAGAGTCAGTCACGAGAATATGAGCACAGGCGGCTCGGCGTGCTCGACAAGATGCTGCGCGGCGAGGCGCAGGCGGTAATCTGCTCCGCAGAGGCGGCGTCGCAGCTGACTCTGCCGCCCGATGAGCTTAGAAACCGCACGGTTGAACTCGCCGTAGGCGACGAGATGCCGCTCGAGGATATAGTAAAAGCTCTGCTTCGCGCCGGCTACTCCCGCTCGGCGCAGGTTGACGGAGTCGGTCAGTATGCGGTGCGCGGCGGCGTGCTCGACTTCTTCACGCCCGGCGAGGAATATCCCTGCCGACTCGAGCTGTGGGGCGACGAGATAGACAGCATGGCGTATTTTGACATCGAAACTCAGCGCCGCACGGACAACATTGAAAAGATAAAAATAACCCCGTCAAATGAGATTCTCACGCCCGACACGGGGGAATTTGTCGAGCTGCTCGAGCGTTTCCGCTCGGAGATACGCGGCAAGGGCGCGGTCAGGGCGCGTGAGTGCGTTGACAGGGACATAGACAGAATAAAGGGCGGTCTGCGCCTGCAATCGACGGACAAATATATGCCCCTGCTCTACGATGTAGCTTCGATTTTCGACTACGCAAAGGGCTATATTCTCTGCGTGAGCGAGAGCTTTTCCGTCAAAGAGCGGTTCAACGCCGCGACAGGGCTCATGCATGAGTCGATAAAGGCGATGTTCGAGGAGGGCGAGCTTTGCCCCGGACTCGACAGATTCTCTCTGCATCTCTCCGACCTTATGCGAGAATATGAGCAGATGGGCGCCATATACATGGACAATCTGCCACGCGGCGGATTCGACACCCCCGTAAAGGAGCTAATAGGCGTCAACGCAAGGCAGATAACCGCGTGGAACGGCTCGTTCTCGGTTCTCAAGGACGACCTTGACGCGCTGGCGGACAGAAATAAGCGCACCTGCGTTATCTTCGCGGGTACGCGCAAGGCCGCCGACGCACTGCGCGGCGATCTGATAGACGACGGCTACAGTGCGCTCTACATGGACGAACTTCCGAACGAACTGGCTCCCGGCACGCTGACCGTTGTGCCCGGCTGTCTCTCGGCGGGATTTGAATATCCGCAGGCAAAAATAACGGTATTCACCCACTCCGGCAGGGCGGCGGTCGCCCAGCCTAAGAGAAGTATTCGCAAAAGCTCAAACGCATTTCACAGCCTCGATGAGCTGCACCGCGGCGACTATGTCGTTCATGTCGCGCACGGCATCGGCATATTCGAGGGCATAAACAAGCTCGAAGCGAGCGGTACGATAAAGGACTATATCAAAATACGCTACGATAAGGGCGACATTCTCTATGTCCCCGTCACGCAGCTCGACCAGGTGTCGAAATATATAGGCCCGTCCGGCGACGACAAGCCCGTCCGCCTCAACAAGCTCGGCGGCAAGGACTGGCAGAAGACCCGTTCGCGTGTGCGCAGCGCGGTTAAAGATATGGCAAAGGAGCTCACGGAGCTGTATTCGCAAAGGCTCAAAATCGAGGGGCACGCATTCTCTCCCGACACGGATATGCAGAGCGACTTCGAGCGCAGATTCGAGTTCGACGAGACCTCGGATCAGCTCAGATGCATCGACGAGATAAAGGGCGACATGGAGAAGAACTGTCCCATGGACAGACTGCTCTGCGGCGACGTCGGCTTCGGCAAAACCGAGGTTGCGCTGCGCGGCGCGTTCAAGTGCGTTGCGGACGGCAAGCAGTGCGCCATTTTAGTTCCGACCACCATTCTCGCCTATCAGCACTATCAGACTGTGCTCAGGAGAATAGAGGGCTTCCCGGTCGAGGCGCGTATGCTCTCGCGCTTCTGCTCGAAGAAAGAAACCGAGGACACCATAAACGGTCTGCGGCGCGGCAACATAGACATTGTTGTCGGCACGCACAGGCTCATATCAAAAGATGTTCAGTTCCGCGACCTCGGGCTGATAATAGTTGACGAGGAGCAGCGTTTCGGCGTGGCTCAGAAGGAGAAGCTCAAGGAGCTCTATCCCAAGGTCGATGTTCTGACGCTGACCGCAACGCCCATACCGAGAACGCTCAACATGGCTCTCTCCGGCATACGCGATATGTCCATTCTCGAAGAAGCGCCGCACGACCGCTCTCCGGTGCAGACATATGTTGTCGAGCACAATCCCGAGATGCTCGCACAGGCGATGAACGCGGAGCTCAGGCGCGGCGGTCAGGTATATTATCTGCACAACCGCGTTGAGAGCATCGAGCACACGGCGGCTGTAATAAAAGATATGCTGCCCGACGCCGTTGTCGGCATAGCCCACGGCAAGATGAGCGAGGATGAGCTGAGTGAGGTCTGGCGCAGGCTGCTCGAAGGCGAGATAGATATATTGGTATGCACGACTATAATCGAAACGGGCGTCGATGTTCCGAATGTCAACACCCTTATAATCGAAGACGCCGACCGCATGGGACTCGCGCAGCTGCATCAGATACGCGGGCGTGTCGGACGATCTTCACGCAGGGCGAGCGCGTATCTCACGTTCAGACCCGGCAGGGAGCTGACGGAAATAGCCACGAGCAGGCTCGACGCGATAAGGGAATTTACGGAGTTCGGTTCGGGCTTCAAGATAGCCATGCGCGACCTTGAGCTGCGCGGCGCGGGCAATGTGCTCGGCGCACAGCAGCACGGTCACATGGAGGCTGTCGGCTACGAGATGTATCTCCAGATGCTCGAACAGGCGATAAGCGAGGAGCGCGGAGACACGACAAAGAAGCCGAAAAAAGAGTGCCTTGTCGATCTGCCCATAGACGCACACATCCCGCCGACATATATCGAGAGCGTGCCGCAGAGACTCGGCATATACCGCCGCATTGCGGACATAACCTCGCGTGCGGACGCGGACGATGTCACGGATGAGCTCATCGACCGCTTCGGCGAGCCGCCCGCTCCAGTGCTCGGACTGATAAGGACTTCACTGCTCAGAGCATATTCCGCCCGGCACAACATCTATGAGATAGGGCGCAAGGGCGACAAGCTGCTGCTCTATATCGATGACCTCGATATGCAGGAAATATCAGCGATAGCCGCGGGCTTCCCCGGCAGGGTGACAGTCAGCGCGGCGGGCAAGCCGCACATAGCGGTGCGCATTATGCCGCAGGACAAGATGCTCGACCTGCTTGAAAAGGTGCTCATGCTCATGAATACCGCGAATAAACAGAAAGACAGCTGACCGAAATCAGCTGCCTTTTGTTTTTATTTATCTGTCCGTGTGCCCGTATTCGAGAATGTCCGCTATTCTCTTGCAGGCATGTCCGTCGCCGTAGGGGTTCGCGGCGCGGCTCATTTTTTCATATTCCGCCCTGTTTTCAAGCAAAATCTTGAAGTTGTCGTATATGGTCTGCTCGTGAGTGCCGACAAGCTTGAGCGTGCCTGCTGCTATACCCTCGGGTCGCTCGGTCGTGTCGCGCATGACCAGAACCGGCTTGCCGAGGCTCGGTGCCTCCTCCTGGATTCCGCCGCTGTCGGTGAGAATCATATAGCTGTGCGCCAGAAAGTTGTGGAAATCGACAACATCAAGCGGCTCGATTATTTTTATCTGCCCGCATCCGCCGAGTTCTGCGTCCGCCGCCTCGCGCACGACGGGGTTCATATGAATGGGATATATCGCCCTGATATCCGGATGCTCCTCGACGATGCGCCTTATGGCGCGGAACATCTGATGCATAGGCTCGCCGAGGTTTTCGCGCCTGTGCGCGGTTATCATTATCAGCCTGCCGTCGGCGGCCCAGTCGAGCCACTCGTTTGAGTAGTCCTCACGCACGGTGGTTTTCAGCGCGTCTATCGCGGTATTGCCCGTGACGAACACGGTCTCTTCCCTTTTGCCCTCTCTGAGCAGATTTTCTCGCGCCGTCTCGGTCGGAGCGAAGTTATATTCGGAAACTATGCCGACCGTCTGGCGGTTGAACTCCTCCGGAAACGGGGAATGAATGTCATATGTGCGCAGTCCCGCCTCAACATGACCGACCTTTATTCCGAGATAATAGCACGCGAGTGCGGAGGCAAAGGTGGTCGTCGTGTCGCCGTGGACAAGAACCGCGTCCGGCCGCTCCTTTTCGAGCACGGGCTTTATCTTTTCGAGAATGCTGACCGTGACATCAAAGAGAGTCTGCTTATCCTTCATTATGCTCAGGTCGTAATCCGGCTCAACATCAAAGGTTTTGAGCACGCTGTCAAGCATCTGACGGTGCTGACCGGTGACGCATACGACCGTTTCGAGTCCCTTGCGGGTCTTGAGCTCTTTGACGAGCGGACACATTTTTATTGCCTCGGGCCTTGTGCCGAAAACAAGCATTATCCTTTTCATTTGTGACCTCCCTGCCCGATGTTTTCTCAATTATACCCGTTTTTCTTTTTTCAGTCAACAAAAAGAGAGGCGACCGACTGACAGATATCAGACGGTCGCTTGTCTTCTCCCCAAATAGATGCTGTACGCTTAGCGCACAGCCTAGCTTCTTTTTTCACAGAACTATTATATACCGATTCCTTTTGAGAAGTCAACATTTTTCGTAATAAATAATACTTTACTTATTCGCCGCGTTCGCTTCTCGCCTGCTCGGGCGATACGGGCGCGTGGGGGCAGACTATTTCGTCTATTATTTCCTGCGGAGCTGCCCAACGGACGGCATTTATCAGGATCTGCTGAACCTGCGGGATATAATATGTGGGATTTGCCTCATGACCGGGCTGGAAATAAAACACTTTTCCGCGCCCTCTCTTCCAGCAGCAGCCCGAGCGGAACACATCTCCGCCGGAGAACCAGCCGATAAAAACAAGCTCGTCCGGCTCGGGGATATCAAAACGCTCGCCGTACATCTCTTCGACAGGTATCTCAACATATTCGCCGATGCCCTTTGCTATCGGGTGCGCGGGGTCAACTGTCCAGAGGCGCTCAAAATCGCCGTCGCGCCAATGCAGGGAGCATGAGGTGCCCATAAGGCACTTGAAGGGCTTTGAAAAATGCGCGGAGTGAAGCGCTATGAAGCCCATGCCGCGCAGGACTCTGTCGTGCACGCGCTCAACGAGCTCATCGGGCACCTTGTCATGCGCCATGTGTCCCCACCAGAGCAGTACATCGGTGTTTTCGAGCACCTCGGGCGGCAGACCGCAATCAGGGTCGTTGAGGGTCGCGGTGCGCACCTCGATATCCTCCTGCGTGTCGAGGAAGCTCTTTATCTGACCGTGTATGCCGTGGGGATAAACAGCCGCTATTTCGGGCGATTCGACCTCGTGGACGCCCTCGTTCCAGACGGTAACTCTTATCATTTCATCAGTTCCTTTCGGGAGAAATTTTATCCAAGTCAAGTATATATTTTTCCCTGCCCGCTGTCAATGGATTTTCTCCCGTATTGCAAAATCGACTGCCGTTTGATATACTTTAATAAAGCTTTTTCGGGGTGATATTTTGCTTCTCAATAAAAATGACGACATTGTAATCCATATAGATTCGGTCTCGCTGACGGGCAGCGGAGTCGGCAGATACAACGGTCTCGCCGTGTTCGTCCCCGCGACCGCGCCGGGCGATATAACAGAAGCGCACATAATCAAGGTGAAGAAGAGCTACGCCGTCGGCAAGTGCATAAAAATAATCAAGCCGTCGCCGGACAGAACCGACAACGACTGTCCTGCATATCTCGTCTGCGGCGGCTGTTCGTTTCGCCACATGAGCTACGACGCGGAATTAAAGCTCAAATCAGACGCCGTGCGCGACGCGTTTTCACGAATCGGCGGGCTGGGTGTTGAATTAAAGCCGATAATCGGTGCGGACTCGCCCGACGGCTACCGCAACAAGGCGCAGTACCCGGTCGGGCGCGATGACGGAAACTTAAAAATCGGCTTCTACTCCCGCCGCTCGCACAGGATAGTTGACTGCCGCGCATGCCGCCTCGCGCCGCCGGAGTTCAAAAAAATTCTCGGCACGGTCGCGGACTGGATAGAAAAATACAACATTTCCGTCTACGATGAAACAAGCGGAAGCGGAGCGGTAAGGCACATATATCTGCGAAAGGCGTTCGCTACGGGCGAGATAATGCTCTGCCTTGTCAGTGCGGAGGAAAATCTGCCGCACACCGACAAGCTCCTTGAATCGCTCGAAAACGAGAAAAGCATAAAGAGCGTGCTGATAAACATAAATCCCGACGACACAAACGCCGTGCTCGGCGAGAAGTGCGTTCCGCTCCTCGGCGACGGCTGCATAACAGACATACTCTGCGGAGTAAAAGTGCGCATATCGCCGCTGTCGTTCTATCAGGTCAACCGCACGCAGGCGGAAAAGCTGTATAAAAAAGCCGCCGAATACGCCGGAGACAAAAAAATAAAGCTCCTGCTCGACCTCTACTGCGGCGCGGGCACGATAGGGCTTTCGATGGCGGACAGGGCGGAGGAGCTAATCGGCATAGAGACCGTCGCTCCGGCTATAGAGGACGCGAGGAAAAACGCCGCCGCAAACGGCATAGAAAACGCTCGCTTTATCTGCGCGGACGCGGGCGAAGCCGCCGAAAAGCTTCTCGGCGAGGGCAAGCGTCCTGAAGTGATAGTCCTCGACCCGCCGCGCAAGGGCTGCTCGGAGCAGACAATAAAAGCCGCCGCAGGCATGGCTCCAGACAGGATAGTATATGTCTCCTGCGACCCAGCAACGCTCGCACGCGACTGCGCCGTGTTCAAAGAGCTGGGCTATGAGGTCGAAGAAGCGACACCCGTTGACCTTTTCCCGAGAACGGCTCATGTGGAGACAGTGGCGAAATTGGTCGGGAAATAAGCCGTTTGTCAAGAGATTTATCCCTATCGGACACAACACTATATCAAAAAGCGGCTGCAAACATACCTGTTCAGGGAAGCTTGCAGCCGTTTCTTTTTGTTCAATTTTGTTTATCAGCTTTGCTTTTTGCCTTTTTGCTGATTCGTGCTGTGACAGGAGCCTGCCATAGCACAGTGGGCACAGTTGCAGCCGCAGGAGGATTTGCCTTTATTTTTATCCTTGACAAGCTTGTATATAATCAGTGCCACGATAACGGCAAGCACAAGGCATATTATAACGGTTGCAATATTCTTTGATAACCACGCGAGCATTTGAAAAGACTCCTTTCACAGATTGAATTTTGATTTATTTCGTGACCTTTACATCGGCGGTCAGCTTAGTGGCTTCCTTGTAAGGACGCACGAGCATGAAGATTATCAGAGCAAGGAACGCGAACGCGAACACAAGGCTTACGACATCCGCAGCACCGCTGATATTGCCGGTGAAGAGGTTACCGAACTGGTTTATCATCAGGGCGACGACATAGGCGAAGCCGCACTGATAGCCTATTGCGAACCAGGTCCACTTTGCGCTGTTCATCTCACGCTTGATAGCACCGATAGCCGCGAAGCAGGGAGCGCACAGGAGGTTGAAGACGAGGAACGAATAAGCGGTTATACCGGTGAACGCCTTTGCAAGGGTTGCATAAACATTGCCCTCTGCGCCGTAGAGGATGCCCATCGTACCGACGATGTTTTCCTTTGCGACAAGTCCGGTGATAGAAGCGACGGTAGCTTGCCAGTTGCCCCAGCCGAGCGGAATGAAGATCCATGCGATAGCCGAGCCGACCTTTGCGAGCAGGGACTGATCAAGCTGATCCTCTGCAAGCATTCCGAAGTGACCGTCTACGAAGCCGAAGTAAGAGGTAAACCAGACAACGATAGTTGAAAGGAGGATGATTGTTCCTGCCTTCTTGATGAAGGACCAGCCGCGCTCCCACATGGAGCGGAGGACGTTCTTGAGGGTCGGCCAGTGATAGGCGGGAAGCTCCATAACGAACGGAGCGGGATCGCCGGAGAACATCTTGGTCTTCTTGAGCATGATGCCCGAGCAGATGATAGCCGCCATGCCGATGAAGTAAGCGGAGGTCGATACCAGAGCGGAGCCGCCGAAGAGCGCGCCTGCGATCATGGCGATGAACGGTACCTTGGCGCCGCAGGGAATAAACGTTGTTGTCATTATGGTCATACGGCGGTCGCGCTCATTTTCAATGGTACGCGAAGCCATGATTCCGGGAACGCCGCAGCCGGTGCCGATAAGCATCGGTATGAAGGATTTACCGGAGAGACCGAACTTGCGGAATATACGGTCAAGGACGAATGCGATACGGGCCATGTAGCCGCACGCCTCAAGGAAGGCGAGGAGCAGGAACAGGACGAGCATCTGGGGGACAAAGCCGAGAACGGCGCCGACACCGGCGATGATACCGTCATTGATAAGTCCGCTGAGCCAGTCGGCCGCGCCGACCTTTTCAAGTCCGTTGCCGACGAGAACCGGTATGCTGGGCACCCATACGGGATAATCGGCGGGATCGGGCTCATCGAAGCCCTTCTCTTCAAAGTACTTGACAGCGTCAACATAGGTCATTGCTACCGTTGCCTCTTCATCATCCTTGGAGAGATTTGAGGGGATCGCCGAATAATAAGCGGTCATGGTGTTTATGGCGAGAGTCTCTTCGTCCTCGACATCAACCGTTGCCGTGTCCGCTGTGGGCTGATAAGCCTTCATCTCGGAGAGAGCCTTGTCGGCGTCAAAATCCTCTGCGCCGAATTCAATGCCGGTAAATGCGCTGACAGCCTGGGTAGCGGCAGTGTAGTCGTCGGCGTCGGCAGAATAAGCCTTTGAGCCGATGCCGAGCAGGTGCCAGCCGTCGCCGAACACTCCGTCGTTCATCCAGTCGGTCGCGAATGAGCCGACAGTGACCATAGAGATATAATAGACGAGGAACATGATAACCGCGAATATCGGAAGACCGAGCCAGCGGTTTGTGACGACCTTGTCTATCTTATCGGAGGTCGAAAGCTTGCCGACATTCTTCTTTCTGTAGCACGCCTTGATGATTGAGGCGATGTAGATATATCTCTCGTTTGTGATGATGGACTCCGCGTCGTCGTCCATCTCCTTCTCGACCGCCTGAATGTCGCCCTCGATGTGATCAAGGGTTGCCTTATCGAGCTTGAGCTTTGCAAGAACCTTGTCGTCACGCTCGAAAATCTTGATGGCGTACCACCTCTGCTGCTCCTCGGGCAGACCGTGAACGGCAGCCTCCTCAATGTGAGCGATTGCATGCTCAACGGAGCCTTCAAAGGTGTGCATGGGAACCGTCTTGGTATTCTTCGCAGCCTCGATTGCAGCCTCGGCAGCGTCCATAACTCCGTCGCCTTTAAGGGCGGATATCTCGACTATCTTGCAGCCGAGCTGTCGGGAAAGCTCTGCGACATTTATCTTGTCGCCGTTCTTTTTGACGACATCCATCATGTTTATTGCGATAACAACGGGGATGCCGAGCTCGGTCAGCTGGGTGGTAAGATAGAGGTTTCTTTCGAGATTCGTGCCGTCGATTATGTTAAGTATAGCGTCCGGACGCTCATCTATAAGGTAATTTCTCGCGACAACTTCCTCGAGGGTGTAGGGCGAGAGCGAGTAGATACCGGGGAGATCGGTGATGATAACGCCGTCATGCTTTTTGAGTTTTCCTTCTTTTTTCTCAACCGTAACGCCCGGCCAGTTACCGACGAACTGGTTCGAGCCGGTGAGAGCGTTGAACAATGTGGTTTTACCGCTGTTGGGGTTACCCGCAAGAGCTATGCGTAAATCCATTTTGATAGCCTCTCTTTCTTGAAATTATATCAGCTTTCTGCGCGGGGTTTTATTCGACCTCGATCATGTCCGCGTCGGCCTTTCTGAGCGAGAGCTCATAGCCGCGAACCGTGATCTCGACCGGATCGCCGAGAGGCGCGACCTTGCGGATATAGACCTCCACGCCCTTGGTCAGTCCCATATCCATGATGCGGCGCTTCGTTGCGCCCTCTCCGTGGAGCTTGACGACCTTGACCGTCTCGCCGATCTTAGCCTGCCTGAGAGTTTTCATTGCTTATATCCTCCTTTGTGCTTTTGTCTGGGTGATGCCGTGTCCGCCGGGCACAACACTATATGTACTGCGCCGCAGCGCCGTCATATCATAATTTTCTTCGCCATCTCTTCGCTTATCGCAACCCGCGACTCCTTGACGTTGACTATAACATTTCCTCCCAGGGCGTTGACCACCCTAACGGTGCCGCCGACAACGAAGCCGAGATTTTCGAGATGCTGCTTGACTTCCGGACTTCCGCCTATCTTTTTGATGATATTCTCTTCGCCGACCTGCGCGAACATCAAAGGCATCATATTTTGTCCTTCTTCCTGTTTTTGTATTTACCGGATTAGCATACGCTAACCTTGGGGCGTTAAAATTGATTAGCACCAGCTAACCGTGATATATCGTACTCCAATAGTCATCACCTGTCAATAGACTTTTTTCAATTTTTCGACGCAAAATACAATTTCGGCGACATCCACAATCAATTAGCCCGCGCTAACCGCCTGCTTTGGATATTTCATACATATTCTCCGTGCCTTGATTTTCTACGTGCCTTGATTTTTTTAGGAGAAACTGTTATTATACATTTGGTAGTATGTATGCTTATACGCCGCAGCGGGCAGACGGAGATGCTTTCTCTGAAACAGTGCAGGCTGAGCGGCGATGGGCAGACGGCAGCGGACGGCAAAACGGCAGCAGAGAAAAGGAGATGTAAACATGGCTGTACAGGTATACAATTTCAGGGTCACATACGAGGGATGCGATAACAGAATATGGCGGGACATTGCAGTGTCATCGAACTACCGTCTCGCCGACATTGGTTATGCGGTTCTTGCTACATTTGAAACCCTCGCATATCATCTTTTTGAGATGAAATTCAAGGACACGAGGTTTGTCCTCACCGAAGAGGATATATATGACGCGGAATTTTCGGACGCCGAGCACTGCGAGCTGCTCTGCGACCGCAAGGTGGGCAATTTGGGCATAGCCATCGGAGAGAGCATCGAAATGATTTATGATTTCGGGTGTGAACAGGTTTTTGATATCAGGCTCACAGGAATCGAGGCCATGCCGAAAGGACACGGGAGAGCATATCCGAAAATACTTGACGGCGCGGGTCGCGGTATAATCGACGACATGAGTGCCTATGAGCTGCTTGAGGTGATAAAAAAAATCGATGCGGGGCAGAGCTCCGGCATTCGCTACTCAAAAAATGATATCACGCCGTACTTAGATCCTCCCGATTGGGACTACAGAAGATACGATCTCGAATGCGACAATGCGCTTTTCAAGGGCGAAACAGACCTTATCCGCGAGGCATATGAGAGCTTCTGACAATAGGAAAACGGGACTGCGCCGAATGCGGCAGTCCCGTCCGTTTTTCACACTCCGTCCCATCGGCGGGGTGTGTTTCAGTTTCAGATATACTTCTTGATAAACCTGTCAACGGTTGACCAATATTTTTCGGGGTCAACTGTCGAGGCCTCTGCGTGCGACGCGCCGGAGATAACCAGCTTTTCCTTGTCGCATGCGGCGGCGCGGTACACCCGCTCCTGCATCCAGAACGGGACGAAATCGTCCTTGTCGCCGTGAATAAACAGGGTCGGCGTGACGGAGCGCGAGACCTGCTCGATGCATGAAGCCTTCTTCATGTCATAGCCCGCACGCAGCATCGCGGCGCTTCTTGCAGCGGAGAGGAACGGGAAGGTCGGCAGACCGTAGGTGTCCTTCATATTTGCTCTGCACTCGTCCCAGACGGAGGTGTAGCCGCAGTCCTCAATGGCGCAGACGACATTCGATTCGAGCGGCTCGCCGGTGGTCATCATGACGGTCGCTGCGCCCATCGAGAGACCGAAGAGCACTATCTTCGCGTTCGCGTCCTCGTTGATTATGTAATCGACCCACGCCTTGATGTCGATCCTGTCGTCCCAGCCCATGGAGACATAATTAGACTCACTCGCGCCGTGCCCGCAGAGATACGGGAACAGGCAGTTGTAGCCCATCTCGTGGAACCTCTTGCCGAACGAACCCATTCTTCGGGGCGAGTCGGTGTATCCGTGGGCAACTATTACCCAGACCTCGCTCGGCTCGTCTGCAAGGATTATTTCGCCGTGGACATAACCGCCGCGGGGAGTGACTATCTTCACCTTTGCGGGGCTTGCGGAGTCGAACCACTCCATACCCTCTTTGGTGACGCCCTCATACTGATCTTTTTTCTCTTCCATTCTTTTGGTGACGGATTTTTTGCTCATGGTCTTGCTGAAAATCGCATTGCCGACAGCAAGATACGCCGCGCCGATTGCTGCACCTGCGGAAGCGGCTGCTATGACGAGCTTTTCAGACGAACTCTTCTTTCCCACTGACATTCATTCCTTTCGTTTTTATATGAGCACACTTATAGGTATATTCTACCATAAAAAGTCCGCAGTTGCAATAACAAAAAGCCCCTCAGGTATGTACCCCGCCGTGCGGCGGGTGAGGTTTATTCCTCGTTGAGCTTATTGCGCTTGTTGCGGGTCTTATTCTCCTGCTGATTCTGCTGACTGTTGTTCTGCTGCTGTTCCTGTCGGTTCTGACCCTGCTTGTTCTGCTGATTGCGGTTTTCCATTGAGAGCACACTCCGTAGATCCCTTTGCGGGAAAATTAGGATTTTTTCAAACCCGTTTTGTATTCTTTCCCGTGCTTTGCGTTTTATGAAGCAAAAACTGATGAAAATTTTGCCTTTTTCTGATATAATCGTATCAGAAGTCTTACGGAGGGGCAGCAGATGAAAATATCCGATGAACTCATATCGCAGCTTGAGTCGCTTGCACACATCGAGCTTGACGCCGGCGGGCGCGAAGCCTGCCGAAGAGATTTTGAAAAGATAATATCATATATGGACACGCTGTCGGCGCTCGATACCGACGGCGTAGAGCCGCTGACGCATCTGTCGGACACGGTGAATGTCCTGCGCAAAGATACGCAGGGCTGTACCCTCAGAGTCGAAGAGGCTCTGTCGAACGCCTGTGAGACGGCGGAGGGCTGCTTCTGCGTTCCGAAGACGGTGGAATGAGGTGCTCTATGAGAGATATTATTAAGACTTCCGCCCTCATTCTGGCAAAAAAAATCAGGCGGGGCGAGATAAAAATCAACGAAGTTTTGGACGCCGTATATGAATCGGAGGAACAGAACAGACATCTCAACTGCTTCATCACGCTCTGCCGCGAGCGCGCATACAGCAAGGGCGCGGAGATACAGCAGCGAATCGACGCGGGGGAATATATCTCGCCGCTTGCGGGCGTGCCGATAGGAATAAAGGACAACATCGCGGTCAAGGGCGTTAAAATGACCTGCGGGTCGCGTATACTCGAAAATTATGTGCCGCCCGTGAGCGCAACAGCAGTAGAAAAGCTCGAAGAGGCGGGGCTTATTATAGTCGGCAAGCTCAATATGGACGAGTTCGCCATGGGTTCGACGGGCGAAACCTCGTATTACGGCGCGGTGCTCAATCCCGTTGACAAAACTCGCGTGCCCGGCGGCTCGTCCTCGGGTGCGGCGGCGGCAGTTGCGGCGGGCATAATACCGCTCGCGCTCGGCTCGGACACAGGCGGTTCGGTAAGACAGCCCGCGTCCTTCTGCGGGGTTTTCGGCTTCAAGCCGACCTACGGCACCGTCTCCCGAAGCGGGCTTGTTGCATATGCATCGTCCTTTGATCAGATAGGCACGATAGCTGACAATGCCGCCGACTGCGCGGCTCTCGCGGCGATAATATCCGGACGCGACTGCGGCGATTCTACAACGGAAGCGACTTCTCCCATCCGTTCGGATTTTGTCGAATCATATTCGCTCTGCGGCAAAATTATAGGCGTGCCGAATGAATTTACGGACTCCTGCGACGAAAATATCCGCAGTGCGATGAACAATGCTCTCAAAAGAGCTGAATCGCTCGGCGCGAGGGTCGAATATTTTTCCCTGCCGCCGCTCAATTTTGCCGTGCCCGCCTACTACATAATCGCCTGTGCGCAGGCGAGCTCGAACCTCGCACGGTATGACGGGGTGCGCTTCGGACGGCGTACCGAGAACGCCGACGATTTGACAAAAATGTATATCAAAAGCCGCTCCGAGGGCTTCGGGCGCGAGGTCAGGCGCAGGATAATGCTCGGGAACTTCGTTCTCAGCGCGGGATACTGCGACGCATATTACAACAAGGCTCTGAAAGCGCGCAGGGTTATACGCGACGCGCTTTTTGACGCTTTCAAAAAATATGATTTCATCGCGGGTGCGGTCTATCCGTCAACTGCGCCGAAGCTCGGCGAGAGTCTTGACGACCCGCTGAAAACATATCTCGGCGACGCATACACCGTGCCGGCGAACCTCGCGGGGCTGCCGGCGGTAAGCGTGCCGTGCGGAAAAACATCCGCCGTTCAGCTCATGGCGGAGCCGTTCGCGGACGAAAAGCTTTTGGGCGCGGCGAGATGTCTGTTACCCTGTAACCTCCAAAAGGTTACATCTGGTTGCAGGTATGATTGTGTTGAACAAGTTTGAAGACGCAGGCAAACGCAATCAGGTGCCGCAATGCCCGTAAAGTTTTAGGTGTTGCAGGGTAGTATGGGAGGCTTTCAAATGAGATACGAAACCGTTATCGGACTTGAAGTGCATGTTGAGCTGCTGACGGAGACTAAAATATTCTGCTCCTGCCCGACCGCGTTCGGCGGCGAGCCGAACACGCATGTCTGCCCCGTGTGTCTGGGGCTGCCCGGCACTCTGCCGACGCTGAACAAAAGAGCCGTTGAGCTTTCCGTTCGTGCGGGACTCGCGGCGGGCTGTGAGATAACGCCCGTGAGCCGCTTTGACCGAAAAAATTACTTCTATCCCGACCTGCCGAAGGCATATCAGATATCCCAGTTATATCTGCCGCTGTGCCGAAACGGCTCGGTTACGCTCGACAGCGGCAAAATTATACGCATAAAAGAAATGCACATGGAGGAGGACGCGGGGAAGCTCATGCACTCCCCCGACGGCAACCGCACGCTCATCGACTGCAACCGATGCGGAGTGCCGCTGCTTGAAATAGTCAGCGAGCCGGATATAAGAAGCGCCGAGGAGGCGGTCGAATATCTCGAAAAGCTGCGCGAGCTGATGCGCTTTTCCGGCGTTTCGGACTGCCGTATGCAGGAAGGTTCGCTGAGAGCGGATATAAATCTTTCCGTCCGCCCGAAGGGTCAAACAGAACTCGGAACGCGCACGGAGATGAAGAATCTGAACTCGTTCAGAGCCGCCGAGCGCGCGATAAAAA
Organism: bacterium; assembly: GCA_963620555.1. Classification (GTDB taxonomy): domain Bacteria; phylum Bacillota; class Clostridia; order Oscillospirales; family Acutalibacteraceae; genus CAG-177. The sequence goes on from CAVFAN010000019.1 coordinate 21,550, forward strand.
GCGAGAGCGCGCGGCAGATATCGCTGATTGAAAACGGCGGGATTATTATTCAGGAAACCCGACGCTGGGACGACGGCGCGGGCATGAGCTATGCGATGCGCTCGAAAGAGGACACGAGCGACTACAAATATTTCCCCGAGCCGGACATTCCGCCCGTGGTCGTTTCAACCTCCGACATTGAGAAAATAAAAAAACAGATGCCCGAGCTGCCGCAGGCGAAGCGCCGCCGCTGGAGCGAAGAATATAATCTCGGCAAAACGGACATTGACATACTGATGTCCTCGCCGTTCACGGCAGAGCTATTCGATCGCACAGTTGAGCTCTGCAAGAGTGCTAAAAACGCCGCATCGTGGATAAATGTTGAGCTGCCCGCCGTACTTCGCGGCGCGGAAATGAGCATTGACGATGCAAAGTTCAACCCCGACTCTTTAGGAAAGCTCATAAATATGCTCTCGTCAGGGGAGATAAACCGCGGCACGGCGAAAAAGGTCTTTGCAAAAACAGTGACCGAAAACGCCGACCCTGCGGAATATGTCCGAAAAAACGGTCTTTCTTTAATGACCGACACGGCGGCGATAGAAAACGCGGTCAGGCGCGTTATCGCCGAAAACGAAAAGAGCGTCTCGCAGTACAGGGACGGCAAGACGCAGGCGTTTCAGTATCTTATCGGGCAATGTATGCGTGCGCTCGGCGGCAAAGCACCGGCGGCGGCAGTCACCGAAATGCTCAAAAGGCTGATATAAAAAGTAGCTTCCGTTTTGCGGAAGTTCACATAAACAGTAAAGGACTGCCGTTTTGTTCGGCAGTCCTGTGTTATGTTTCTTTTATTCCTCGACCGCAGTAAGTGTCAGAGTTCCCAGCTTGTCGTTGTTGAGGGTGAGCGTCTTGCTGTCCTTGTTATAGGACGCGGTGAAGGTTACTTCCACACCTGCCTTGACAATCGAAATGGAGCCTTCGGGAACAATCGTTACCGTCGCGGGATCGGCTTCGGCATCGACCTTGTATGTTCCGGAGACAGAAGATCCGACGGAGAGACCGAGAATATTGATGTTACTCGACTCATATTGAAAAGTGCCGTCCTCCTTGAACTCGATAGTAGCGTTGTTTTGCGAGTCGCTCCACTTGCCGACTATGAGCTTGTCGATTTTCGCTCCGCAGCCCGCAAAGGCGCAGACGATTATCGCGACAGCCATAACGAGAGCCGTCAGTCTGAGAGTTTTTTTCATTTATAATTGCCTTCCTTTCTTTTTGCCGATTTTCTTCGCTTTCATTATATCACACTTCACGCAATTTTGTCCATAGGTGTTACGGGGTACTAATCGAAAAAGATATAAACAGATTGTTTACATTTTCGTAAAAGTATTGTATAATTTTCATGTTGCACAAAAGTGCTTACGAAAGGAGAAAACCCAAAAATGAAAAAAAATCCGTTCAAGCGGATACTCTGCATTGCTATCGCCGCCGTGATGCTCTGCTCGGTATTTGCTTCGACCGCAGCTGCCGCCACAAAATGCGCCTGCGGTCATTCCCCTGTTGTCATGATTTCGGGCTTCGGCGCGACCATTCTCTCGGAAAAGCAGGAGGACGGCTCCTTGAAGCGCGTTTTCCCGCCCGACACCCAGGAGATACTCAAGCTTCTCGGCGTCAACGCTCCCGACCTCGTCACGGGAATAATCCAGCTCCTTGCCCAGAAGGGCACGGACGGCATAGAAAAGCCCATGCGTGAGATAATCACTTCAATCCTCGAGCCGCTCAGAATGAACGACGACGGCACTTCATGTTATGACCTTGTGCCGATACTCAGCGGCGCGGAGAACACGAGCCTCGAAGCCTTTACAAAGAACGACCAGCTCGACCTTGTCCCCTACACCGGCTCCGAATTTCTCGACATGGAGGTCATCGGCGACGAGATCGGCGACGACCACGTTTTCAACTTCCTCTATGACTGGAGACTCAGCCACGCCGATGTCGCGGCTCAGCTCCACGACTATCTTGCGGAGGTCTGCGCCCTCACCGGTCACGACAAGGTCAGCGTATACAGCATCAGCCAGGGCAGCCTGCTGCTGGGCACATATATGTATGAATATCCGAACGACAACTATATCGACCGCGCAGTGTTTGACACTCCGCTTCTTGCGGGCAGCAACCTCGTCTCAGATCTCTACACGGACGAACCCCTCTCTCTGAACTTCGATGTGACCCTCGATATCCTCAGAGCTATCCTGCACACCGAGACAGACCTCTCCTTTGTTGAGGACATCATACCCGCAGACGGCGCAAACAATGTTGCCGACTACGGTCTCAAGAGCATGATTCTGCCGATTGTTATAAACATCCCCGCCTTCTGGGAGATGTGCGCTCCGGATCAGTATGACTATATCAAGTCCCTGCGCCTTGACTCGATCAGAAACGCTGAGCTTATAGAGAAGGTAGAGAAGGTCAGGAACGGCTTCATGTCGCACATTTCCGAGACCCTCTATGCTCAGCAGAAGAAGGGCGTCAGCGTCTCGATAAAGGCCTGCTCCGGCGTTCCGCTCGCATCGGGCACAGTTGACAACAGCGACGGCATAGTCAACATGAAGTACTCCTGCGGCGCTGTCTGCGCCCCCTTCGGCGAGACCTTCTCCGACGATTACAAGCAGGCAGTCAACACCGGCAAGAACAACATTTCGCCCGACAGAACGGTCGATCTTTCGACCGGCTATATGCCCGAGCGCACTTGGGTCGTTGACCGCCACTATCACGGTCAGGCGGAATGGGATCCCCGTACCTACTCGCTGCTCATGGAGCTCCTGCTCACCGACAATATCAAGGACGCATATTCGCACCTTGAATATCCCCAGTTTATGGAGAGCCTCGCTCCGACAAGCGACGTAGTCGTTCTCTTCAAGAGCACGAACTCCTCGTTCCTGCCGACTCTCTCGAAGCATCTCTTCTCCTGCAACTCCGTCATGGTCAAGAACCTGTCGAAGAAGGACAAGATAAAAATTTCTTCGATAACCTCGGAGAACGGCACGCTGAGCTTTGCCCTGCCCTATCCGATAGTCCTTGAGGCGGGCGAGAGCGTGGAGATAGCCTTCACCGGCAAGGTTCCCGCGGCAGACAGCTACGACAAGATAACCGTCGCCTATAAGCGCATGACCGTCACCGGCAAGGACGCGACCCGCGACTTCGGCTTCACCGTCACCCGCAATTATTCGGGCGTCACGAAGATCGACCTTACCCCCGCTTATATCATCACCGCTGTACGCATAGCGCACGATATCAGCGATCTTCTTGCTCAGATAAACGCGATCATAGCGTTCATAAACGGGCTGAAATAAAATAATAAGCGCGGGCGGCATAACCTCGGTCATGCCGCTCGTTTTTATGAAAATCACCAAAAAATCCCGCCGGGTAAAGTGATATAATCCCCTTAGATTAGACACTCGAAAAAACAAAATTCGAGACTATGATAAGGGGATTATATCAGCTCGGCGGGCTGTTTGTTTTGTTACGGGGTGAGTCTGTTCGGTCCTCTGAATAGGAACATCGCTTCTTTGATGTGGAGTCCGAGCATGAGCATCGTGAGGCGGTCGATTCCGAGACCGAAGCCGCCGTGGGGCGGGCAGCCGTATTTGAAGAATTCGAGATAGAACTCGACATCCTTGTCCAGCCCCTTCTCCTGCGCCTGGCTCTTGAGCACATCGTATCTGTGCTCGCGCTGTGCGCCGGTGGTTATCTCGACGCCGCGCCAGATGAGGTCATAGCCCTGCGGCACGCCGTTCTCGTCGCGCATATGGTAGAAGGCGCGCTTGTCGGCGCTGTAGTCTGTGATGAACAGGAACTCGTGACCGTATTTCTTCATAACCCAGTCGTAGCTCAGTCGCTCGGCATCGGTCGTGAGGTCGCCCTTTTCGCTGTCGGGCACGGTATATCCGAACTCCTTTTCGAGCTCGTCATAGAGATCGGCAAGCTTTATAACCGGGAACGGGGTCGTCGGGACGATGACCTCCTTGCCGAACAGCTCCTTTATCTCCTCGCCGTACCTCTCCTTGACCGCTTTGAGCATGTAGGTCAGCAGCTCCTCCTCCATCTTCATGACATCCTTGAAAGAGGTGATATAGCTGAACTCGAGGTCGAAGCCGGAGAACTCGGTGGTGTGCTTGCTGGTATATGACTTCTCGGCTCTGAAAACGGGACCGACCTCAAATATGCGCTCAAAGCCGCTCGCCATTGCCATCTGCTTATAGAACTGGGGGCTCTGCGCAAGATAGGCGAGGCGGTCAAAATACTTGACCTCAAAGACCTCAGCTCCGCTCTCGCTCGCCGCGCCGATGAGCTTTGGGGTGTGAATCTCGATGAAATTACGGTCTATAAGGAACCGGCGCAGAGCGTTGACCATAACGGTCTGAACCTTGAACATGAGCTGATTTTCGTCGGTGCGAAGGTCGATCCAGCGGTAGTCAATGCGCTGGTCGATGCTCGAACGCTCGACGCCCGGGCGCTTCTTGGTCGCGGGGATCTCCTTGCGCACTATCGGCAGCGCGTCGGCTATCGACTCCGCGGTTATCGACTCGGGGATAATTTCAATTCCGCCCATCTTGACGAAATCGTTCTCGGCGGCAGTGCCGACGACCGAGATAACGGAATCCTGAGTCAGAGTCGCTATCACGGGGCAAAGCTCCGGCAGCTTCTCCTTCTCGACGGTTATCTGGATTTTTCCCGTGATATCCTTGAGCACGATGAAAGCCATATACTTGCTGTCGCGCAGGTTCTCGACAAAGCCCTGAACGAGCACGGGTTTGCCGAGATTTTTTTTGATGTCCGCAATGTAAGTTCTCTCCATTATCTGAGCCCTCCAAAGAGATTTGATATATCGGCAGCGTTGAGATCTCCGTCGTTTAGACTGTCCGCAAAGGAGCTTGCAGCAGCCTGAATAAGAGCCGACGAAAATTCATCGCTGAAGTTTTCAATCAGGAAAGCGGTCTTTTCGCCGTTTTCCATATTTTTGACGAGCACCTCGCCCTTGGCGATGTCGTCGTCGCCGATAACGCAGGTAAAACTCGCTCCCAGTTTGTCGGCATACTTCATCTGAGCCTTGACCGAGCGTCCCGCAACGTCAAACTGTGCGCTTACTCCGTCCGAACGCAGATCCGTGCAGAGCTTCGCCGCGACAAGCGAAGCGGCGTCGCCTATAGAGCCGATGTAAATATCGCACTTTTGGTCGCCGGGCAGCTCAATGCCCTGCGCCTCGATAACGCTGAGCAGACGCTCAAGTCCCATTGCGAAGCCGAGCGACGGGGTGTGCTGGCCGCCGAGCTCCTCTATAAGTCCGTCATAGCGTCCGCCGCCGCCGCAGACAAGTCCCTCTGTTTTGCCGTTGTGCGAGACGAATTCAAAAACGGTCTTTGTATAGTAATCAAGTCCGCGCACGATGTGCGGGTTGACGACATAGCCTATCATCAGCGCGTCAAGATAGCTCTTGACCTTCTCGAAATGCTCGCGGCACTCGTCGCAGAGGTAGTCGAGCATAACGGGCGCACCCTCGGCTATCTTCGAGCAGACGGGGCTCTTGCAGTCGAGAATACGCATGGGGTTGCGCTCAAGCCTGTCGAGGCAGGTTCCGCACAGCTCATCCTTGTACTGCTCAAAATATGCCCTGAGTGCCTTGTGATACTCGGCGCGGCAGGTCGGGCAGCCGATCGAGTTTATCTCGAGCGTCAAGTCTTCGATTCCGAGGAAAGCGAATATCTCGGCGGCGAGGGAAATTATCTCGGCATCGGCGGCGGGAGCCGGAGTGCCGAAGACCTCAACGCCGAACTGGTGGAACTCCCTGTATCTGCCGGACTGCGGCTTCTCGTAGCGATAGCACGAGGTTATATAGCAGGTCTTCTGCGGCAGGGGCTCGTTGAAAAGCCCGTGCTCTAAAAATGCGCGCGCAGCGCCCGCAGTGCCCTCGGGTCGGAGCGTTATAGAACGTCCGCCCTTGTCGAGGAAAGTATACATCTCCTTCTGCACGACATCGGTGGTGTCGCCGACGCCGCGGGCAAACAGCTCCGTATGCTCGAACACGGGAGTGCGAATCTCCCTAAAGCCGAAACGCGAGGCTATATCGAGCAGGGTATTTTCAAGAAAGCGGTTTTTATAGCTCGCCGCAGGCAGCACATCCTGAGTGCCCTTGACGGCCTTCGTAAAAAGAGCCATATTTCTATTCCTTCCATAAAAACATTAAATCCCGCCGTTGGCGGGATGAGCGAAAAAGCTCCGCGAAAATCCGCCCGGCAGAAAAATTCCGCCGGGGCGGGTCAAAGCTTATTTCGGGTTGACGATATCGCGCCAATCAAGATCGCCGCGAGCAAGGCTGTGAATAAGAGCCTCTGCGGTGGCTATATTGGTGGCAACAGGAATGTTGTGCACGTCGCAGAGTCTGAGAAGGTTTGCTTCGTTGGGCTCGTGCGGCTTGGGTGTGAGCGGATCTCTGAACATGAGCAGAAGATCGATCTCATTGCAGGCTATTCTGGAAGCTATCTGCTGGTCGCCGCCCTGACTTCCGCTGAGGAAGCGCTGAATCTCAAGTCCCGTTGCTTCGGCAACGAGCTTGCCCGTAGTGCCGGTCGCGCACAGGGAATGGCGGCTCAGGATACCGCAATAAGCTATACAGAACTGGGTCATAAGTTCTTTTTTCGAGTCGTGAGCCATGAGAGCGATGTTCATTGTGTATCCCCCTTTTCCGAGTTGGTGACTTCGCTGTTCATGTTAATATGATAACAGAGAATCCGAGTTCTGACAAGAGTTATTTGTAACTTCTTACAAAATTTTAACAAAATCCCGCCCTATTATTCCTCAATTTCGGGATTTTCGTCATCTTCGGCGGGCGACGCTTCCTCAGTCGCAGTCTCCTCCGCCTTTTCCTCATCTTCCTCGCTCGGGGTGCAGGCGACAGTCACTAACTGTTCTCCCTCGGACACGCGCATAACTCTGACGCCCTTGGAGGGTCTTGCAAATGTGCTTATCTGCGAGACGGGGATGCGGATTATAATGCCGTCGGACGAGATGAAGATGACATCCTCGTCTTCATCAACGACCGCTATCGCGGCAACGTCACCGTAGGTCTCAGTGCGGTAGTTTATCGTGCCCTTGCCGCCTCTCGACTGGAGTCTGTAGTCGGAGGGCTCGCTGCGTCTGCCGTAGCCCGTAGTGCTGACGGTGAGGACAGCCTTTGCATCGTCGAGCACCTCCATGCCGACGACCTCGTCACCCTCGCGCAGCTCAATCGCCTTGACGCCGCGTGCCGTTCTGCCGAGCGGTCTCGCGTCGCTCTCATTGAAGCGGATACCCATGCCCTTGCGCGTGGCTATGAGCAAATCGTCGCTGCCGGAGGTCAGGCGAACCCATGCGAGCTCGTCGTCATCGTCAAGATTTATCGCGATAACGCCGTTCTTGCGGACGTTGCGGTAAGCGTCGAGGCTCGTGCGCTTGATGATACCCTTGCGCGTGACCATGCACAGGAACGCATCGGGGTCATATTCGGGCACTCTTATCATCGCCGACACCTTCTCGCCCGCTTCGAGGGGCAGAAGGTTGACTATATTCATGCCCTTGCTGTTCTTCGAGCCCTCGGGCACTTCGTAGCCCTTGAGGCGGTAAGTCCTGCCTCGGGTGGTGAAGAACATGACAAAATCGTGGGTCGAGCAGGTGAACATGGTCTTTGCCACATCCTCCTCGCGCCTTGTCATACCCTTGACGCCTCTGCCGCCGCGGTGCTGGATGGAATATGCGTCGGTGGGTATGCGCTTGATATAGCCGAGGTTCGTCATGGTGAACACGCAGGTCTCCTCGGGGATAAGATCCTCGATATCGACCTCGCCGCTGACATTTTCAATGACGGTGCGGCGGTCATCGCCGAACTTCTCGGCGATAGCGCCGGTCTCCTCGCGGACTATAGTAAGTATTCTTGACTCGTGTTCGAGAATGTCGATGAAATCGGCAATCTTCTTCTTGAGCTGAGCCATCTCGTCCTCGACCTTGACGCGCTCGAGTCCGGTCAGCTGTCCGAGTCTCATCTGGACTATCGCCTGCGCCTGAATCTCATCGAGACCGAAGCGGTTCATGAGCGCCTCGCGTCCCTCGGGGACGCTGTTCGATGCGCGCAGGATAGCTATGACCTCGTCGATGAAATCGAGCGCTGTGAGCAAGCCCTCAAGAATATGGGCGCGCTCCTGAGCTTTTTTCAGATCGTACCTTGTGCGGCGTGTGACTATCTCGCACTGGTAGTCTATATACTGCCGGAGAATCTGCTTTAAGGTGAGTATCTTCGGCTCGCCGTTGACGAGGGCGAGCATTATAACTCCGAAGGTTGACTGGAGCTGAGTGAAAGAATAGAGCTGGTTGAGAACGACCTGAGGGTTCGCGTCGCGCTTGAGTGTAATATCGATATGCATACCGGAGCGCGAGGAATAGTCGTGGATATCGGAGATACCCTCGATGCGCTTGTCCTTGACGAGGTCGGCTATGCTCTCGATGAGCTTCGCCTTGTTGACTCCGTATGGAATCTCGGTGACGACTATCTTGTGGCGGTCGCCCTTTGTCTCAACTATCTCGGCGCGGGCGCGGACGATTATTTTTCCGCGGCCTGTGCCGTAGGCGGCGCGGATGCCCGCTCTGCCCATGATTATGCCGCGGGTCGGGAAATCGGGACCGGGCAGGTAAGTCATAAGCTCCTCGAGCGTAGCGTCGGGGTTATCTATCAGACAGTTCATGGCGACAACGACCTCGCGCAGATTGTGCGGAGGGATATTCGTCGCCATACCGACCGCTATACCGACAGAGCCGTTGACAAGCAGGTTCGGATATCTCGACGGGAGAACCGTGGGCTCCTTGAGTCGGTCGTCGTAGTTCGGGATGAAATCGACCGTGTCCTTGTCGATATCCGTCAGCATTTCGAGCGAGAGCTTCTTGAGCTTCGACTCGGTGTAACGGTAAGCAGCGGGCGGGTCGCCATCGACGGAACCGAAGTTTCCGTGACCGTCAACGAGCGGATATCTCATGGAGAAGTCCTGCGCCAGACGCACCATTGCGTCATAGACGGAGGCGTCGCCGTGAGGATGGTAACGGCCGAGCACCGAACCGACCGTGTCCGCGCATTTGCGGTATGCCTTGTCCGGATAAAGACCGTTTTCGTACATTGTATAAAGTATGCGTCTGTGGACGGGCTTCAAGCCGTCGCGCACATCGGGCAGAGCACGCGAGGTGATGACCGACATGGAGTAATCCAGAAAGGATTTGCGCACTTCTCTATTGATCTCGACATTGATTATTTTTTGTTCGTTATATGCTTCGTCAAAGCTCACAGAGATCTACTCCTTTCCGTTATATGTCCAGATTCTGGACGTATTTTGCATTGGTTTCTATAAACTCGCGGCGCGGCTCGACCTTGTCGCCCATAAGAATGGAGAAGGTCTCGTCCGCGAGCATCGCGTCCTCTATGTTGACGCGCAGCATCGTGCGGAAATCGGGATCCATTGTCGTCTCCCAAAGCTGCTCGGCATCCATCTCGCCGAGACCTTTGTATCTCTGGATATCGCAGCTGCCCGAGCCGCCGAACTCCGCCATGAACCGGTCGCGCTCCTCGTCGGAGAAAGCGTATCTTATCTTCTTGCCCTTGCTGACTTTGAAAAGCGGGGGCTGAGCGAGATAGACGTGACCCTGCTCGATAAGCGGGCGCATATAGCGGAAGAAGAAGGTCAGCAGCAGCGTTCTGATATGCGCGCCGTCAACATCGGCATCCGCCATGATAACTATCTTGTTGTAGCGAAGCTTTGTTATATCAAACTCGTCGCCTATTCCGGTGCCCAGAGCTATGACAATGGGCATGAGCTTCTCGTTGCCGATAACCTTGTCCAGTCTCGCCTTTTCGACGTTTAGCATCTTGCCCCAGAGGGGAAGAATAGCCTGGAAGCGTCTGTCGCGTCCCTCTTTTGCGGAGCCGCCTGCGGAATCTCCCTCGACGATGTAGAGCTCTGTGCGCTCGGCGTCGCGCTCGGTGCAGTCGGCAAGCTTGCCGGGCAGGGAGTTTGAATCGAGCACGGACTTGCGGCGAGCCAGCTCGCGTGCCTTTCTCGCCGCCTCTCTCGCACGCGAAGCGTCGAGAGCCTTCGAGAATATCGCCTTTGCGACTGCGGGATTCTCTTCAAAATAGGTCATCAGCTTCTCATAGACCGTTGTCGAGACGAGCTGAGTTATGTCGGTGTTGCCGAGCTTGCCCTTGGTCTGTCCCTCAAACTGAGCCTCGGTCAATTTGACGCTGATAACGGCGGTCAGTCCCTCGCGCACATCGTCGCCGGAGAGCTTCTTGTCGCCGTCCTTGAGAATGGAATATTTGCGCCCGTAATCGTTGAAAACGCGTGTCAGAGCGGTCTTGAAGCCGGTCTCGTGAGTACCGCCGTCAACGGTGTGAACATTATTCGCAAACGAGAGCATTGTCTCGTTATAGCTGTCCGTATACTGCATGGCAATCTCCGCGCTTCTGTCGCCGTGCATGGCGGAGAAGTGAATGGGCGTTTCGTGCAGGGGGGTCTGACCGCGGCTTGTGGTCAGATATTCGACGAAGCTCGAAAGTCCGCCCTCATAGCAGTAGGTGCGCTCGATGATATTATCGGGGTCACGCCTGTCCGCAAGGGTTATGCACAGTCCCGCGTTGAGGAACGCGGACTCGCGCAGGTGTCTTTCAAGGGTCTCGAAATCATAGACCGTAGTCTCGCGGAATATCTCGGGATCGGGCTTAAAGCGTATGGTCGTGCCGGTTGCCGATGACACTCCCGTCTCCCTGAGATCATAGTCGGGATGACCGCCGTTCGAGAAACGCTGCTGATAGACATGACCGTTCTGAGCGACCTCGACCTCGAGCCACTCGGACAGAGCGTTGACAACGGACGAGCCTACGCCGTGCAGACCGCCGGAGACCTTGTAGCCGCTGCCGCCGAACTTACCGCCGGCATGCAGGACGGTCAGAACGACCGTCACGGTGGAGATTCCCATTTTTTCGTTCAATCCCACGGGGATACCGCGTCCGTTATCCCTGACGCTTATAACATCGCCCGGGAGTATCTCAACATCTATATTCGTGCAGAAGCCGGCAAGGGCTTCGTCTATGGAGTTATCGACTATCTCATACACAAGGTGGTGCAGTCCGCGAGGTCCGGTCGAGCCGATATACATGCCGGGGCGCTTGCGCACAGCCTCAAGTCCCTCAAGAACCTGTATCTGGCTCGCGTCATATTCCTCTGTGACCTTTGTGTCCATATCCCTGTCAAGCTCAACATCCCCGTCAAGCACGAGCTCGTCCTGATTTTCTGCGTTCTCTTCAATGAGCTCTTTATTTTCTTCATTGTTATCCAAAGCTTTTATCCTCCTTCTCCGAAGCTGTTGACCCGACTCACTGATTCGTCAGTGTGGAGAACATATTCTTTTTCTTCTTCGCTTTCTTGGGCTTATACTTCGGCGGATTTTCGAGTCTCATTCTCGCGCTCTTGGACTTCGCGAGATACTTGTTGACCTGGACGACGGGAGATATCATGTCCGCGCTCATGTAATCAACGCAGTTTGCGAGCATATCCTGATCGTTGTTTATCTCGCCGAGAACGGTCACGGCGATAATGCTCTGAATCTCGTTGGTGCCGTCGTCATAAATCTCGTTGAGAAGATTAAAGAGCTTCCTCATCTTCTGCGGGTCGTTCTCCTTTATGACCTTTATAACCACGGGAGCGGCGTGATTCTTGAAGAAATCCTCGGGCAGGAACTCGCCGTAGGTCTCGATATTTTTTCTGTATTCGTCGCGCAGCTCGGGATAGATAACGCTCAGGCGGCTTGCGAAGGTGTTCGCGTCATAGCACGCCTCGCCGCTCTTTGCCGCAGCCTTGGAGACGGGGGTGGGGAGCTTCACTTTTTTCTTCTCGGCTGTGCCGTTCTTGCCGAAGCTCTCCTCGATAAGCTCGGCATATTCGTCGGAAATGTATTTGATATCCTTATCGTCGGCAGTCTCGACATCGAGCAGGGAGTGGGCGATCCTCGCGAAATCCGTTTCGTTCGCGCCCTCCTTTTGCGCCCAGAGCAGGGCTATCTTGTTGTCATAATGCTCGATGCGCAGAGCCTTGTTGTCGCCGGAAAAATCCATGACGGCGCGACCGCTCGTGACGCAGACGGGGATACCGTCGGAGATGTCTGCGGGGGTCGTAATCCTGAAACCGCACTTTGTGAGGGTCGGCTCAAGGTTCCTGTAGATGTCGTTCATCGCTGTACGGATATCGATCATAACTGTTCTCCTTAAAAAATTATACTCCGCACAGAGTATATATCAGTCCGCCGAAAAAGTCTGTCATTGCACGGGGTCTCAAGGCTCCCCCCTTGCACAAGGGAGACATTGATTCCTGTGAAGCCAAAAAACGGATTTACTGACAGGCTGTCATATACTCTGCACAGAGTATATATTGTTATATATACTAATATAGTATATCATGATATCGGCATGTTTGCAATGCTCTAACAGAAAAATAATGCTCCCGTTTTCAAATAAAACGGGTTGACGAAAGGCGTATATCTGTGGTATCATAAAAAATCAAAAGAACGGGATTTTACAGCGTCTCGGAGCAAGAGAGAAAAGGACTTTTCGATGGAAAAAAAGGTGTTTATAAACATTGAGGACAGCCACTCCGGGTATGACGACAGCTACTCGTCGCAGACGAGCACTCAGGGCGTTCTGCGCCTGCTCGAAAACGGGTACGAGCTCTCCTACGAAGAGCCTGCCGCCGAGATGGAGGGCTGCGTGACTACCCTGCTCATCGAGGACGGCGGACTTGTCACAATGACGAGAGACGGCGCATATGCCACACAGATGGTCATGGAGCGCGGCAGGCGGCATGTCTGCCACTACGCGACTCCGCTCGGCGATATGCTCCTCGGCATATTCGCGAAAAGGGTCGAGTCGTCCGTAAGCGAAAGGGGCGGCGAGCTGCTGCTCAACTACACTATCGATGTCAACGCGGATCTCGCCGCGTCGAACGAGCTGAGAATAACGGTCAGCGAACAGTAAAAAAGACGGTTTGCCCGCAGAAACTGCGGTTACACGAAAGGATGGATAAATTTATGTCAGTGCTTGTAAAACAGGTCGAGGATAAGCTCTGTGAGCTTGTCAGGGACGCCGCGAAAAAGGCGATAGCGGCAGGTGAACTGCCCGAGGCCGAGCTCACGGATTTCAAGGTGGAAATTCCGGCGGACAGAAAGAACGGCGACTACTCCACGAACGCCGCCATGGCATGGGCGAGAGCTTTCAGACGCGCCCCCGCTGTTATAGCTGCGGCGATAACCAAAAATATTGACCTCGGCGGCACCGCATTCTCATCCTGCGAGGCGGCGGGTCCAGGATTCATAAACTTCCGTCTTGCCGACCGCTTCTATTCGGAGATTCTCATGGATATCCGCAAAAAGGGCGGCGATTACGGCCGCTCCGACTTCGGCAGGGGCGAAAAAGTAAATATTGAGTTTGTCTCAGCCAATCCGACGGGTCCTATGCACATGGGCAACGCCCGCGGCGGTGCTCTGGGCGACTGCCTCGCGGCGGTCATGGACTTTGCGGGCTACAATGTCAGCCGCGAATTCTATATCAACGACGCCGGCAATCAGATCGATAAATTCGCCCTCTCGCTCGATATCCGCTATCAGCAGATATATAAAGGCGCGTCCGCGCCCGAGCTGCCCGAGGACAGCTACCACGGCGAGGACATAGCCGTGCGTGCAAAGGAGTTTGCCGATGTCTACGGAGACAAATATATCTCCGAGAGCGAGGACGTCCGCCGCAAGGCGCTCGTCGATTTCGCGCTGCCGAAGAACATCGACTCGATGCACGAGATACTTTCAAAATACAGAATAGAATACGACACATGGTTCAAAGAGAGCACCCTGCACAACGGCACGGAGCTTCATGATACAATAGAACTGCTCAAAGAAAAGGGACTCACATACGAGCTTGACGGCGCACTGTGGTACAGGAACATCGAGGTTCAGACAAAGCGTCTGCTCGCCCAGGGCAAGACGCAGGAGGAGATCGACAAGCTCGGTCTCAAGGACGATGTTCTCATCCGTCAGAACGGCAACCCAACCTATTTCGCGGCGGATATCGCATATCACCGCAACAAGCTCGCCGTCAGAAAGTTTGACAGGGCGATAGATGTCTGGGGCGCAGACCACCACGGTCATGTCGCCAGAATGAAGGGTGCGCTCGACGCGATAGGTCTTGACGGCGACCAGCTCGATATAATCCTCATGCAGCTCGTGCGCCTTATGAAAGACGGCAAACCCGTTACAATGTCAAAACGTACCGGAAACGCAATAACCCTTGTTGATCTGCTCGATGAGATTCCAATAGACGCGGCTCGTTTCTTTTTCAACCTCCACGAGCCCGCCTCAAGGTTGGATTTCGACCTCGATCTCGCCGTCGCCGAGAATTCGCAGAACCCGGTTTACTATTGCCAGTACGCCCACGCGAGAATTTGCAGCATTCTGAGAAAGCTCGAGGAGCAGGGCATAGAAATTCCCGAATGCACACCCGAGCAGCTCGACCTGCTCACCGCGCCCGAGGAGCGCGAGATAATCAGGCACTTAGCGTCGCTCACGGACGAAATCGCCCTCTCCGCCAAAAACTACGATCCCGCACGCATCACGCGCTACTGCATCGACCTTGCGACCCTCTTCCACAAGTTCTACAACGCCTGCCGCGTCAACTGCGACGACAAAGATTTGAGCGCGGCGAGAATCTATCTGTGCCTGTGCGTCAAGGAGGTTCTCAAGAACATCCTGACCCTGCTCAAGATAAGCGTGCCGGAGAGAATGTAAAAAAACAGAATCGCAAAATTTATTCCGCAGGGGCCCGGCGTTCCTGCGGAATGTTAAAATGCGAAGTTTTTCCTGCGCACAAGCAGCATAAGGCTGTAATCGAGCAGAGTGTTTCGGCAAAATAAAAGTTTGCTCGCCCGCCGCCGGTGATAATCGGGCTTCCCATAGCCGCGCCGCAGTGTTTGATATCTAACTGAGATAGGCGGGCAACATCACCGAAGCGCCGCCTGTGGCGGATGAAGCGAGGCGATGTTGGCGAAA
>CAVFAN010000020.1:0-36346 GCA_963620555.1 bacterium
TGCACAAACTATCATTCGACAAGTTGTGCACATTTCACATTTTATTTTTGTCCCCTATGTCATAAATCAATACGACAATTTTGGCAATATATTTAAGTACAATTATGCATTTGCACCAGTCCTTTTTAAACACCTTCGCAACATTATTTTTGCACATTTATTGCTCATTTTCCTAGTTTATAGTATAATAAATCCATACGATTGTCTTAGCCTTCAATACCGGCAAATTTATCGCGTCAAGGCTGGACATTCATTTCCGGCATCGATGTTTAACCGAAATATCGTTGTACCGGAATAATTACGTAGGGGATGATTTTAATTGGTTATCGGAGAGAAAGATGAAATTACAGAGGAATGCAAGCGGCTTTGGCATCTTTATAGAGAGTACATAATAAGCTTTTGCAAATTTAAACTAAAAGACACACCTGACTATGTTGAAGACTGTGTTCAAGATGTGTTTATGGCATTACTTGAGGCCAAGCGATCTGGAACAGAAATAAAGAGTCCCAAGGCGTGGCTTACTACTGTTGCAAACAATAAAATAAAAACGGAATACAAAAACAGAAAAAGAGAATCCGAACATATAAATAAAATAATACATTATAAAACCACTGTGGAAATTTTCACTCTTGATATGCACGATTTTTCAGAAATTTCCGATGAGCTTATTTCCGAGATGAAAGACAGCATATTAAATCAACTCAAATTTGATGAGCAATCTATAATTATTGACTTCTATGTAAAGCACATGAAAGTAAAAGATATCGCTGCCAAACACGGGCTTTCCGAGACAAATGTCAAGCAAAAACTTTTCAGAGCGCGAAAAAAGATAATACATTTGTCAAGTGAAGAAATTGAAAAACATAAATTTTAAAATTTTTTGTAACCTTTTTGAAATTCGTACACTATATAAACAAGGAGGAAATCAATATGACAAATAGTGAATTCATAAATATTTTGAATGATGAGTCGCTCGAACTCACAGTAGAAGAGCTTGAGAACATAATTGATGAAGAACTGCAAAAAGATGAATCAGAAATGGATCCAGATCTAATTGAATACTGTCTATACTATATCGATAAAGCAGAGACTAATAATAGCAAGGGGGAAAAAGTTAAATCCGATAAAGCCAAGCCGAAAACAACTCATCTTAACAGCAAGCTGAAAAAGGTATTGATAATAGCAGCCACAATTGCGCTATTGCTTGTTACCTCCGGAATTGCAACCATCGCCACAGACAAAGAAATTAAGAACAGCGCCGTAACTTTTTATGAAAATCACATACGCGTTCATTTTAATAGGTCAAAGGATACGGACACAATCTCCGGAATTAAAATTGCTACAGAGCTAAAAAAGCATGGTATTGCCGATTTAAAACTGCCGTCGATATTTTTCTCAAATGACTGCATTTATGAAAATATGGCAGAAGATAATGTCGACGACATTAAAGATATAAACATATCATACCGGGTCAACGGGATATCGGGCAGGTTATTCATAAGCAAATTCCACTCAAAAGAAATCATTCCATCCGTTGATTTTCAAAACACTACCAATTACAGCAAGGTCGAGGAATTATCCGTAAATGGCATAACAGTTTATGTAATAAAACAAACAGATTTTTGTTCTATCGCTTATCAAGATAGTTTAACTCAATATGTCATATATCTAGATACTAATTTTGCAGATGCAATTGAAATAGCAAAAACTATATCAGATATGGAGGCTTAATGATGAAAAAAATCATTTCCGTATGTCTTATTGCCCTTCTTCTCTCATTGCCCTTACAAATTACCGCACTTGGTGATGAACAGCATGATCAGAGCATTCAGGGCACGGAAGAATTTATTGTTGAGACAGCAGAAGGATCAAACAATTTTGAAAGCAACGCTAAAAGCTCAAATCTAATCACAGTAACTAAGCTTCTGTTAGCAAAAACCAGCAGCGGACAGCTTGCTATAGTCGCCAATACTAATTGTATAGACGAAGTAACAAAATGCGGTTTTACATATATTAAATTACAGAGACTTATTGGTGGAAGCTGGACCGATTACACAGAATATTGCTATTATGACATATATAACAATTCCAACAATAGATCCTTTTCGAAATATGTATCTCCACCAAAAGGATACTCATATCGAGTTACCTGTGAGCATTATGCAGAAAAGCCGTTATTAGGTATACTTAAAAGTAAGCAGCGCATAGCCAACACTACAACTACAATAAATTTTTAAAGGCTCAAAGGTAGCCGGAGCCACATTAAGTTTATCCCTTAATGTGGCTCTTTTTTATATTTACGAAAACATCGGTTCATTTTTCTGAGAAATCTCCTAACAAAAAAGATCTCTTGGCATAGTCCTTAAAAGGCATATGCCAAGAGATCTGTTACATTACACTATGCTTTATGTCAAAGCATAAGCAAAATTGCTAACAACGATTAAAATATCAATACACGGTCAGGGTGAATACGTTCGGCGTTACATACCACACATTGTCAACCTTAACGCCAACATCATAATCGACCGTTCCGGACGCAAACTTTCGCCGTATAACCCAAGTCAGAGTATCACCGTTATCGATATAGCTTATAACTCCTTCGTGATCCGGAGTATATGTTATTGTCGCGCCATTGGCTCTACATATAAATCTTACTTTGATAACGCTCTTATCCGTCACCACAGTGATTATTGAATATGTTCCATATGGAACTCTGGGATTGTCAATAACTGCGCTCTTCAGAAGCGGGTTCTCTTCGACGGGAATCTGTTCACCGTTTTCGTCCACATGGACCGGCTGAATATCCTCGACCAAAGAGTTTTCAGCAATTTGCGCCGTAAATTGCTTGCCCGGATAGAGATTTATATTATTATAAGTCTTATTGAATGCGCTACCCAGACCTGCAACCTCGGTTGCGAATGTCATTGTGCCGTAGTCATAAGCCTCAATATTGATATCGACCGTTTCATAACCAAACGGTATAAAGAACACCTTCTCGTTGTTGTCTGTAACAAGCGATACGATTCCGCTAGAATTGGCCAGCTGCGGACTCACAACATTTGCATTGCTGCTTTCAAAGGCGAGCACATTGCCCTCCTCATCTTTGAGTGTAACGCTTACCGGGCATTTTGCCCAGAGGATTTTAGGTAGAAGTCCCAGTTCATCGCGATTATCCGTCAATGCAAGCAGGTCATTTAGATCGATATCATCTGCTGTCTTACCAAGCTTATCGGGCAATGCCGCAAGCCAATCGTTATATGTTGACATCGCATGACCGCCAAATCCTATTACAGCTGTATTCTTATCTCTAAGTAACGGAGTCGCCACAGACATTGGCATGGTAATGTGAAGATCTACTCCGTGTCTTTTCCACACGCTATTACGCCAATCAGAAGGATTTAGCGTTCTTGGTAAAAATGTAACGGCATCATTATTGTTCATAATATTATAAATATTATCTCCGGTATAAACAACTTTTCCTTCTTCATTTGTATCAACAGTGTTCGGAGTCGCAAATGTGTAGCCGTAAACATCTGTGCCGTCGCCGTTAAGAATTCCGCAGCAATTATCGTCTTTACAAGTGCTCAAATGCGCCGCAACGAGATTTGCAACTGCCGCACCAAGACTGTGGCCGGTCACAAGAACTATTGGGTTCTGAATGTTGTAATATGAGATATAACCCATACACATCACACAACCGACGCCATTGCATTCAGTACAGTTTACAGTATCACCTGTGCCATGAATCAAAGAATTAAGAACTGTTTCTGCACCATCATCAAATGAACCCCAAGAGGGATTAAGTTGTGAGCCAGCATTGGTTACCCAGTCCTGTAAAGTTTCAGATCCTCTTACATCTACAACAACCAATGTTCTATTTTCATTGTTGCTTAATTGATTTTGCTCATTAACATTTTCATTTAAGCAAACCACTCTATTATTTTTCCCAGGACCCCAATAACTGTCAGCCCGCAGAACCCGAGTACCCATATACCCGAAAAAACGATTAACCAAAAAGCCTGTTTCAAAGGACTCATTACTATTACCTCCAGAATATAAATTATTGTTTAGCGAAATATCAGATACACTCAATTCAGCAGTAATGTTTCTATGTGCAATTACATGCGCAACTGTATCCGACTCACCATAATTAAAAGATTGGACATTGAAGCCTTCTGATTCGAGAAGTTCTGTTGCTGTTGGGATACCTTCCTCCATAAGCAATCCGGGAATTGCCGGAGCTATAGGACCTGTAAGAGGATTATACGCCGCATAAGCAAGTTCCATTGCCCATTTTGAAAGCTTGTGGTTATACTCCGAAGAGCTCTTCACTCTGCTTACGCCGTCCTCGCCTATGGAATTGAAATACCCGGAAACCTCATCGAACTGTGTGACTATTATAGTCTCAACAACATCTCCCGCCTGAACCGTTACCGTACCGGTTCTTGTGGTATACGTTTCGTTCGGTGCTCCAATCGACATCGTAAAAGTTGAGTTTCCTCTTCCGCTTGTTTTATCGAGTGTTATCCACGATGAATCTGTTGATACACTCCAACTTGCATTCGACGAAACCTCAACAAGCCGTTCGTGCCCGCCGCTTTCGTCGACATCCCATCTGTCTCTGTCGAGAACAACAGCCGGTTCTGTTCCAAGCTGAGTAACCGTTATCCTGCCTATCTCCGTGTTATCATCGTTCATCTTTACAACAACCGTTCCCGTACGCACATCGGCATAAGGATTGCTCTGGGCACGAAGTTTAAAGCCGTCATCTGTAACACTTGCAACAGAAAGCCACGGGACATCCGAAACATCAACAGTCCACGGGCTGCTGGAAACCACATTTATCAAAGAGCTTGTCGTTGCACCTGCTCCCGGATTCCATACCTGTGTACTGACCCGAGGCGCGTCGAACGAAATGCGCATCACCGGTCGTTTTTCAATTTTCGAAGCTCTCGAAGAATAGAAATCGACCTGAGTTCTTGTAACCTCATCAGATGAGGCAATCATAATGCCCTTATTTATTCCAGTATATACCCATCTCTTAACAGCCTCTGTAAGGTCAAACGAATAGCTGTCTAAGTCTGATGTTGCAGGAATAGAATCGATAAGTTCCGCATTATTATTGAGATAACCATTTCTTGAATTATCAAACGGCTGAGCATTCCAGCAAACAGTCGTCTCGCTCCAATCGGCAACGTCCTTGCAGTCATATACAAGAATGTCGATATCGTTATGTCCCAGCGCCTTGAAATAATTCTGCTTCTGGAAAGTAAGTTCGCCGCCTGTAATAACACTTCCCGCAGGCAAATTCTCCGGCATTTCAATTTTGACATATGAACGAACGGTATTTGTCAGGTTTCTACCCGCTCTGATTTCCTTAATAGCGCGGGGTTCATTTGCGCATATACCGTTGATAACATAAACATCCTTAAAGTTCGATTTAGGTATGCTCCAAGAGGGATCGATAACAACCGGGAATGCTCTGCCGCTCTCGCCTATCCAATCAGAATCAGCTCTAACGGTCAGCACATAACCGTCGCCATCAGCTTCAACGGACATTGAAACATCAAAGCTCTCGTTATCGTTTGCATCATACATATACGGCGCATCAAGCAAAAATACCGTTTCATCGGGATTTTTCGGATCTACCCACTTGATAGAACCGTCGGCCTGCTCGGCCGGCACGAGTCCGTCAGAATCAAGGTCAAACCGATATATGTACTCACTTTGCGGCGCATAAACAACAATATTTTCTTTAAGGCTGTTTGAAGTAACGACATATTCCAGATCGGAACGATTCAGGAAATTCTTATAAACCACCGCGCTCGTCTGGTTTTCAACTGTCATTTTTTCAGCATTAAATTTTTCTATCTTCTGTCCCTCTGTAAGAGTTCCGGAAGATGATATATCCGCAGAAGAGCTAACCTCTCCGGTCATTTTTACGGTATCGTTCATTTTAACAACTGAAGGCAACTTGTCAGTGTCAACAACGGATGCCGTTGTCCGCATATTCAGGCCATTCGTATCACCTTTAATTTTAAAGCTGACAGTATAGCCTTTATTTGTCGCAGTAAT
The DNA here is from genome assembly GCA_963620555.1 of bacterium. Classification (GTDB taxonomy): domain Bacteria; phylum Bacillota; class Clostridia; order Oscillospirales; family Acutalibacteraceae; genus CAG-177. Next base: position 6,076 of record CAVFAN010000020.1, read on the forward strand.
GCTTCGACCACCGGTCAGGTTCTGCGGGATAGTTACATCAAACCCGTTTTTTGTAGAATAAACTGCTTCACCTGATTTTGTATTGAGCGTCAAAGTGTTATCAATCTCTTCCCACTTTCCGCTTTCTTCATAATGGACAGGTGACGAGTATGTAGCTGCTATGTACGAGCCATCCTCACAGATAAAGTACTTTACGGATTCTTCTCTCATCACTACTATTTCTTTCACTATTCGTGAAGTTGTAGAATCAGAAACATTTCCTTGCAAAGCACTCACTGGTAGTATACCGAAAAGAAGAACAATTATCAAGAACATCGAAAAGATTTTTTTACATCTTTCAAATTTGACTTTCACATGTCATCTCCTCTTCGCTTTTATTAACTTTTCGCTATCGATATTAGCCGGGCGTACAACAGTGTTATGCGGGGTCGAAAAAAACTGTTGTCCTCCTTTTAATCAGCATACTACTTCAAGTTGTTTTTTAATCAACTATCCCATTGGAATCACACCCTTTTTTAAATATAACAACAGTTGAACAACTCAAACAATTTACTCAAACCATTTTCAAAGTACTAAAATATTTCAATTCTTACCATAACATTGTGTTCGCAGGCAGAGGGCGATATTCTCGCCCCCTGTCGCTACACAATATAGGTATAGGAGGGAGGTATCATTTTCTAGGTCGCACCCAAGCTAGTCATAAACTATAAATGGTCAGTGCGACATTCCACAAAAGGCACGGCAAGTAGATTGATTATATGTAACAGCTTATGCAACGATGTAGAGAAAAAGTCAAAAAATTTATCCTTTGATATAGCATTCTATATATATAGTGTACAAAAATGAAAAAGGTTACACTTTTTATTAAAAAAATCTGCAAAATAGCACTGATTTTTGCCTTTTATTCGCAAAATCAAAATACAATTAGAAAGTTGCTCATTCACCATGTAATCGACAGATGAGCAACTAAAAACGCATTAGTATTCAGGTACGCCATATCCGAGAATCTGATACTCTCCAATCGGTCTACGAGATGTCGTGCATTTGTCGCTTAAGTTTCCCTCAATCGTGTAAACATATCCATTCTCAACTTTCCACACAATGCCCGTATGATCAGCTCGTCCATCCTGTTGACCCGATTGCCCTTGTTTATCCCAATCATAAAATATTATCATGCCGGGAAGAGGTTCCGCAGATCCGTCAAGCCACTGTCCACGATCTTTGAACCATTGAACTCCATTAACACAGCTGGCATACTTTGGAATAATACCTGTTTCAATATATCCGCACTCATTGGCACACCAACTGACAAAGCATGCACACCACTCAACCCGGCTGTTGAAACCATACCAAGACCAATATGGTCTGCCGCCAACATTGCCCACCTGCGAGAGCACAACCGCCACAATCTGATTATCTTCTCCGCTTGTACCGTATAAAACCGATGACCACAAAGAATTGTTTTCATCACTTAACAACTCATCCAGATATTCTCGTTGTTCCCGATTAAATCCATATTTTGATGCCATATCATATGCTGTCTTGTGCGAGACAGTAATATATAAATATGTTCTTCTTTCTGTGTTTTTTATTTGAACTATATTTCCGTTTCCGTCATCAGTTTCTGTTATAACCGTTTCAAGCTTGTCCTCTGTTCGTGATGATATGTTGTTCATATCCCCAAAAATAGTCTTCAGAAGTTTTTTCTTGGCATCATCCATTGTTACAACCTCCTGAGGATTGTCAGGATCAGTATTAACTTTAACAGAATATACCGCAAGAACCTCTTTCCAAACAGCACGGCTTCCTTTCATTTCGAGGACATCATAAGAAGACTTATCTCGTATGCTCATAAGCTTAAGGAAGTTTTTGGCGCGCCTTCATTCGGCTGAGACTTTTTTGTCTCCGATCAGGAATGTACCTATTGAATGTGTATTCAATTGTCAAGGTTCACGAAGATAATAATTTATCTCTCAATAGGTAGGCAGCGAGAAGGACTATTTGTGGACTCCCTGAAGCAAAAAAGTTTGTAAACTTTTTATGAACAAAAGAAGCCGTAGCTTTCAGGTTAAAAGCAACGGCTAAAATCTATCTATTCATTGTAAATAAAAAATAACGGCCACACAATTCAGAGAACTGTGTGACCGTATTCTTAAGCTATATTGCTATGCCAAAAGCCCCAAACTTGTGATTAGTGCTTTTTGCGAATAGCTGCCTGTGCTGCGCTGAGGCGTGCGATCGGCACGCGGAAGGGCGAGCAGGAAACATAATCAAGACCGATGTCGTTGCAGAACTCGACGGAGGTCGGGTCGCCGCCGTGCTCACCGCAGATACCGCAGTGGAGCTTCGGGTTGACGGGCTTGCTCAGGGAGATAGTCATCTGCATGAGCTTGCCGACGCCGTTCTGGTCAAGCTTTGCGAACGGATCGTTCTCAAAGATCTTGGTGTCATAATAAGCGTTGAGGAACTTGCCTGCATCGTCGCGGCTGAAGCCGAAGGTCATCTGAGTCAGGTCGTTGGTGCCGAAGCAGAAGAAATCAGCCTCAGCGGCGATCTCGTCAGCGGTGAGAGCCGCTCTCGGGATCTCGATCATGGTGCCGACCTCATACTCAAGCTCGATGCCGGCAGCCTTTATCTCAGCGTCAGCAACCTCGACAACGATCTTCTTGACGAACTTGAACTCCTTGACATCGCCGACAAGGGGAATCATGATCTCGGGAACGATCTTCCAATCGGGATGCTTCTTCTGAACGTTGATAGCAGCGCGGATAACAGCAGCGGTCTGCATCTTTGCGATTTCGGGATATGTGACGGACAGGCGGCAGCCGCGGTGACCCATCATCGGGTTGAACTCATGGAGAGAAGCGATGATGGCCTTGATGTCCTCGACGCTCTTATGCTTTGCAGCTGCAAGAGCCTCGATGTCAGCCTCCTCGGTGGGAACGAACTCATGGAGAGGCGGATCAAGGAAGCGGATGGTGACCGGTCTGCCCTCAAGAGTCTCATAGAGCTTCTCGAAGTCGCCCTGCTGATAGGGAAGAATCTTCTCAAGAGCTTCTTCTCTCTCTTCAACAGTGTCGGAGCAGATCATCTCGCGGAAAGCGGCGATTCTGTCAGCCTCAAAGAACATGTGCTCTGTGCGGCAAAGACCGATGCCCTCTGCGCCGAGCTCAACAGCCTTGGCCGCGTCACGCGGAGTGTCTGCATTGGTGCGAACCTGAAGGGTTCTGTACTTATCGGCCCAGCCCATGATTCTGCCGAACTCGCCTGCGATGGAAGCGTCAACAGTCGGGATAATGCCGTCATAAATGTTACCGGTTGAGCCGTCGATGGAGATGAAGTCGCCCTCATGGAAGGTCTTGCCTGCCAGGGTGAACTTCTTGTTCTCCTCGTCCATTATAATCTCGGAGCAGCCGGATACGCAGCAGGTGCCCATACCGCGGGCAACAACGGCTGCGTGAGAGGTCATACCGCCGCGGACAGTCAGGATGCCCTGAGATGCCTTCATGCCGGTGATGTCCTCGGGAGAGGTCTCAAGGCGGACAAGGACAACCTTCTCGCCTCTTGCCTTCCAAGCCTCGGCGTCGTCGGCGGTGAAGACGATCTTGCCGCACGCAGCGCCGGGAGAAGCGCCAAGACCCTTACCGATCGGGGTAGCGGCCTTGAGTGCCTTTGCGTCAAACTGGGGATGAAGGAGGGTGTCGAGGTTTCTGGGCTCGATCATAAGAACGGCCTCTTCCTCGGTTCTCATACCCTCGTCAACGAGATCGCAGGCAATCTTGAGAGCTGCCTGAGCGGTTCTCTTGCCGTTACGGGTCTGAAGCATGAAGAGCTTGCCGTGCTCGACGGTGAACTCCATATCCTGCATATCTCTGTAATGGTCTTCAAGAATCTTGCAGACCTTCTTGAACTCTGCGAAAGCCTCGGGGAACTTCTGCTCCATCTCGGCAATCTTCATGGGAGTACGGACGCCTGCGACGACATCCTCGCCCTGTGCGTTGGTGAGGAACTCACCGAACAGACCCTTGGCGCCGGTTGCGGGGTCGCGGGTGAACGCAACGCCGGTGCCGCAGTCATCGCCCATGTTGCCGAACGCCATGGACTGGACGTTAACGGCAGTACCCCACGAATAGGGGATATCGTTGTCGCGGCGATAGACATTTGCGCGGGGGTTGTCCCACGAACGGAAAACAGCCTTGATAGCACCCATGAGCTGCTCCTTGGGGTCGGTCGGGAAATCCACGCCGATCTTTGCCTTGTACTCAGCCTTGAACTGAGAAGCGAGCTCCTTGAGATCGTCAGCGGTAAGCTCGACATCCTGGGTAACGCCCTTCTTCGCCTTCATAGCGTCGATGAGCTGCTCGAAATACTTCTTACCGACCTCCATAACGACGTCGGAATACATCTGAATGAATCTTCTGTAGCAGTCCCAAGCCCAACGGGGATTGCCGGACTTCTCCGCGATAGCCTCAACGACCTCTTCGTTAAGACCGAGGTTGAGGATGGTGTCCATCATGCCGGGCATTGACGCGCGGGCACCGGAACGCACGGAAACGAGGAGCGGATTCTCCTTATCGCCGAACTTCTTGCCGGTGATGCCTTCCATCTTGACGATGTACTCGTTGATCTCCGCCATGATCTCGGGATTGATCTCGCGGCCGTCCTCATAGTACTGGGTGCAGGCCTCGGTGGTGATGGTGAAGCCCTGAGGAACAGGAAGACCGATGTTTGTCATTTCAGCAAGGTTTGCGCCCTTACCGCCGAGAAGCTCTCTCATCTGAGCGTTGCCCTCGGAGAACAAATAAACGTACTTGTGAGCCATTAATATACCTCCGTAAATAGTGTTTTTAGCTGCGAAGAAGATGCAGAAAAAAGGCGTCTGTATCTTCGCCTCACATTATTATAACAGACCCTTTCGCAAATTACCATATATTTTTACAATAAATTAGCGATTTTTGCGGCTTTTCTTTTGTACAGATTTGACTATACAATATATATAGCGCAGGGAGAGCCTCCCTGCGCCGAAAAAGTGTCTGTAATTTAGATGTTCAGAACATAAAAGGCAAAAGAAAGCCCAACGCTGCAACAAAAATCAGCACGCCCGTAAATATTGCCCACAGTTGCCATGTATCTCCTTTAACAATGAGATTTACCGTTTTAAATCCCGAAAAAGTTGCGCCTACCGTTGCCAGAAAAACCAAAGCAACAATTAAAATAGAGGGATCCATATTTTCCATCACCTCCTTTTACACTACTCAATGATATTCTTCATTAGATATTCAAGATGCTCTATTGATTACATTTAATGCACAACCAAACCGCATATGCAATTGACACAATAAAGGCAAAAAACAGCACCGACGGCAAAATACCGTAGTCTTTCGTAAGACCGTTATAGCCGTCAATTGTGCATACACAGACTGCAACCGGCACGACCGTTGCAGCGAAAGGATAAACCGCCTTCCTCTTTCTGTAAACCGCAATCAGCACGAGATATGCCACAACAAAAAAGAACATTGACAGCATCTCCGCTACATACAGCGCTTCGTCATGCGGAAAAATCGCATCGTATAGCCGTTTTAAAAAGCCGTGTTGGGGGCGAACAATCAGTTGTGAAAAAATTCCGTAATACGCACATTGCAGAGCAAGATAAAATACAGCGAGAGCATACATCACCGTTGCGGAGATACGATAAATGTTTTTTATATCTATATCATCGCGGTCGTTCTTCATTGTTCTTCCTCCTCTCACTCGAAAAACGGAACAGAACTGACCTTTCCGAATTTATACAGCACCATTGCGCTGTACATTGCTGCCCTTTGCAAGCTGTTTTTAATAACTCTGTCCCATTCTTGATTATCAATATTGCGGACATCTTTCTCAAATTATTCAAAGACATGTTTAAAAAGCCTTTGCTGCATTTTAATTTTATCATACAAAAATTGTTTTTGTCAATCCTCTCCTAAATTTAAAAAGATTAGTCATAAATTTTATTGAGTTTTAACGAGAAAACTGTCCGCTCGGTTTATAAAATCTTTAAAAAATCGCGCCGTCATATGCACAACGGCTTGTAATTTCGCTCTTTTTCTGTCATAATATACTTCGAGATACCGCACCACGCGGGTATCAATGATGAAAGGACAATGATCTTTATGGATAAGAAATGTGCTGTTATTCTCGCCGCCGGCGAAGGCACGCGAATGAAGAGCAAAAAGCCGAAGGCTCTCGCCGAGGTTCTGTTCGCACCGATGATTGACTGGGTAATGGGTGCTGTCAGGGAGAGCGGCATAGACGACATATGCGTTGTCAAGGGCTTCGGCGCGGAATATCTCGACGCGCACCTTGCAGGCAGCTGCGAGACCGTGCTCCAGAGCGAGAGACTCGGAACGGGTCACGCCGTTTTGCAGGCAGGAGACTTTATTGAAGGCAACGGCGGCGATGTCCTCGTTTTAAACGGAGACGCCCCGTTCATCGACGCAAAAACAATATATGACGCGCTCGCCCTGCACAGAAAAGAGAGCAACGGCGTCACCGTTATTTCGGCTCGGGTAGACGACCCGACCGGCTACGGCAGGATAATCCGCTCGGCTGACGGCTCGGTTGAAAGGATAGTCGAGCAGCGCGACGCGAGTGCCGGAGAGGCGGCTGTCAGAGAGATAAACTCCGGCGCGTTCTGGTTCGACTCAAATGCTCTGATGCGTGCGCTCAACAGCCTCAACGCAAAGCGTGCGAGCGGAGAGAATACGAAAAAAGAGTTTTATCTGACGGACGCTCTCGAGGAGATAAAAGCCCTCGGTCTGCGTGCAGGCTCCTTCGCGGCGCAGAGCGGGGACATAGTCCTCGGCGCGAACGACAGGGTTCAGCTCAACGCTCTCAACGAGCTTGCCCGCCGCCGCGAGCTTGAGAAGCACATGCGTGCGGGCGTCTCTGTCCCCTGCACCGACGGCGTCATCATCTGCCCCGGCGCAAAGATCGGCAGGGACACCGTGATACTCACCGGCTCCGTTATCAAGGGCGACAGCGTTATCGGCGAGGACTGCACGATAGGTCCCGACTCGCTCGTTGAAAACAGTACGATAGAAAACGGCGTTTCGTTCGTCCGCTCGGTCTGCTGCTCATCGAGGATACTCGGCGGCGCGGACATCGGTCCGTTCGTGCGCATCCGCCCCGGCAGCGTTATCGGCAGCGGCGTCCACGTCGGCAACTTCGTCGAGGTCAAGAACAGCACTATAGGTGCCCAGACGAAGATATCCCACCTCTCGTATATCGGCGACTCTGATCTCGGCACGGGAATCAACATCGGCTGTGGCTGCGCGACGGCGAACTACTCCGGCAACAGCAAGAGCCGTACCACCATCAAAAACGGTGCGTTTATCGGGTGCCACACCTGTCTCGTGGCTCCCGTTGAGGTCGGCGAAAACGCATACACGGCGGCAGGCTCGACCGTGACCGAGAATGTCCCCGACAACTCGCTCGCAGTCGCCCGCTCCAGGCAGACGGTCAAAAAGGGCTGGGTAAAAATAAAGCAGCCCTATAAGCATAAAGTTTAAAGGAAAGACGGTGAAATTGCCATGAAAAAAGGCAAGAAAACGGCGATAATCATTATTGCCGTCATCGCAGTCGTCATCGCAGTCGCGGTGATAGTCATCGGCGGACTCATTCTCGGAGGAGTTATTTCTGTCGGCAACGAGAGAACGGCTTCTGCTCAGGAGATAGCCGTTGACGATACCGCGATGAACGCATACAAGACTATCCCCCAGGTCTACAAGACAACTCTCAAAACGCTCTACGGCATGAGCGCGGACGATGTTTCAAAGTTCTATGAGAACAACTGCGAGGGCTGGAATGTTTACGCCCAGACGGTCTCGATAAAGAACCGCTCGGACACTGCGATAGTTATCTCCAACGCGAAAAGCGAGGCTAACGGAACGGGTAACATCTGGGTCTGCTCGCGCACCAACGAGACCGACTATGTGACCGTCGCTCCCGGCGAGACCGGAACGTTCACGTTCAACGTCCTTGCAAAGGGCTACAGCAGCCCCGACGATGTAAAAGCGGCTCTCAAGAACCTCAATCCGAGCATCGTGTTCGCGGAGAACAAGTCCGCCGCAAACCAGTCCTTCGTAAAATTCGACATGACGCGTGCCCAAAAATTTGCGATCGACATAAAGTTCTGATAAAGACAAAGCAGCATACGGGCGCTCAGACTTCCGGGCGCCCGTATAAAATGTAAGGAAAAAGAATATGAATTTTTTCAGACGAACTCCCCGCGCTGTCGGCGCGCCCGAATTTTTGATAGTCGGGCTCGGCAACCCGGGCAAGGAATATGAATTCACCCGCCACAACGCGGGCTTTCTCTGCCTCGATCTCTTCGCGCAGGAGAACGGCATAAAAATAAACCGATTGAAGTTCAACGCCCTCATCGGCGACGCGGAGATAAGCGGCAAGCGCTGCATTCTCGCGAAGCCGCAAACCTTTATGAACAACTCCGGCGAGGCGGTGCGCGACATAGCCTCGTTCTACAAAATACCGCCCGAAAAAATAATCGTCATTTTTGACGACATCTCTCTCCCCTGCGGCAGGCTCAGAATACGCCGCAAGGGCACTGACGGCGGGCACAACGGAATAAAGAGTATAATATACCAGCTTCAGAGCGATCGGTTTCCGCGCATCAAGCTCGGCATCGGCGCGAAGCTCCACCCAGAGCAGCCGCTTGCGGACTGGGTGCTCTCCGGTATAAAGGGCGACGACCTCGAAAATCTGCGCTCCGCCTGCCTCAAGGCGTGCGACGCTATTCCCCTGCTCGTAAACGGAGAGACGGAAAAGGCAATGGGACTCTACAACGCCGCAGAATAACGGCGCGGCGACCGAGTCCCATTAAAAAGTCAGATCTTGAAGTTTTTCATCGAGGACACATCGTCCATTATGCCGCTGACGGTCTTCATAGCCTTTGCGGCACTTTTCCTGACATTCTTCTTCGCCTTTTTGAGCGAATTGTTCGAGCCCATCATCATCGCACCCGACACTGCTGCCGCCGCGCCGCCGACCGCGAGGGCTACCATGACATTTTTGGCAGTCGATCCGGACTGAGCCATCTTCATAAAGCACACACCCCTTTTTAATTTTCAGAACGCTTCGGGCGTTCCCTTTATATTTTGAGCAGGGAGCGCGTCGGGATTCAAGACAAAATTTGTTTTGTCAAAGCGCACAAAGCAGGAGGACAAAAATGCAGCTGAACATAGTTCTCGTCGAACCCGAAATACCGCAGAACACCGGCAACATTGCACGCACCTGTGCCGCGACCGGCTCGCGCCTGCACATAGTCAAGCCCATGGGATTCACCATTGACGACCGCAAGCTCAAAAGAGCCGGACTCGACTACTGGCATCTGCTCGACATAACATATTATGAAAACCTCGCGGACTTCTTCGAGAAGAACGCAGGCGGAAAATTTTTCTATTTTTCAACCAAGGCGGAGCACATCCATTCGGATGTAGTTTATCCCGACAACGCCTACATAGTCTTCGGCAAGGAGACAAAAGGACTGCCCGAGGAGCTTCTGCACAACAACCCGAACAGCTGCGTGAGAATCCCGATGATAAATAATTCCGACGCCCGCAGCCTGAATCTCTCGAACTCAGTCGCCGTCGGCGTATATGAGGTTCTGCGCCAGTGGGGATATCCCGAGCTGCTGACAAAAGGCAAGCTGACAAAATTTGACTGGGACGAATAACGGCGAATAATCGAACCGGCAGTGGGCATAAATCATTGAATTTACAAGCGGTGCGTCGAGGTCGCCGCACCCTACTACCCTATGACGCGAAAGAAATGATTTGTTTGTTTTCCCCCTGACGATTACGGTGGGGATTTTTCGCGTTGAAAATACGGCGGGATGTGGTATGATCAAAGCAGACAATCAGTAAAATTAATATACATTGGAAAGAGGTATGAAAAATGAAAGTGCTCATTATCAACGGCAGCCCGAGGATAAACGGCAACACTTCGCTCGCCATAAAAGAAATGGAAAAGATTTTTGAGGCGCAGGGCGTTGATACCGAGACAGTGCAGGTCGGCAATAAAGATGTCAGAGGATGCATCGCCTGCAGACGGTGCGGCGAGCTCGGGAAATGCGTCTTTGACGATATTGTCAATGAGCTTGCGCCAAAGTTCCGCGAGGCGGACGGTCTTGTCGTAGCAAGTCCCGTCTATTATGCCTCCGCAAATGCGACTCTGATAGCCGTCCTTGACAGGCTTTTTTACAGCACGCCTTTTGACAAGACCATGAAGGTCGGCGCGAGCGTGGTTTGCGCAAGACGCGGCGGCTGCTCCGCAACATTTGACGAGCTGAATAAGTATTTCACCATATCCAATATGCCGATAGCGTCAAGCCAATATTGGAACTCGATACACGGGCGCGAAAAGGGCGAAGCCGACATGGACGAAGAGGGAAAGCAGACCATGCGCACGCTCGCACGGAACATGACTTTTCTTATGAAGAGTATCGCTCTGGGCAAAGAAAAATTCGGGCTTCCGGAGACGGAAGAACACGCATGGACGCATTTTATCAGATAAAAAACCGATGAGGCTCCCCGCTTTGGGGAGCCTCTATTCTTATGCGCGGACGCACAGCCGCGGCTCCCCTGCGGACAGAAATCTGTCACCTTCGGCATATCCGCGCTTGTTTTGGATTCCGTGGGGAACGACCCCATAGTATAATATGCCGAAAGGGTGAAAACGGACAGCCGCAAAATAAAAACAGCCGCCGTATTCAGAGTGTAAAACCGAATCGGCGGCTGTTAAATTTATATATCAGAGCGTGTCAAAAAAGCCTTTGGCGAGCACATAAGCCTGCTTGCCGTCGTGCGATATGTATGAAGAGTGCCCCGCGCCCTTGATTATCGCGATGCGGCTGTTGGGGATTTTTCTGTACATATACGCCGTGTCGGAGAGCTTCATAATATCGTGCTCGCCCGCGACGATATAGGTCGGCGCGGTTATCCCTCCGAGCATTTCGGCGGTGAGGTCGGGCAGGGTGAGCATCATATCATTGAGCTTGTCGTGGCGGAACGCATTTTTAATTTTAACTCCCGTTATAAAATACTGCTTCATCGTCTCGGGGCTTGTGTTCGCGCCGCAGGATATTATCGCGCCCGGGATATCCGGGTATCTCGCGGCGAGCGTCAGCGCGATGATGCCGCCGTCGCTGTGTCCCATGATATATGGCTTTCTGAGCTTCATCGCGGCGATGAACTGCGCGGTGTCGTCCGCCATGGACTCATAGTCTATCGTGCCCGGGTCGCTGCTCTGCCCATGGCAGCGGCTCTCGATTACATAGACCGTGTAGTCGTTGGCGAAATAGCCTGCCGCCTCGGCGAGCGAATTTGCACTGCCGCCGTTGCCGTGGATTAAGACAAGCGGCTGCTCGCCGCTGCCGTAGACAACATAGTGCATCCTGACATTTGTCAGCTGAACAAAGCCGTCGCGCACCGGCTCCTGCGGCGCGGGAAGCGACGAGGTGTCAAGCGTGATAAGATTATATTTTTTCGAGTCGATGCGGGTTTTTATCAGGTGTGTGCCAAGACCTGCTGCGACCGCCAGTGCTATACACCCGACGGTTATCGCGGCGGTTTTGAACCCTTTCTTCGATGATTTTTTCATTTCTTTTTCTCCTGCCTGCGGCGTTTCCTGTATGCCGCTTCGCGGGATATCTCCTGACCGAGAATATAAACACGAGTGCTCTTGATTTTATTTTCGGCGCGCTCTGCCTTTCGCTGCTGCGGCGTGATGTTGCGCAGGGTCACTTCACGCATATTGCCGTCGTCGAGCACGAACGCCTGGGTCAGGCATATGCCGCCCTTGCCGAGCAGCTGGGCGCGGACATAGCAGCCGATGTTCTGCGACGCGGCGATGAGATCGATTTTTTCGCCCTCCGAGATTATTTTTCCGTTTGATATCCACTGCACGCGGTTGTAATTTTTGCCCTCAAGGCTTATGCTCTGCTCATTTTCATTCACGGCTATGCGCGTGACGGTCGGATAGTCGCCCTCGCCGACAAAGTCTTTGCCGAGCTCGTATACCGCACGCCTGCCGATAGAGAAAAATGTGCCGTTCTCCATGCCGCGGCGAACGGTCTGCTCCGTTCTGTCCGGCAAAATAAAATCCATAAAGCTCGTGTCGATATCGGAGAGCACATGGGCATCGCTGTTTGCGAAGCCCCAGACATTTCTGCCGCTCGGTATGACCGCCGAAAGCAGCTCGTCCCAGAGTATGCGGTCGGCGCAGGTGACAGTGTCGATACGGTTGAATGCCTCGATGCCGAGGCATGACGGATATTTTTTTAATATATCGGCAAACATCTCGACATTCTTTTTCTCGTGCGCGTGCCTTACATCGACATAGGATTCGAGCCAGTCGCCGGGGTGATTTATGACGGAGAGTCCACCGCTCTCGGCGACGCCCTTGACCGGTCCCTCAAAGTCGTTTTCACGCCCGACTATACCCTGACCGTATTCGGTGAAAAAGCCGTTGACATGAGCCTTCGTGAGCACGGCGGTATTCAGCTCTATTCCGTAACGCAGGTCGGTCATACCTTTCCCGCGGTTTTTGTATGTGCCGGAGAGTATCGCCTCATATTCCTCATCGCTGAGCCATGTCGGCTTTTTTATAATAGAGCCGACGGAGAGCACCGGTATACGGCGGGGCTTTTGATTCCAGCCGTGGTTCACGACTCCGTGGTCGGTCATGGCGAGGATATCAAAGCCCGCATCGTAATATGCCTTTATCATATCCGAAAAATCGACCTGCGCGTCGCTCGCAATCGAGTGCGTGTGCAGATTTGTTTTGTAGTGATGCCAGCTGTCCCAATCGACGCCGGCATATGGGTTCGTTATCTTGAATTTTCTCAAAGTGAGCACCTCTTGAAAACAAATTTATCCGTTTCTATATTACAAAAAATCAGTCTTTTTGTCAACGCACGCTATTGCTTATATCGGCGGCGGAGGGTATAATAATATCAACGAGAAATCGGGAGGAGATACAAATGAAGGCTTTTATGGACAAGGATTTTCTGCTTGAGAGCGACACCGCACGCGAGCTTTTCGCCGCAGCAAACGAGATGCCGATATTCGACTGGCACTGCCACCTGTCGCCCAAGGAAATATACGAAAACCGCGCACCCGAGGACATAGCTTGGCTTTGGCTCGCGGGCGATCACTACAAGTGGCGTGCAATGCGCTCCTGCGGCGTTGAGGAGAAATATATCACCGGCGACGCCTCCCCGCACGAAAAGTTCACAGCGTGGGCGAAGATAATGCCGTATCTTCTCGGCAACCCGCTCTATCACTGGACTCACCTTGAGCTTCAGAGATATTTTGACATATACGAGCCGCTGAGCGAAAAGACGGCGGAGGATATTTGGGAGCGTGCGAACGCAAAGATAGCGGCGGGCGGATTCACTCCGCGTGAGCTTATCGAAGGCTCGAATGTAATTTGCCTGTGCACGACCGACGACGCGGCGGACAGTCTCGAGTATCACAAGCTCATTTCCGAGGACAAGAGCTTCAAATGCCGCGTTATTCCGGCGTTCAGACCCGATAAGGCGCTCGGCATCGAGCTTACCGGCTACCGCGACTGGGTAAAAGCTCTCGAAAAGGCTTCGGACGAAAAAGTTGACGGCTATGAGAAGCTCACCGAGGTGCTGCTGAGCAGGATAGACCTGTTTGAAAAAATGGGCTGCCGCGCAAGCGACCACGCTTTCACCCGCGTTCCCTACAGGCGCGCAGACGCGGCGGAGCTTGACAGAGTGTTTAAAAAAGCCATCGGCGGCGAGGAGCTGACCGAATGTGAAGTTGACGAATACAAAACAGAGCTTATGCGCTTTTTTGCAAAAGAATATGCGCGCCGCGGCTGGGGCATGGAGATCCACATCGGCGCAACGCGCAACAACAATTCGCGCATGTTCAAATCTCTCGGAGCGGACAGCGGCTTCGACTCGATAGCCGACCACGAGGTCGCGGACAATCTTTCGCGTCTGCTCGACTCCCTCGATGTTGAAGAGCTGCTGCCCAGGACAATACTCTTCACGCTCAACCCCAAGGACAACTATGTTCTCGGCGCGATGCTCGGCAACTTCCAGAATTCGCAGGCGGCGTCGAAGATTCAGTTCGGCTCGGCGTGGTGGTTCAACGACAATATCGACGGTATGCGCGAGCAGATGAAAGCACTTGCGAACACGGGCGCACTCTCGAAATTCGTCGGCATGGTGACGGATTCGCGCTCGTTCCTGTCCTATCCGCGCCACGAATATTTCCGCCGCATACTCTGCGACCTTATCGGCAGCATGGTCGAGCGCGGACTCTATCCTGCGGATATGGACACGCTCAAGAAGATAGTCTGCGACATCTCGTTCAACAACGCGAAGGAATATTTCGGCATATGAAAGTAAAACGCGGTTTATTTTACACCGCCTCACATGAGTGGGTCGATTTCATGCCCGACGGCACGGCGAGGGTCGGGATATCCGACTTCGTGCCGCAAAAGCGCGGGAAGATCTCTTTTCTCAACCTCTGCGACGAGGGCGAATATTATCGCTCGGGCGAGGTCATCGGCGACGCCGAGGCGTTCAAGGGCGTTTGGGACATTTCCGCGCCGATAGGCGGAACCGTGCTGAGGATAAACGACCCCTTGCTCGACGACCCGCAGAGTATAAACAGCGACCCGTACGGCTCGTGGCTCGTCGAGTTCGGCGACGCCGAGCGAATGATTAAGCTCATGACGGCGAGGGAATACTGCAAGTATATCGGGCAAAATACTGAAATGACATAATAAATAGGGGCTGTCGCATTTAGCGCAGCCCATTTCGTTTTTAGCTTAATTTTTTGAATCCGGCTTCTTCGACCCGTCTGGTGACATATTCGTCCGACAGATGGTAGACCAGTGTTCCGATTTTTGCGTATTCGTCGGAATCCTCATCTCCGCAGAGCATTGCGAAGCCCTTTCCGATATTTGCGCTGATGTTGAACGCTTTCCTGACGGCGAGATAGTATATTGAGAACGAGGCTCCCTCCATTACATTGTCGTAGAATCCGTCGCTCAGATCGTCGTACATGGCGTTTACCGCTTCGTTTGAAACGACCGGCGGCAGCAGTCGGTGGAGAGTCAGCTGCGCGGTGAACAGCATGAGCACACGCGCCTGATAGAGCACATTTGAGGGCAGCTCCTGCGGATCGACTCCGCCCTCCGCCTTTATGTCTATCCCGCCGAGCTTCGCCGCATTTTCGGGCGTGAACTGCGCGAGACTTCTGCCGAGCTTGCGTGCGCGGCGGAGATTGCCGTTTGAACGCTGTGCGTCAAGCTCCTGCACCGCGTGCAGTATGTCTCGGCTGAGGTCTGCCGATTCCTCTGCCTGTTCTCTTTTTTCGTTTGACGGATGGAATACCTTGATATCCTTATCCTCTTCGGGACGCATTGCGATCCCTCCTAACTTATTTGGCGCGTTTTTTGAGCATGGTCTTGTAGTCGCTGAGCGCCTTGAAATCGGCTGCCGGCGTTGCAAAATCGCCGACGCTGACGGTGCCTTCGTTATACATTCCGCTGAAGTCCGAGCCGCCTATCGCGAGAAGCTTATGACCTCTTACATATTCGAGCATAGCCTTCTGCTGCTCCTCGCTGCTCGAGGGGCACCAGACCTCGATGCCGTCAAGCCCGTATCCGACATAGCGGTCAAGCTCCGGCACGCTGTTATATTTATACGGATGAGCAAGGACGGCTATGCCTCCCGCACCGTGAACGGCATCGACAACCTCCTTGACGCCGACGAGCTTCGGCTCGACAATAATATTTTTCGGGCTGTCCGAGCTGAAAAGCTCGTGATATATATCGCCGTGAAAATCCTGAGTGACTCCGCACTCAATGAGCGCGTGCATAATGTGCTCCTCAAAGATTCCGGTCGAACCGGCGGCGCATTTCATGACAAGCTCGGCGGAGATGGGATAGCGCTGAGCCGCCTTGAGAATCATATACTGCCCCGCCTTTTTGCGTGCGGTATTGTTTTTGTGGCAGAGCTCCTCAAGTCTGTCCGGACTGTCGCAGAAGTAACCGAGAATATGTACCTGACGGCCGGTTTCGGCGTCCGATGCGGACAGTTCAACGCCGGGGACAACGGTTACTCCGCGTCTTGCGGCGATGATCCTGCCGCGGACAGAGCCCGCCTGACAGTCATGATCCGTAATGGAAATGGTATCGACGCCGCGTTTTTTTGCAAGCATTATAAGATCGTCAATACCCATAGAGCTGTTTGATAACTTCGTGTGACAGTGTAGATCGACCGACAAAATAAATCCTCCCTTGGAAATAAGACCCGTCAATGACCAAAGCCGCATTATAAACTAAAGCGAGCTGTTAATGTGCGATTGCGGCGCACGGGTCCGTGCGTATATCTAAAGCGCATAATCCCTCAATATATCTCATATTATACTCTTTTCTGCCGCTTTCTGCAAGCGGATTTCGAGATTTTATTTTTCGCCAATCGTGCGCTGACCGAAAAACAACATTTAAAAAGCATCGCGGCAGAAAAAATACGGAAATACTTCGCAGAAAAACGAAATGATTTCGGGATGCAAAAATTAAGCCGCTTTGCACAAGCGGTTCGGATATGGTATAATCAACTCAGAAATAAAAAGGGGGCTAAAGCTTGGAGCGCGTATTTATAGGGATGAGCGGCGGAGTTGACAGCTCCGTTGCCGCGGCTCTGCTCAAGGAGCACGGATACGACACCGTGGGCGTGACCCTGCGCCTGAAGCCCGACGGCGGCGCGGACGGTGACATCGAGGACGCAAAAAATGTGGCTCGCGCCGTCGGAATAGAGCACTGTGTGCTCGACCTGCGCAAAGAATTTAAGGAAAAGGTTATGGACTATTTTTCCGCCGAATACCTGCGCGGAGCGACTCCGAACCCCTGCGTCGTCTGCAACAGGGATATAAAGTTCGGCGCGTTGCTCAATTTCGCCCTCGAAAACGGCGGCGATTATGTAGCGACCGGGCACTATGCCTCGCTCGACAGGAGCGGTGAGCACACCAGACTCCTGCGCTCGGGCAGTGCGAAAGACCAGAGCTATTTTCTATGTATGCTCTCCGAATTTCAGCTCGCGCACGCACTGTTTCCGATAGACGGGATGGAGAAGAGCGTCATACGCGCCCTTGCGGAGAAATTTTCTCTGCCGGTCGCGCAGAAAAAGGACAGCCAGGAGGTCTGCTTCATTCCCGACAACGACTACTCTGCGTTCATCCGCTCGCACGGATCGGAGGACATGGGCGAGGGTGATTTTCTCGACGCTCAGGGCAATATCATCGGCAGGCACAGGGGCATTATGAACTACACCGTCGGTCAGCGCAAGGGGCTCGGCGCGTTCGGCCGCCCGATGTTCGTCACGCGCATCGTGCCGGAGAAAAACGCGGTCATCCTCGGCGAAAACGGCGCGCAGTACGCAAAAGAATTTACGGCGACGGACATAAACGCGATAAGCGCACGGATGAGCGGCGGCTTTGACTGCGATGTCAAGATAAGATTCCGGGCTCCCGCAGCACCGGCGCATGTCGAATTTTTGACGGAGAATACGGCTCGCGTCACATTTTTCGAGGCTCAGAGGTCGGTCACTCCCGGTCAGTTTGCGGCGTTTTATGTCGGTAACGAAGTAATCGGCGGCGCAAGAATCACTCTGCCCTGCACCGTTTAACGCATTTGAACCCGCCGTCAAGCATAAACTTTTGAATGTTACGGTGCAGTAGAGGTTGCAACACAGTTAATTTTATGATATGATATAATATAACATAGAGGGAAAAAATAAAGGGAGGGAAGATGGAACATGCCGGATTCGCTCATAACAAAGAGGGCACTTGCCGCGTCGCTCAAGGAATTGATGAAGACTCAGCCGCTGACAAAGATAAGCGTCGGAGACATATGCGAAAAGTGCGGGATGAACCGCAAGAGCTTCTATTATCATTTCTGCGACAAATACGATCTTGTCAACTGGATATTCGATGCGGAGTTCAGCGAGATACGCAATCGGCAGGATCACATTGCGACCTTTGAGGAGTTGTGCGAATATTTCTATTCCGACCGCGAGTTTTACCGCAATGCGCTTCAGATAACCGGTCAGAACTCGTTCAGGGACTATTTCCGTATGCAGATACACCCTGTGCTCAAGGAGCTTGTCGGCAATCTGTTTGACAGCGAGAAGGACACGGAATTTCTTGTGACATTCCTTGCCGACGGCACGGTCTCCGCGCTCATCCGCTGGCTCAACGACACCGACCCCGAGTTGCCCGAGGAGATGGCACGCAGAGTCAAACGCACCATGGTGGCAATCTCCCAGGCTATCGTCACAACATATGAGGACGAAAAAAAGGCGGAAAAACAATAAGTAAAAAAAGCAGCTGCCGAGCCTGTCGGGCGGCTGCGAAAAAAACGGTCGCAGCAGAGCATTTGCCGCGGCCGTTTTTGTTTGGGTGCGCATAAATTAGTAATTGTTGCACAAAAAGCATTGACATTGCTAAAAACTTCTGTTATATATAACACATGAATGGAAAAATTATTTTATGTTTGGGAGGAGCTTTGCAATGAAAAACAAAAAGACTGCGATTACACTGACAACTGCACTGTCCGTTTCCTTCACCGCGCTTTACATCTATGCACTCTATTCCGCATATTATATTTTCAAGCACCAATACATTCCGGAGGTAATGCTTTACACAGTTCTGCTTGCCCTGTGCAGCGGCGTCATCATGCTGATGTACACGCTAACGGACAGGAAGCACAAGCACGGCACGGCAAATAAGATAGTGGTGCCGACTGTCTCAGCCGCCGTACACGCGGGCATTTATCTTGCGGTCGGCTTCGGCATGCAGAAGGCGGTTTCGGGTCCCGTCGGCGGTGTGCTTGCCGCCGCCTCGTCCTGCATCATGTTCGGCACCGCACTGGCAATTTACCTCAACGGGCTTGCGAGTCGGGGTCACAAAGCCGTCTGCAAAATTTCGGCGGCAGTCTGCGCACTCGTGCTCGTCTGCACCGGACTTTCTCTGACATATCAGTCTATAAGCAATTTCTCGTTCCTTGAGCCGTTCTACGGAATTTCAAGCGCGTCGAGCGACATAGGCGGTATTCCGACCTTAGACGGGGATATAGTTTACAGCTTTGCCTACGCCACCGAAAAGGATGTGCGCGATACTGCGCTCGGCACTAAAGAAACCATCGACCTCGCGCTTGCAAAAAACGAGTGGGAGGGCTTTCAGATAATCTTTGCAGCTGCGGCAGAGAATAAGAAAATCAGCGTCTGCGTCACGGATTTCAAAAATTCCGACGGCGACACGCTCGAAACCGAAGCATTCAGAGCGGTATACTCAAGGGTGCTCGGCTACGGCGACATATATAACTGCGAATACGCGGACGCGCTCGTGCACGTGTCGCACACCGGCAAATACGGCGGTGCCGCCGAGCTTGAAAAAGGGCTTCAACAGTCCTTCTTTATAAGAGCTCATACGGAAAAGGATTCCAAGGCGGGCGAATATACCGCCACCGTCACAGCGAAAAACGAAAACGGCAATATAATCCTCGAAAAGGAGATAAAAGCGACGGTGTGGAGCTTTGCCCTCCCTGACACTCCCGCGAGCGAAAGCGCGTTCGGAAACGGCGGCAAAATGTTTGCCACTCTGTCCGGAATAAAAGAAGGCGACACCGAGGCGAAGGAAAGGCTCAATGTTCAGATATATGAGCTGCTCCTCGAAAATCACCTCTCGCCCTACAATCTCCCGTATGACATTCTCGACGAACGCGCAGATAAATACATGAGCGACCCGAGAGTCACTTCGTTTGTTATCCCCTACCCCGACGACGATGAGCTGCTCGTCAAATACTATGAAAAGGTTTCTTCAAATCCCGAGTGGACAAAGAAGGGCTATTTCTATCCGATAGACGAGCCGGGCAACTCCGACGCATATGCGCGTTACACGCAGATAACAGACAGGCTCTCGCGCCTGTGTCCGGGCTACAATATGGTCACTCCGTTCAACACCGACAAGGTGAAGATAGACGGCAGGGAAATGTCGTCCGTAGGACTTCAGACAGGCAGGAGCTCCATCCTCTGCGGCTTGAGCGAGGTCGTTGACAGAGGCACAACACACGAAGAAATGATGAGCGCAGTAAAGAGCGGCAGCCGCGCTTGGTGGTATGTCTGCTGCGCCCCCGGCGGCGACTACTGCAACTTCTTCATTCACCTCGACGCATTGAAGCACCGCGTGCTTCTGTGGCAGCAGAAATCGCTCGACATTACCGGTCTGCTGTTCTGGAGCACTACATATTGCGAAAAGGCAAATCCCTGGGAGTCGGCAAAGACCTGGGACGACTTTTCCTGCGCGGGTGACGGACTGCTCATATATCCCGGCGAATATATAGGACTTGACGAGCCTGTCCCGACAATACGCCTTTTTAACATCGCAGACGGCATGGAGGACTACGACTACTTCGCCCTCGCCGAGGCAAAGTTCGGCAGAGCGTGGGTAGACGGGCGGATAGCCAAGGTCACCTCAAGCCCCACCGAATACACCTCGGATCACGCGGCGTTCGAGCAGGTTCGCCGTGAGATCGGCGAAGCGCTCAACGCAAAATAAAAAATTACGCTAAAAGACACGGTGCATTGCTGCGCCGTGTCTTTTGTTCATTTTTCGAGCATCTTGTTAAGCTTCACATTTCCGAGCAATCTTTCAAGCTCTTCCAGTTCATCGGGAGTCAGGCGGGATTTATCTATAAGCACGACATTGTTGTCAAGGCGCACAAGATAAATATATCCGTCCCGCTCGCCCCATCGATTGAATGCCGACCAGTTGTTCTTGCCCGTGCCGAGCGGCGAAGTTATCGCCACGCCGTCATCGTCGATGACATATTCCAAAGTTCTGCCCGAAAACGCATTGTTTTTCTTTTTTATAACCTTTTGCATTACACTGAGCTGAAACTTTCTGGAAAACAAAATTATCAGCAGAAAAAGCACTGCAAAGCCGAGCAGCAGGAATCCGTTACCGACAACACCGCGCGCGAACATCCACACGGCGAACGCCGCATATATGACACAGAGAACTGCCGAAACTGCGGAAGTTACCCTGCGCCTTTTCAGATTGTTCGGCGTGTTGAGCGAAATTTCCGCGAGGACTTTCTGCTCCTTTTCGCCGAGTTCGGTCTTGTATCTTACCATGTTTTCATCCCTTATTTAAGCTTATGCACAAACAGACCGCTGAGCAGCTTCGGCTCGAACCATGTCGATTTCGGCGGCATTATCTTGCCCGCGTCGGCTATATCCATAAGGTCGTCAACGGTTGTCGGGAACATCGAAAACGCGAGACGCATGTCGCTCTGCGCCCTGCGCTCAAGCTCCTTTAGACCGCGTATGCCGCCGACGAAGTCAATTCTCTTATCGGTTCGCGGATCGTCTATTCCGAGCACGGGAGAGATGAGATTCTGCTGAAGTATCGAGACATCGAGCGCCGCGACAGGGTCGGACGCGTCAAATGTGCCGTCCTTTGCGGTGAGCTTGTACCACTTTCCGCCGAGATACATTCCGAAGGTGTGCTTCTCCTGCGGCTTATAAGGCGACTCAGGCGCGGATTCGACTGTAAAGCTGCCGCTTATTTTTGCTATAAACTCGTCCTGAGTCAGACCGTTTAAGTCTTTTATAACTCTGTTGTAGTCCATTATCGCGAGCTCGCTCTGCGCGAACAGCACGGCGAGGAAGAAGTTGAACTCCTCGTTTCCGGTGTATTCGGGATTCTGCTCCCTGCGCTTTTTGCCGACCTTGACAGCCGAGGCGGCGCGGTGATGACCGTCTGCGATATAGAGCGAATCGATACCCGCAAAGAGAGACGAGAGCTTTTTTACCGTCTCGGGGCAGTCGATGACCCAGACCGTCTGGGCGACGCCGTCGGAGACAAAATCATAGACCGGCTCATGCTCCGCCTGCCACGCCTTGACGACCTCGCCGACCGTGGCGTTGTCCCTGTAGGTCAGGAAGATAGGTCCCGTGTTCGCGTCGCAATAATCGACATGATTTATTCTGTCCTGCTCCTTGTCGGCGCGGGTCAGCTCATGCTTCTTTATGATATTGTTCATATAGTCGTCTATCGACACGCAGCCAACGAGACCCGTCTGACTTCTGCCGTCCATTATCTGGCGGTATATGTACATGCAATCCGACCTGTCCTGCTTGCAGATGCCGTCGGTTTCGAGCTTTTTGAGGTTCTCTGCCGCCTTGTTGTAGACAGCTTCGGAATAGAGCTCCGTGCCGACGGGCAGATCGACCTCCGCCTTATCGACATGGAGGAACGAATAGGGATTGCCCTTCACCATCTCGCGGGCTTCGTCGCTGTTCATAACATCATAGGGAAGAGCCGCAACACGCGATGCATATTCGGGGAGCGGTCTTACTGCCCTGAAGGGCTTGAATACTGCCATAATGAGACTTCCTTTCTTCGGCGCGCCGCACGGGCGAAGCCCGCGCAGTGCGAGCCTGAAATTACATCTTGCCTGTCTTTTTGCCGCCGAGCTTTATGCCCGAGAGCACATTGGTGTCGAACGAATAGGTTATCGACTCGCGCTCGCGTTCGCGCTTCATGGCGAGCGATATCATCTCGTCGATAAGCTCGGTATATTTGACTCCAATAGGCTCCCAGAGGTAGAACGAGAGCGAGCCGGGAATCGTGTTTATCTCGTTGAGCCAGACCTTTCCGGTCGAGGCGTCGATCATAAAGTCTATACGCGACACGCCGCTGCAGCCAAGCGCTCTGAACGCCTTGACTGCCATCTCGCGTATCTCGTTTTCGGTCTCTTTCGGGATGTCGGCAGGAATTCTGCGCTGGGTCGACGCCATGCCCTTTGAGCCGGATTTGGAAGCGTTGCCGATATATTTATCCTCATAGCTCAGTATATCCGTCGCGTTGAGCGGCTCTTCGCAGACGGAAGCGCGTGCCGAATGTCTGTCGCCGAGGACGGAGCAGTTTATCTCGCGCAGGTTCTCTATAGCAGGCTCGACAAGGACTCTGTCCGCATAGTCGAACGCGTTCGAGAGCGAATTTTCAAGTCCGTCGGTGTCGTGCGCCTTGCTGATGCCGATGCTCGAACCGAGGTTTATCGGCTTGACGATAACGGGATAGCTGAATTTCTTCTCGATATCCGCAACTATCTTTTCAGGGTCGGCATCATAGTCCTCCGCATCGACGCAACCGCAGTCGAGCACGGGGATTCCGTTATCTTTGAAGACGGTCTTCATAACATATTTATCCATTCCGACCGCCGATGAGATAACGTCGCAGCCGACATACGGAAGATTGAGCATCTGGAGATAGCCCTGCAAAGTGCCGTCCTCGACATTCGTGCCGTGGACTATCGGGAACGCGACATCGATAAAATCAATAACATCCTTTGCAAAAGCCTTGTGCGGATATCTGACTATCAGCGTGCGGTCGCCGTCGTTGACAAGATTGACACGCGTGCTCTCCGCGATAAGCGCATTGATGTTTTTGTAAGCCTCTATCTCGCCGATATGTTCGCCGACATACATCTCGTTGTTCTTTGTGATATAAATCGGAATAACATCGTATTTGTCTTTATCCACCGCGTGAATCGCCTGAATGGCGGAAATGACGGAAATCTCATGCTCAACGCTTCTGCCGCCGAATATGACTGCCAGCTTTATCTTCATAGGAATACCCCCATTAGTAATTGTCGGGAAGGTCGTTTTCGAGCAGGACGATCTTCTTTTTATCCGTTCTTATCGCGCCGACCTTTGCGAGCGCATCGCCGAGCGCGGGAGACACAAATATGTGCGACTCGTCAAAGCCTGCCTCGACAAGACCTTTGTATATGCTCTTCGTCTGCCTTTCGCCGACGAGGGCAACATAGTCGCAGACTGCGGCGGCGTTTCTGCCGAACTCGCAGTTATATTCCTCCTGTTTGTCGCCGAGTTCGACCATGCCGGGCGTGACGAGAATCTTCTCGCCCTCGAAAAAGCTCAAGGTTTCCAGTGCCGCTTTCGTGCCGCTCGGATTCGAGTTATATGAGTCGTCTATAAGCGTCATGCCGACGCGCTTTGAAAGCTCGAGGCGGTGCGGCACGGATTCGAGGCGGCGCACCTGCGGGCGCAGCTCGGCGAGCGAGATGCCCAGCTCATGCGAAACCGCTATCGCGCCGAGGATGTTCAGGCAATTGTGGGTGCCGATGAGCTTTGTCGTGAACTCCTCTGTTTCGCCGTCGGGCGTTGTTACTTCAAAAGTAGTGCCCTTGTCGCCGACGCTGATAAGCTTCGCTTTATACCTGCTGTCGGAATTGAGTCCGTAGGTTATCGCGCCGTCGGGCGCTCTTTCGGCTATATATTCATTGTCGCCGTTCAAGAACAGCATGCCGTCCTTCGGCAGTGCATCGGCGAGCTCGAACTTCGTGTTGATAACATTCTGAAGGGACCTGAAGCTCTCGAGATGCTGAGGTCCTATCGAGGTTATTATGCCGTGCTTCGGGTGGACTATATCACACAGCTCTTTGATATCGCCGACATATTTCGCGCCCATCTCGCAGATGAATATTTCGTGCGTCGCTCTGAGCGAGCCGCGCACCGTCTTGACGACGCCCATGGGAGTGTTGTAGCTCTCGGGGGTCATGAGAACATTGTATTTTGCCTTGAGAAGAGTGTTAAGATAGAACTTGACGCTCGTTTTGCCGTAGCTTCCGGTGACGCCGATAACAGTAAGATTCGGGCAGGCGGCGAGCATTTTTTTCGCGTCGTTCGTGTAATATCTGTTTATAGAAAGCTCGATGGGCTTATTAATAATATTGGCGAGGATTATAACAAACGGCGAAGCTGCTGCGACAAGACCGACGACAAGAGCCGTTATGCGCCCGGACGCGAACGCCGCGAGCAGGACGGTCATTGCGATATAAAGCACCGCAACGGTGACGAGCATACGCTTGACTCTGGGGGTATATTTCAGCGGCTTCTTCGCTTTCTTCGGCTTATAGAACAGGCACGCGAGCAAAATGAACGCGGCGCAGACTATCATGCCGGCATTCTTCCCGCAGATAACGCCGACAATCGCTCCGATAAGCGGCAGAGCGAGTGGCACTACCTTGCCGCGGTTCTTGAGCATCCAGTGCCACTGATCGTCGGCGCGGTATGAATTCAGCTGGAACATATGCATATAAAACAGCGTCGAGAGTACCGCGAACAGCCAGAACGCCGCAAAGATAAGCACCTCGGAAAATATCGTCATTTAAAAGATCAATCCTTTCGCAGAAGCGGTCGTGTCGGTCAGTCTATCTCCATGAACGAGGCGAGCACCTTATTGAAGGTGAACTGCTGTTCAAGGAACGAATAGTGTCCGCAGTTCTTGAGGGTAACGAGTCCGGCATCGGGCATGAGCTGCTCCATCAGTTTCGCGTCGCTCAGAGGAGTTGCGTCGTCGTTCTCGCCCCATACCAGCAAAACGGGCATCTTCATATTCGGCATATATTCCACGAGATCCTCGTTGACCGTGTTGACAAGCGTTTGGCGCATAACAGGCGTTGCGCTGTTATAATCGGCAGAACCGTGGCTGCGGCGGAACTCCTCGAGTGCGTCGGGGAACAGCGCCTTTACGGGCGCGGTTTCAAGAATCTTTCTGCCTATTTTATAGTTGCGCTGTCTTATCTTCTGCGCCGCCGTCTTTTTCGGCTTGACTCCCGCCGAGTCGATCAGAATGACCTTTTCGATCTCAAACGGCAAATCGCGGCTCGCCATTTTTATGATGACCCTGCCGCCGAACGAGTGGCCGAGGAAAGTCACCTTCTTCGGCGCGAAAGGCTCAAGAAATTTCAGCACGAAATCGACATAATCATCGACGCGCCAGGGCTCCTTCGGCTCGTCGGACAACCCGAAGCCGGGCATATCGGGCGCGACAACATGATATTTGCGCGCGAGCAGTTCGGACATATTTTCAAAAAGCTCTATGTTCGAGCCCCAGCCGTGCAGCAGAACCACAAGCTCGCCCGAGCCTTTGTCCATGTAGTTTATTTTCAGCGAATCAACAGTTGTCTGCAACAAAAACACTCCTAAATAAATTGTGACAGTACAATCTATTGTATTATACCATAGTATAGAAGAAAATTCTATCATATTTTGAGGTTTATTTTGAGGCGCAAAAAGCACCGCCGCCTGCGGAAAACCGCAGACGGCAGCACTCATATATAGGAGAACGTAGATGTCGGATTATTTGCCGAAGAGCTTTTTGAAAAGGTTTATTATCGCACGGAAGGGAGCGAGGATGATATTTAAGATGAATTTTAATATTTTCTTTAATATGCTGTCGCCTTTCTGCTTAACTGTTACAGTGCAGCTTGCTTCAACTCCGTTCGAGGCAGTTGCAGTTATAGTTGCAGTACCCTCGGAAACGGCGGTCACAACACCGTTCTCATCAACTGTCGCCACAGATGTATCCGACGAACTCCAAGTGACGGATTTATTCGTCGCATCGTTTGGCTTGATGGTAGCGGTAAGAGTGAATGTATCGCCAACATTGAGCGATTTTTGAGTGATATCAAGCTCTATGTCTATAACCTCAACAGGCTCAAGCTTGCTTATGGCACGCGTTTCCTCCGCTCCGCACTTTGAGCAGACACGCTTTTCAAGTCCCTCGGAGTCAACAGTGGGCGCAGTAACGGTCTGCCACGAACCGAAAGTATGACCGGCTTTAGTAATTACAGAGCCCTTTTCAATCAGTTCTCCGCAAATCAAACAATACTTGTCACCGCTATAGCCGTCGGATTCGCAGTTGCTTTTATAATTTTTAAGTTCGTACTGTCCGTGCTGAATATTTGTTATTCTATATTCTTGTTTTTTGCACACTGTGCAGACACGGATTTCAGACCCGAATTCAGTGCAGGAAGGCTCTTGTACAGTTTCCCATTCGCAGAAATTATGTTTACCGTCGCCGCAATCATCGGCGCTGTCATAGCTGCGGGAAACATCATTTCCCAAGCTCGATTTTAAGCCGTACACAGAACCGGATGCATCGGATTCCGCCGGTATATTTCCATTGAACGACTCGTCATTTTTTAATGGAATATCATAGAATTCGAACGCTCTCTCAATCTGATCGCTATCAATATCGCAAACATAGTAATTCATTGAACCGTCGGCGGTTGCATCAATCCTAATTGTGTAATCTCTATCCGCCGGATAACAAAAAGATTTCTTTCCGGCATAATTCATTACCGTGATTGAAGAATCACATTCAACTATTTTTCCATCAACTATCGACAGAATTCGCTTGCCTGCCGAATCGTATACAGAAACATTAGTGGGGCACTGTATGCTAACAAATTTTGATTTTCCTGATTTTGCATTCGCATTATGGCATTTAACATTTACCCATTCATTTTTGTATGTAGTCGCATAAACCAGCTCGTCTTTAGCATGATTATTGGCGCAGAAATTATAAGAACACTCGTAGAGATATTTATTCGTGGCTCTGAGCATATTAAAAGCCAAATCGTAATTTTCCGCGCTCTTGTAGGCATCTGCAACATCGGAATTTTTCAGGATTTCGAGCGTAGTTCCATATGACCTCACTGTCTGGCTCAAGCCTTTTTCTAATGTAGAAATATAGTGCATGAGGTAATATGGCGTTTTTGCCTTTCCGGCAGGGAGAACTGCATTCAGTACTTCATATGTAAGGTTATACGAAGCCGTTACGGCGGCATATGTCAAGCCAAGTTTTCCCGGGTTGCATCCAAGCACTTTACTGACGCCGTTAAGAGCGGCTTTTTTAGCAAAGTCTTTTATAATAAGGTCATACGCCTTCCACCCAAGATCCGTTGCGAGAGACTTAGCATAAGAATAAAAAGCGTCATCATTCAATGCTTTTTCTCTGTAGCTGTCCAGCGACTCTTTAAACCATTTTGCATGCTTGGGGTTGGTCTCTTTCATTTTCTCGGCAGCTGCATACAAAATATTGAAAACTTCTTCATTGGCATTTTTGTAACTCAACGCGACCTGATATGCATTTTGGGCGTCTTTAAAAGCGTTTACAATATCGGTCGTGTCTTGAATCGCGCCAAAGATATCCGAAGACAATTTGAGTCCACTGAATACTTTATCTATTTCCTTTTCGTGTTTATCAAAGCCCTCTTTTAAAACCTTTTCAAGAATGTTTTTTGTCTTGTCCGAAATCTCATAATCAGGATCTGTGAAAAAGCCTTTTACTTCAACTTCAACGGAGCCGATTCCGTTAATTTCTTTTTCCCATTCATCTGTAGATTTCAGAGCATTCTGAATTCCGGAGTAAATATCATCGCCAACCTTTAAAACCCCATAATCGATTTTTTTCGAAACTTCCTTATTGTTTATAAGCATCATAAAGTCGGCAAGAAACAGTTCATAGTAATCTGCCGATATGGTGAGGTCGTCAAATTTAAAAGTCGCAACTTCACCTACATCACCGACTACGTCCCATATCTTAAATGGAATCAAGCGTCTTCCCTTTTCATCGGACCATATAAAATCATAAAATCCGTTATTGCTTTCAAAGCTGTCAAACTTTGATTCATGGAAATTAATATGTTCGGTGATATATTTATTCATTTCTTCGTCGGACACGGTGCCGCCGGATTCAGAAGAACTGTCAAAGAAAAGATCATATAACGCAAAGGATGTGCCGCCCGCAGCTTCCTTGTTGTCCTTTACCATAACAGTAAGATTGCTGACTCCGGTCACATCTACTTTGAAACTTTTTTCATAATCATCCGGTGTCATTCTGAATGAGCACAAAAGTGTTTCGCCGTTATAAAAATAAACCGATGTATCGTAACTGGTAGTATTTGTGCTTCCTTTGATTACACTACTTTTTCCGGTTAAAGTTTTATATTTTTCTCCAATATCAAAAGTTGCGGATGCCCAACTGATATTATCGCCAAAGTTCCACCGTGCAATCCAAACTTCAAAACCATTATTATAAACAGCACCGTCAATACCGACATTACCATTTCTATAATACTTCTTGTCTATGCCGGGAAGTCCTTTTCTATTTAGATTAAACACACAGCTATCGCCCTGATTTCCCGTATAGTGACTTTCTGAGATTAGGGGCATATCCTCTAAACAATCTAAATTTCCCTCTGCCTCGGCTTTGGGTGCGAAAAGGCTTGCCCAATCAACGCCGGCAAGCTCGCTTATCGGCGCGACGCCGAGCACCATGATGAGCGCGAGGGTCAGCGCCAAAAGCGATTTGAAAATGTTTTTTCGTTTTGTTTTCATCTTTTTTTGCCTCCATTTTATTTTTTACGGCATTGCCGTTTTATACCTTGGTTGTGGGGATGCGGGTCAATGAATTTTGTGTGGATTTCGCGGGTTAACCCCTCAGTCTTGGCTTCGCCAATCCAGCTCCCCTGCAGGGGGAGCCTATGGCAAATCGAATTTGTGCGTTTCGTGCGGCTGCGCAAATCCTGCACAGAGAATAATTCTTCTTCCCACATCGTATAATAACACCATTCGGTGTTAAAGTCAATAGCACCAAATGATATTATGATAAGCTTGTGACAGTACACAAAAGAAAGGAGATTTTTTGTGAAACTGGCACAAAGAATCCGTGCAATGCGCGAGGATCACGACCTGACGCAGACGGATATAGCCAAAATACTGAACACATCGCAGACGGTCTATTCGCGATATGAGCGCGACGAGCGGACGCTTCCGACGGAGATGCTCTATACCCTCGCGCAATACTATAATGTGTCCGCCGACTACCTGCTCGGGCTTATAGATGAGCCGCGAAAATTGTCGCCCCGTTAATGCCGCGGCTGTGCCCGTTGTCTGCGTGAGGATACAATAGCACATTTGCTCAAAAAATGGAATAGACTTTGTACAACTGGTAAATTTTGAGGATAAATAACCGTCTTATCTTCTTTAAATTAATTATAAGCCGTTTTTTCGCAGCTTTTTGCCCTCGGCGGGAGCTTGTCGGAGCGTCTCTGAAACGCATATTTTAATGCGCAACAAGCAATATGACACGGCGTTTTACGCCTTCGGGCGGCGGTTTGATGTGTCGGTTTTTCACTGTGATAATATGATATATTAACTATTTTACAAGATATTCCTCGCAAAAGGCGAGTCGTTAAATTGACATAGCGAAAAATAGCTCTTCAAAAAAAGCCAACCCCCGACACTTTTTACAGCGTCGGGGGCGTTATGAATTATGGAAGGATTTGTGAA
>CAVFAN010000021.1:0-35467 GCA_963620555.1 bacterium
TATCATAGTCTCGAATTTTGTTTTTTCGAGTGTCTACTCTAAGGGGATTATATCAAACTGCTGTGGCTGTTAACTTTAAGCGATACTTTTTTACTGACCGAGCAGGCGGTCGAGTATAGAGCCGCCGCCGGAGCTCTGACTTGCGCTCGTCACATCGTTTTCGGTCGAGTCAGAAAATGTCAGCTCGATGCGCGTGCCCTTCGGGGCTTTCGAGCCCGGCTCAACGGACATCGAAACGACGACTCCCTCGGTGTAGCTGCCCGCGACCGTGCAGACAAAGCCGCTGTCCGTCAGTATCTGCTTTGCCTCGGCATAGCTCTTGCCGAACACATCGGGAACCTCAATGCTTTCCTTGCCGCTGCTGATGACGAGCTCTATCTCGCTGCCTATCGCGACCGTGGTCTGCTCGGGCAGACTCTGTGAAATGACATAGCCCTCCTTGACGGTGTCGCTGTATTCGTACTTCGTCTTGAAGGTAAACTTGCCGTCCCAGACGGGGTTCTTGGATATCGCCTCGTAGCTGAGGTTCTTGAAATCGGGGACGACTATCGTCTCCGTGCTCGTGCTCTCCGTGACAGATGAGCTGAGAGTTGACTGGTCGGTGCCGCCTTTCTTTGAAAAGCTGTCCCTGAAAACCGTTGCCATGAGAACAGCGAATATTATTATCCCGATACCGAGCGTTATTCCGACCGCGACAAGGAACGGCTGAGCCGCGCTCTTCTTCTTTTTCTGTGCCGTCGGAGCAGCCTCATTCTGCGCGGGTTCGGCTGAGCGGTCGCCGCTCATCGCCTGAATTTCGCCAGCGTATGCCGCAGTCGGGGAGGCGGAGAGCTCCGCTCTGAACTGTTCGACCGAGCGGGTTCTGTCCTCCGGCAAAATCTGAAGCGCGTTTATCAGCGCGTTTATGACATATGCCGGAAGCTGCTCGGCGAACTTGCTCGGAATCATCAGACGGTCGTTCGTCACGCGGGTCGTGGCGACTATGGGATCGGTGCCTATGAGTGCGCGGTAGAGCACCGCCGCGAAGGCATATATATCCGTCCACGCGCCCTGCTGCCCCTCAAAGCCGTACTGCTCTATGGCGGCATAGCCGGGGAAGAGCTCCGGATTCAGATCGCCGCGCGCCGTGCGCGCCTGCCAGATGCTGAAGCCCGATATCTTGAGCTTGCCGTCGGAGGTGACAAGGATGGTCTGCGGCGAAAGCCCGCGGTGAATTATTCCAGCCGAGTGCAGAGTGCCGAGCACCGAAAGAGCCGGCATGAACATCTGCCTTGCGCGTTCCCACGGGATATAGCCCGTGCTCGTCGAGAGCAGGTATTTTCTCAGCGGAACAGAGTCCGTGTATTCGCATATGGCGTATGCGGTGCCGTTGTCCTCAACGACATCAGTCACGCTTATGAGTGCGGAAAGTCCCATAAGGCGCATGAGCTTGCGCCACAGCTCGAGAAAGCTCTGGTAGCAGTCGGTATATGCGCGCTCACAGCCCTGCATGACCCTGACCTGCATATCGCCGTTTTCACGCGAGCATATGGCGTCGGGCAGAAATTCCCTGAGCTTGACGGCTATGCGCTCGGACATGTCCCATCCGGCATAGGTGACCCCGTCGCCGTTGAACTCCAGCACCTTGCCGACGAGATAGCGGTTTGCGACAACGCTTCTTATCGGAAGATAGGGGGAGAGCTGTGGAGAGTCGGCATGGTATCCGCAGTAGGGGCACTGCTTCGCGTCGCCGATGGGCTTCATGCAGCTCATGCATAAATTATCGGTGTTAGGCATTGAAGACCTTCCTTTACGAAATATGGGATAAAACAGCTGCGCCCTGTACGGTGCAGCATACGCGTCAATGATAAAATTATTCAAGTATATGATACCAAAACATACGGCAAATGTCAACTTCGTATAGTATTCTGACGAAAACAGAGCGGATTTTGTCCGAATATTTAAACGCTTTAACTCTTGAATTTGTATGGCGCGGTGATATAATAAGTGTATTATCGATAAAAGGAGATTCCGTTATGCAGAAGATAACTATCGAGCGTACTACCGCTCCTAAAGCGAAGCCCACAGACGAGACAAAACTCGGCTTCGGCAAGATATTTACCGACCATATGTTTATTATGAACTATGACGAGGGCGAAGGCTGGCACAATCCGAGAATCGTACCCTATGCCCCGATAGCTCTCGACCCCGCCGCGATGTGCCTGCACTACGGTCAGGCGGACTTCGAGGGACTCAAGGCATACAGAAGAGCCGACGGCAGCATCGGACTTTTCCGCCCCGATCAGAATATGGCGAGACTCAATGTCTCCAACGAGCGCCTCTGCATCCCGAAAATAGACGAGGCTTTCGGTGTTGAGGCGATAAAGACCCTTGTCGAGGTCGATAAGGATTGGGTACCGCACAGTGAGGGCACCTCGCTCTATATCCGTCCGTATATCTTTGCCGTCGATCCCATGGTCGGTGTTCATCCGGCAAAGCATCTGCTCTTTGTTATAATCCTTTCGCCCGTCGGCGCATATTACGACAACGGACTTGCTCCCGTTAAGATTTATGTCGAGGAGCACTATGTCCGCGCCGTTACCGGCGGCACCGGCTTTACAAAGGCTGCGGCAAACTATGCCATATCCATGAAGGCGCAGGAGGTCGCGGAGGAGCAGGGCTATGCCCAGGTTCTCTGGCTTGACGGCGTTCACAGAAAATATATCGACGAGGTCGGCGCAATGAACGTGTTCTTTGTCGTTGACGGCGAGGTCATCACCCCGAGCCTTGACAGAGGCTGCATCCTCGGCGGTATCACAAGAAAGTCCTGCATCGAGCTTCTCCGCCATATGGGCTATAAAGTCACCGAGAGAGATATCGAAATCGGCGAGCTCGTCAAGGCATATGACGAGGGCAAGTTCGACGAGGCGTTCGGCTCGGGCACGGCGGCGGTCATTTCGCCCATCGGCGAGCTCAAGTACGGCGACAAGCACATGGTAATCAACGGCGGCAAGATAGGTTCTGTCTCGCAGAAGCTCTATGATACCCTCACCGGCATCCAGTGGGGCAGACTGCCCGACGAGTTCGGCTGGACAGTCAAGGTTGACTGATGGCGAAGCTCTATTTCAAATACGGCGCGATGGGCTCGTCAAAATCGGCTCAGGCGCTCATGACCAAGTTCAACTACGAGGAGAAGGATCGCAAGGTCTGGCTGATAAAACCGAGCATCGACACGCGGGACGGCTCCGACGCGGTGTATTCCCGTATCGGGCTCAGCGCAAAGGCGCAGGTGATATTCCCGCAGGACGATATATATGAAATGTTCGGTGAGAAATGCCGCGACGCCGATGTCGTTATTTCGGATGAGAGCCAGTTTTTTACTCAGACTCAAATAGATCAGCTTCGCAGAATAGTTGACGAATGTGATATTCCGGTGCTCTGCTTCGGGCTGCGTACCGATTTTCTGACGAATGTTTTCCCGGGAAGCCGCAGATTATTTGAGGTAGCGGATTCCATAACCGAGATAAAGACCATATGCCGCTGCGGCAGAAAGGCTACCGTCAACGCGAGAATAGGCGAGGATGGGCAGGTTGTGACCAGCGGCTCGCAGGTGCTCCTCGGCGGCAACGACCGCTATGAGGCGATGTGCCACCGCTGCTGGAAGGAACGCATAGCGCGGGAGAGCGCGGAAAAATAAAAAGCTCCGGCGGGGCGGCGTTTGCCGCCCCGTTTTGCGGATAAAGGGAATTTTGCGGGTGCGATTGCAGGCAGCTCGACGCGCAAGCTGCGGCAGCGGCACGAAAAGCTTATCTGCAAAGCACAAAAAACGGCGAGATAATTTTCAGATTCCCGCGCCTGTTCTTTACGTCGGTAAAATAATCTTTCGGAGGTCGCGCTTGAACAGAAAACTTGAATTCACCGTGCCCGAGGAGTACGAGGGCAAAAAAGCGTTTTATTTCCTGCGCGGCTGCGCGGGGCTTTCGGCGCGTGCGTTAAGCTCTCTCAAGCGCATTGACGGCGGAATAACCCGAGACGGCGAGACGCTGAGAACAATAGACCGTCTGCACGCGGGCGATATCGTTATTGTTACTCTGCCCGTTGAGACCGAAACGGTCGAGCCGATGAATATAAACATAGATGTAATATATGAGGACGCCGATCTGCTCGCCGTCAACAAATCGCCCTTTCTCGCGATGCACCCGACCCACAACCATCAGGGCGACACGCTCGCAAACGCGGTTGCCGGACATCTGAAAAAAGAGGGAAAGAGCGCGGTGTTCCGCTGCGTCGGCAGGCTCGACAAGGGTACCTCCGGCGTTGTCGTATGCGCTCTGAACCGCTATGCGGCGGCGCGCATCTCGGGCAATATCAGGAAAAAATATATAGCCGTTGTCCGCGGACACTTTGAGGGAAGCGGCACGGTGGATAAGCCCATATACCGACCCGACCCGATGAAAACCTTGCGTGCGTGCGGCGATATGCCGGGGTGCGAGAGCGCGGTGACGCATTGGGAGAGCCTCTGCGCGGGTGACGGATACAGCCTGCTGAGACTCACTCTCGAGACCGGCAGAACGCATCAGATAAGGGTGCATTTCGCGTCCGCGGGCGCACCCCTTGCGGGGGACACGATGTACGGTGCGACGGAGAGCGCGATAGGGCATCATCTTCTCCACTGCGCCGAATGCAGCTTCGTTCATCCGACCTCGGGAGAAGAATTTCGTCTCTATGCGCCGCCTCCGCAGGATTTTCTCGACTTCTGCCGCACCTTCACTTCGGAGGATAGATTGGCTCAAGTATTCAAATATATATGAATAAGATGCATAATTTCCGCTTAAATGCAGAAAATCGGCGGAAATATGAAAAAATATTCAACAAAGCCTTGCATTTTTTAAATATGGTGTTATAATACAGTCATCAAATCAAACAGGAGGAGAACACTATGAAAAAGTTTACGAAGATAATTGCTCTCGTGCTTGCACTTGTCTGCATCTGCACCGCGTTCGCGGCCTGCGGCGGCGAGAAGGACGACGGCAATACGACAAAGACCGCCGCAGTCAAGGTTATTGACTACGATCTGACCAGCGAGCAGTACGCCTTCGGCGTTGACAAGAATCAGCCCGAGCTGCTCACTCAGGTCAACGACATAATCAAAGAGATAAAGAGCGACGGAACATTCGACGCTATCTGCGAGAAATATTTCGGCAGCGGCACCCCCGAAGCCGTCAAGTCCGCAGCTCTTGACGAGAGCAAGGATCAGCTCGTCGTCGCGACCAACGCCGCTTTCGAGCCCTTTGAGTACATGAAGGGCGAGGATTACTACGGCATCGATATGGAAATAGCCGCTTATATCGCCAACAAGCTCGGCAAGGAGCTTGTTATCCGCAATATGGACTTCGACGCCGTCTGCCTCTCGGTCGGTCAGCATAAGTGCGACATCGCAATGGCGGGTCTTACCATCAGCGAGGACCGTAAGGAGTATGTCAATTTCTCCGACTCTTATTATGAGGCGTCTCAGAGGCTTATAGTCAAGGGTGCCGACACAACCTTCGACGCCTGCAAGAGCGCAGACGAGGTTACGGCTATTCTCAACGGTCTGACCGAGGACAAGAAGATCGGCTGCCAGCAGGGCACTACCGGTCAGTCCTACATCGAGGGCAGCGAGGATCTCGGATTTGCGGGTCTCAAGGCAAAGGCTGTCGCTTATAAGAGCGGTTCGCTTGCTGTTCAGGATCTCATCAACGGCGGTGTTGACTATGTTATCATTGACTCCGCCCCCGCAGCAAGCATTGCAAAGGCCATCAATGAGGTCGCCTGAGCTTAAATACCGATAATGAAAGAAGGCTGTTTCGGTCGAAACGGCCTTTCTTTTAATCTAAGGCAGTCCTTGCCGCCAAGTACTGTACATACAAAGGAAAAGAGCAATGAACGATTTTATAGCAAGCTTACCGAAAAAAATCGATAAGTTCATAGAGATACTCATAGATTACAACGGCTATGTAAAGGTTCTGCAGGGCTTGCAGAACACGCTCAAGATAGCCGTTCTCGGTCTGATTATAGGTATCGTCATCGGCACGCTTATCGCGACCGTGCGCGTTGTGCCGAAATACAAGGTACTTCCGAGAATACTTAATGCCATATGCTCCTTCTATGTCGCGCTTTTCAGAGGAACTCCCATGGTCGTGCAGCTGCTGGTGTTCTATTATGTCGTGCTGCCGATAATGGGCATCAATCTTCCGTCTGTCAGCGTGGCAATAGCGGTTTTTGGTCTCAACAGCGGCGCGTATATATCGGAGATAATGCGAAGCGGAATACAGAGCGTTGACGACGGTCAGATGGAGGGCGGCAGAAGCGTGGGCTTAAGCTTCTCAACGACGATGATGCGCATAGTTATCCCGCAGGCGATAAAAAATATTCTTCCGACCCTCGGCAATGAGTTTATCGCCCTCATCAAGGAGACATCTGTCGTCTCGTTCGTCGGTGCGCTCGATCTCTATGTCGCGTTCAGCTACATCGGCTCGAACAGCTATGAATTTATGGTGCCGTATATCACAATGGCACTCATTTATATCGTTATAGTCTGTCTGATAACGCTGCTTGTAAAGCTTATGGAAAGGAGCCTGAAGAAGAGTGATAGACGTCATTGACCTGAAAAAGAGCTTTGGGGACAACGAGGTTCTCAAGGGCATCAATATGACCATCAACAAGGGCGATATCGTCGTCATCATCGGTCCGTCCGGCTCCGGAAAGAGCACATTCCTTCGCTGCCTGAACTGCATGGAGGATCCGACCTCCGGCAAGATAATCTTTTCGGGTGTGGATATCGCCGACCCGAAGGTCGATATCAATATCCACCGCAGAAAAATGGGGATGGTGTTCCAGCATTTCAACCTTTTCAACAACAATACGGTCGTTGAGAATATAATGCTCTCACCGGTTATTTGCGCGGTGAAGGACAGGCGCAAGGCCGTCATGCACAATATGTTCCACAAGGATAGGCTGCCCGTTCGCCCCGTCAGGGAGATAAAGAAGGAGGCGGAGGAGAACGCGCACAAGCTGCTTGAGCGCATAGGGCTTGAGGATAAGGCGGATGTCTATCCCTCAACACTCTCGGGCGGTCAGAAGCAGCGGGTTGCAATCGTTCGCTCGCTCGCGATGAACCCCGAGGTCATTCTCTTTGACGAGCCGACGAGTGCGCTCGACCCCGAAATGGTCGGCGAGGTTCTCGACCTGATGAAGCAGCTCGCCCGCGAGGGCATGACGATGGTCGTTGTCACCCACGAGATGGGCTTCGCCCGCGAGGTCGGCACGAAGCTTGTGTTCATGGACGAGGGCAGGATAGTTGAGGAGAATACGCCCGAAAAGTTCTTTGCCGATCCGCAGAGCCCCCGCGCCCGAGATTTCCTTTCAAAGGTGCTTTAAAAAACGCAGTTGAACCGACCTATGGCTTATAGGTCGGTTTTTTGCGATATTGCATTGGCGCGGCGACCCGGCGCGATATGAAAGCAAGGCATTTTTGCCGACCGCGGCTGCAATGCGGCGAAAAATTATCCCGACTCCTTTCGAAGCCGGGACTTTTGATTTTTGCTTGATTTTTACGGCTTCCAGATGAGCCAGATGAGAAGATATCCGGTTATGACTGCCGAAAGAGTGAACGGCACGCCGTATTTCATGAAGGTCGTCGCCTTTACCTCGTGACCCTCCTTGCGGAGAATGCCGATGCCCGCTATGTTCGCGGAGGCGCCGATCGGGGTCAGGTTGCCGCCGAGAGTCGCGCCGCAGAGCAGACCGTAGTACATAATTTTCGGGTCGATGCCGAGATTGACTGCGATGACCGGTATAACGGTGAGCATGGTGGCAGTGTAGGGAATATTGTCTATGAATGCCGAGAGTATGACGGACATCCAGACGATGACGGTGTAGACGATGAACACGCTGCCGGAGCTTCCGCCGACCTTCGATATGGTGTTGCCGATAATGTCGATAACTCCCGCGTTCTTTATGCCGCCGATGACGACGAAAAGACCGGTCAGAAGAACGATGGTGTAGTAGTCTATTTCCTTGAACGCGTTTTTAATTATCTCGGTGTTCTTGCGGAACAACTCGCGGATTATTCCGACAAAGAAGAAGAATATGCATATAAGACCGTTTGTTATTTCGGGCTTGTAGAACTGACCCTCCGCGGCGTTGCTCTTGTAGGGTATGAACGAAACGGCGATAAGCGAAACGACGGTCGCGACAAGCAGGAAGGTCGGAAACTTGTCCTCAACCTTGGTGCGCTCGTTTATGCTTATCTTTTCGTTCTCCTTGCGGAACATAAAGAGGATTATAAGCGCGCTTACGACCGCGCCCGCCTCGACGACCCAGAACATACCGGGTTTGCCGCTGTCAACAAAGAAATCGGAAAAATCGAGATTGGCGGCCTTGGCGAGCAGGATTGAGGTCGTGTCGCCGACGAGGGTCGCCGCGCCCTGGAGATTCGACGAAACGGCGATGCAGATAATGCTCGGAACGGGTGAAATATTTATCTTCTTGCACAGAGCGAGAGCAACGGGGGCTATCATCAGAACCGTGGCAACATTGTCAACGAACGCGGAGACGATGCCCGCGAAAAGGCTCATGCAGACGATTGCCCATTTGACATCGGGCATCTTGGAAATCAGAATGTCGCTCATCAGCTGGGGCATTTTCGATTCGATAAAGAGATAGACCGTGCCCATGGTGCCGGCGATCATCATAATGACATTCCAGTCAATTTCGCGCACTGCCGCCTTGAACGTGTAGCTGAAGGTCTCTCCCGAGCCGAGAGAGAAAAAGCCTGCGCCGAAAAGGTCGGGCTTAAATGTGGCAATAGTGCCGAGGATAACGAAGATAACTGCCGATGCAACAGCGACATACGGGCGGATCTTCTGAAACGCCATCATAAGAACATACGTCGCCGCAAAGAGCACCAGCGCGGTTACGGTGATACTGCTCATGCTTCACACTCCAAAAATTTTTTTGCAGCGAACGCTCAGCGACCGATTTTCCCCAAAGAAAAACGCGCCCCCTTACCGGAGCGCGAAACCGTCCCTTCATTTTAAGCATGGCAACGCAGCTGCGCATTGCTTCAACCTCAAACAAATAATCCGCGTATCATACGGATTATGACAGACTCCACCACTCATTATTCGGCTGCAAGGGACATTATATAAAATTTTTCGGCTTGCGTCAAGACTTTTTTGGCTATTTTTGCCGTCGGGGCGGCAACTATATGAGCTCGGAGAGTATGGCGTTTGAGACGAGGAAGCCCCGCCTCGTCAGCGCGATGTGCCCGCTGTCGCAGACCGTCAGCTCTGCCCTTGAAAGCTCGGTGCATTTTCTTATTATATCCTCGGGCACGCCGTGTCCGAACCGCTCTTTAACCTTTGAGAACACAAGCCCTTCGTTAAGCCGCAGACGGAGCATAAGATATTCCTCAAAGCTTCCGCCCTCGCCGTCGTCCGTAGGCTCGCAGCCCGCGATAAAGCTCTCGGTGTCACGCGGGAAAAAGAACCTACTGCCGCCTATAAACGAGTGCGCCGCAGGACCTATGCCGAGATATTCGTTGCAGTCCCAGTATTTGAGATTGTGCCGGCTCTCATATCCCGGCTCTGCGAAGTTCGATATCTCATACTGCGTGAATCCGCGCCTTTCAAGCTCCTCGCATGCCGTCAGATACATTTCGCAGGTTTCGTCCTCGTCGGGCAGAGCAAGCTCGCCGCGCTTTTTATAAA
This sequence comes from bacterium, assembly GCA_963620555.1. GTDB lineage: Bacteria > Bacillota > Clostridia > Oscillospirales > Acutalibacteraceae > CAG-177. The sequence goes on from CAVFAN010000021.1 coordinate 9,732, forward strand.
ACAGAGTGTTCTCCTCAATCTTTAATATGTATGCGCTGACATGTCGGACTCCCGCGTCAGCGCAGAAGGCTATGCTGTCCCTGAGCGAGTCCGCCGTCTGACCCGGGACGGCAAGCATGAGATCGAGCGATATGTTGTCTATCCCCGCATCCTGCGCACGCTTTACGGCTAATGAAACATCGTCCCTGCCGCTGAGTCTGCCGAGCGTGCGCCGCTCGCCGTCGTTTGCCGACTGCATACCCATGGATATCCTGTTGACCCCCGCTTCTTTGAGCAGAGCGAAGTCGAGCCCCTTTTTTGCCGCGTCAAACGGGTTGCATTCAACGGTAGTCTCGCACCCTGAAGAAGAAAACTTCTTCGCTTCGCCGATAATTCTGCCCAGCCTTTCCGCTCCCAGTGCCGACGGAGTGCCGCCGCCGATATATACGGTGTCCGCGGCTATATTGTAACGCGATATCAGAGCGGGGATATGCCGCATGAGCGCATCGGTGTAGGCGTCCGCCGCAGTTTCGTCAAGGCGCAGAGAATAGAAGTCGCAGTAGGGGCACCTGCTGCGGCAGAAAGGCATGTGAATATAGAGCCCCGCGTTTTTGCTTTTCATCTCCCGCACCTCCGACAGTTATCCGAATAACGCAAACATAATAACACAAAGATGCGGCTCGGACAATCGGCATACGGCATTTTTGCCGAATTTTATGGAAAAGCACAACTTTTTGTATGCTAATTGTTGCTTTTTGCCTGAGACTGTGTTATACTTTCAAAGCTTGATTTTTTAATGGGAGGTCGTTTTTTGGCACAGGAACAGACAGCCGCGGTTAATCCGCAGGCGGATTCCGGCGAGAATGCGTCGGGATACGTCTTTCAGAACAGACGCTATGTCGGTACGAGAGAGACTGTCGCTTACGTCGTCTATGATATGTCGCAGAGCTTCAATATCAACGCGTATTCGCAGCGATTCGTCACCAACATCCTTCAGGTCAGCCTGAAGTTCCAGAGAATAGCGAATATCATCAACGGTATCTGGGATGTCATCAACGACGTGCTTTTCGGCGCGATAGTTGATAAGACAAGAACCCGTTGGGGTAAATTCAAGCCCTACCTCGTTGCACTCGGAATCCCCGGAACCATAGGCACTTGCATCTACTGGCTCATGCCCCTTATCTTTGCGGGCAGAGGACCGAACGATATCTGGAAATTTATCGGATATCTTTTTCTCATGGTCGTGCGCGAGGGCGCGGGAACCTTCCGCGATATTGCGCAGAAGGGCATCCAGTCCACGATAACACCTCACCCTGTTGACAGAACGAGAATAATAACTCTCGCAAACTTTGCCTCCGGCTTTTTCGGAGAGAAGCTGCCCGAGCAGATAATGACCGTTCTCCTTGACCTTATCGGCAGAAATAAGATCAAACTCACTCTTCAGGGAACATTCATCGGCATGGGTATTTTTACCGCCGTTGTCGCCGGCGCGGGCGCACTGTGGTTCTTCCTTATCTGTAAGGAGAGGGTCATGCAGTCCGTCGAACGCCCGAGCATCAAGGCGGGAATCAAGTCGATACTCAACAACAAGCCGATTCTGCTTATGACGCTTTCCAAGATGCTCAGCGGCTTTTCGGTCGGCGGCAGTAAGTCGGACTATCTTATCGACGTTCTGAACTTCGCTTCATTGGGTATTATCACCGGTATTCCCGGAGCTATAATCAACCCCATAAGCTATGCAATAGTCCCATGGTTCAGACGGCACTTCTCAAGCCGCTTCCTGTATATCATGGGAACATATGTCGGCGATATTCTGCTTGTCCCCGTGTTCTTCGTGGGCTGCATCGGCGGTAAGAAGCATGGACTCTATAAGAAGGTCGTCCCCATGGCGATAGCCCTGACCCTGTGGGAGTCGCTGTTCATGGTATTCTACGGCGTGCGTAATGTTATCCCGACCGAGATGTACAACGAGGCTATGGACTACTGCGAGTGGAAGAACGGCTACCGCACCGAGGGCATGACGAGCGTTGCGCAGGGTCTTGCCCAGAAGCTCGCGGGCATAGTCAGCGGATATATCGCGCTGTTCATCAAGCAGCTCATCGGCTACGATCTGACTGCTTACACAAGAGGCACTGCGCAGTCCGATTCCACAAAGTTCGGTCTGTTCGCAATGTTCACCATCATCCCGTTCATCACTACCTCTCTCGGCATCATCCCGATGCTCTTCTACGATCTGAGCGACAAGAAGAAGGAGAAGATGTACGAGGAGCTGCTCGAAAGAAGAGCCGCAATGTCCAAGGAGGCAACCTCCGGCGACCTTGAAGCTCTTGAAAAGCTCGCAAAGGCTCAGATGGAGATAGGCAACAGCCACCATGTGCTGTAAGTTTGTTTCGATGAGAAAATAATCGGGCTGCCGCCTTCGCGCAGACCGAGTCGAAAAGTAAAACAGCAAAGGTTACGATCCACGGCTTGCAAAGCGGATTGTGACCTTTGTTTTTTGATTTTTTTTAAAATATTTTTTGCCCGCTCTCGATGCGCTTTAAGCAAAGAACGCCCTCCGCGTCCGAATACGGCAGCCGGTTTTGCAAGATTTTATGCACAATTTAAACTTTTCGTCAACAAAAATCAACAAAACTGTTGCAATTGCATAGAAATTATGTTATGATTCAAAAGTAAAAAATACAGACAGGAGGTAATGTGTTGGCAGAAGAAGTAAAAACCGCCGCGCTCGGCAATCAGACCGGCGGTAATGCCGAAAATAGCGGATATGTTTATCAGAACAGACGCTATGTCGGAACCAAAGAGACCGTTGCGTATATTGTCTATGATATGTCGCAGAGCTTCAATATCAATACATACGCGGGCCGCTTTGTCACCAACATCCTTCAGGTGAGCCTGAGATTTCAGCGCATAGCGAATGTCATCAACGGCGTTTGGGATGTCGTCAACGATGTTATTTTCGGCGCAATAGTTGACAAGACGAGAACCAGATGGGGAAAATTCAAGCCTTATCTCGTCGCGCTCGGTGTTCCCGGAACGATAGGAACGTGCATTTATTGGCTGCTGCCGCTGATCTTTGCGGGGAGGGGCTCGGAGGATATCTGGAAATTTATCGGATATCTTGCGCTGATGGTTGTGCGCGAGGGAGCGGGAACCTTCAGGGCTATAGCCCAAAACGGCATCAGGGCGACGATAACGCCGCACCCTGTTGACCGAACGCGACTGATAACGATAGCGGACTTTGTCTCCGGCGCGCTCGGCGAAAAGCTGCCGGAGCAGATAATGACCGTTCTGCTCGACCTCATCGGCAGAAATAAGATAAAGCTGACTCTTCAGGGAACGTTTATCGGTATGGGTCTGTTCACCGCTATAGTCGCGGGCGCAGGCGCACTGTGGTTCTTCCTTATCTGTAAGGAGAGGGTCATGCAGTCCGTCGAGACGCCGAGCCTCAAGGCGAGCATCAAGTCGATAATCAACAACAAGCCGATTTTGCTTATGACGCTGTCGAGCACGCTCAGCGGATTTGCGGTCGGCGGAAGCAAGCAGGATTATTACATCGATGTTCTCAACTTTGCCTCCCTCGGTCTTATCACCGGTATACCCGGTGCTATCATCAATCCGTTCAGCTACATGGCTGTGCCGTGGTTCAGGCGGCATTTCTCGAGCCGTTTCCTCTATATCGTAGGAAACAAGATAGACGGTATCCTCCTCGTCCCCGTGTTCCTCGTCGGCTGCATCGGCGGCAAGAAGCACGGACTTTACAAGAATGTCTGGGCGATGGGTATCGCAATGACGCTTTGGGAGACAATATTTATGATCTTCTACGGCGTGCGCCGCATAATCCCGACCGAGATGTATAACGAGGCTATGGACTACTGCGAGTGGAAAAACGGCTACCGCACAGAGGGTATGACGAGCGTCGCGCAGGGTCTTGCCCAGAAGCTCGCGGGCATAGTCAGCGGCTATATCTCCACGTGGATAAAGCAGCTTATCGGCTACGACATCACAAGCTATGTCAGAGGCACAGCGCAGTCCGACGAGACGAAGTTCGGTCTGTTCGCAATGTTCACCATTGTCCCGTTCCTTACCGGTCTCGTCAGCATTATTCCGATGCTCTTCTACGACCTGAACGGCAAGAAGAAGGAGAAGATGTATGAGGAGCTTCTCGAAAGAAGAGCTGCTCTTTCCAAGGAAGCCACGCTCGGCGACCTTGAGGCTCTTGAGAGACTTGCCAAGGCTCAGATGGAAATAGGAAACAGAAAGCAGGAGCTTTAAAAGACTTCACAAAACACTGCATGCCAAACGGTGTGCGGTGTTTTTTGCTGTCCGCCGAAGTTGAAAAAGTCACATTTAAATAGTATAATATAGTACATCTTCAATTTATGAGGTTTTACTATGCCCGAATATGAAAAGATAACATTTGAAAACGGTTTTCGTCTGCTCCTGAGTGAGGACAGCAGGGCGAAGAGCTGCTCGATGGGCGTGTGGGTCGGCAGCGGCTCGTGCTATGAGAGCGACGGCACGGCGGGGATATCCCACTTCATTGAGCACATGGCATTCAAGGGCAGCGCCCTGTATTCCTCGGGGGACATTGCCGCAATATCGGACAGAATGGGCGGCGAGCTCAACGCCTATACCGATAAGGAGTGCACCTGCTTTTATACCCGCGTCCTCTCCGCCGACGCGCCCGCCGCCTTTGGGATGATAGCCGATATGGTGACTTCTCCGCGCCTTGACGCGGACGACCTTGAGCTTGAAAAGGGCGTGGTATGCGAGGAAATTGCCATGTATGAATCAAATCCCGCGGATCTCTGCGCGGATCTTTTCTATCTCGTGGCGTTTCCGCAGCATAAGCTGGGCAAAAATGTGCTCGGCACTCGGGAATCGGTCAGCGCGATGACGCCGGATATGCTCAGAGAGCATATGGACAGATTCTATTCTCCCGCTTCGACGGTCGCCTGCTTCTGCGGCAATTTCGAGCGGGAGAAGATAACGGCGGTATGCGAACGCTATTTCTCGTCGCCCGCAGGCAAAAACCCGATACCTGCTCCGCCGAAGGCGGAATTCTGTCCCGGAGTGAACATTTTCGACAAAAAGACGGAGCAGAATCAGATAGTCGTCGGCTTCTCCGCACCCCCTCTCGGGTCGGACAGCCGCTTCGCCTGTCAGCTGATAGCCTCGATGCTCGGCGGCTCCGCCTCATCGCGGCTCTTCCGCCGCCTGCGCGAGGAGCAGGGTCTTGTCTATTCGGTCGATGCCTGCGCGTCGTCATATCTGAGCGCGGGGGTGTTCGCGGTGAGCATGGGCGTGTCGCGTGAGTCGGAGAAAAAAGCGGTCATGACGGCGGCGGAGGTTCTGCGTGAATTTCCCGATACCGTGACGGAGGAGGAGCTTGACCTTGCGCGTGACCACTATCTTTCGGGGCTGATAATGTCCCTTGAATCCAACGCCGCCCGCGCAGCGCGTTACGGCACGGGGGAATTGTTGCTCGGCGGCGCGATAAGCGAAAAGGAGCTTGAGGAGAAAATAAGGGGAGTGGGCATCGATGAGATACGCTCGCTCGCCCGCTCGTTTTCGTCTCTCTCCGACGCCTGCATATGCGCAGTCGGCAGAACCGCAGGGGCTAAGTTCTATAATAAGGTTGTCAGCGGCGAAAAATAATGATATAATTAGCGATAATATCTATTGAGGGGCAAACCGTGATGAATGGAATAAAGGACGCACAGAGAATAGTCGTGAAGGTCGGGACCTCCACGCTCACATACGACACATGCAAGATGAATCTGCACAGGATGAGCAAGCTGACACAGGTGCTCTCCGATCTGCGAAATTCCGGAATAGAGGTGACTCTTGTCACATCGGCGGCAATAGCGGTCGGCGTTGGCAAGCTTGGGCTCAAGGAGCGCCCGAATGACGTTCAGGGGCGCCAGGCGGCGGCGATGGTCGGTCAGTGCGAGCTGATGTTTATGTACGATAAGCTCTTTTCGGAATACGGCAACACGATAGGTCAGCTGCTGATAACCCGCAACGATTTTGAAAACGACGGACGCAGAAAAAATCTGAGCAATTCGTTTGAAAAGCTCTTTGAATACGGGGCTATACCGGTGGTCAACGAAAACGACAGCATAGCGGTCGAGGAAATAGTGTTCGGCGACAATGACACGCTCTCCGCAATGGTCGCAAAGCTTGTGGGAGCGGACGCACTCATTATACTCACCGACATCGACGGACTTTACAGCGGCAATCCGCGTGAGGATGCGGATGCGCGTCTTATTCCGGTCGTCGAGGAGATTACAGAGGACACTATGTCGATAGCCGACACCAAGGGCAGCTATCGCGGGACGGGCGGCATGGTGACTAAGCTTCATGCGGCCAAGATAGCGACCGAAGCCGGAATTGACACCGTTGTGATGAACGGCGCGAACCCGGAGGATCTTTACCGCCTGCTTGAGGGCAGACCGGTCGGAACTTATTTCAAGGCGAAAGCTTAACGGAAGGAGCGCGTACAATGGGCGCAGGAACTGTTTTATCAATAGCCGAGGGCGCGAAGGTGGCTCAGCGGGAACTTGCGCGCGCCGGCGGAGCAAAGCGCGAGGCGGCACTCAGGGAGATTTCATCAGCCCTCCGCGAAAACGCGCAGAGCATATTGGCAGCGAACCGCGCCGATATAGCGGCGGCACGCGAAAACGGCATGGCGGAGTCGATGATAGATCGTCTGACCCTCACCGAGGAGCGCATAGAGGGCATGGCAAAGGGCGTTGACGATGTTGCGGCGATGCCCGATCCCCTCGGTAGAGTCCTCTCCGGCTCGACAAGACCGAACGGACTCAGAATAGAAAAAGTCACCGTGCCGCTCGGCGTTATCGGCATAATATACGAAGCCAGACCGAATGTCACCTCCGACGCGGCCGCCCTCTGCCTCAAGGCGGGTAACACGGTCATACTGCGCGGCGGCAAAGAGGCGATAAATTCAAACAAAGCCGTGGCGAATATTATGCGCACGGCGGCAGAAAAGGCGGGACTCCCCGCAGATACCGTGAATCTTATTGAAGACACCTCGCGTGAGAGCGCAAACGAGCTGATGAAAATGAACGGGCTTGTCGATGTGCTTATTCCGCGTGGCGGAGCGGGTCTTATAAAGAGCGTAGTCGAGAACTCGACTGTCCCTGTTATCGAGACGGGCTCCGGCAACTGTCACATATATATCGACGAGTTTGCGGATATCGATATGGCGGCGGATATTGTTTTCAACGCCAAGACCTCGCGCCCGTCCGTCTGCAACGCCTGCGAGAGTGTGCTTATTCACAAGGCGGTCGCCGAGGAGGCGACGGTTGCCGTGGCGGGCAGGCTCAGGGAGAAGAATGTCGAGATTTTCGGTGACGAGATAGTCTGCTCCGTCCTCGATTTTGCAAAGCCCGCAACGCAAGGGGACTGGGGAAAAGAGTATCTCGATTATAAAATCAGCATAAAAACGGTAGATAATATCGATGAGGCGATAGCGCATATCGCGAAATACAGCACGGGTCACAGCGAGAGTATTATCACCGAGAATTATCTCAATGCGCAGAGGTTTTTGAACGAAGTCGATTCGGCGGCGGTCTATGTCAATGCATCTACCCGCTTCACAGACGGCGGCGAGTTCGGCTTCGGCGCGGAAATAGGCATATCCACCCAGAAGCTCCACGCGAGAGGGCCTCTGGGTCTGAATAATCTGACGAGCGAAAAGTATGTTGTCTACGGCTCGGGTCAGATACGCTGAAGGAGGAAATTCCATGAGCACTAACACATCGGTTCAGGAAAAGAAAAAGTGGGCGTTCCCGCTGGGCATAGTGATAGTTATCCTCGCCGTTATCGGTCTTGTCACGGTGATAATTCTCGCCGTGCGCGGAATCGGCAGCCTCACGGACAGCAGCGACAAGTTCGAGAAATATGAGCAGTTTCTGTCGCCCGTCATCATGAACGACCCCGACCCGTTTGACGATGTAAGCGGAGCGCAGATGAGCCAGCTGATAGACGCGTCTATCTGGTCGCTGATGAAGAGCGATATCGATATAGACCAGTATGAGTATGCCGAGGGCGATGTCTCCGGCGTCATAGTCCCGCAGAAGGATGTCGAAAAGCAGTTCGCCAAGCTCTTCGGCACGGATGTCAAGCCCGTCCACTGCACCGTTGACGGCGGAACCTATACGTTCACCTATGACGAGGCGAAGCAGGCTTATATCGTCCCGCTGACGGGCGTTATGCCGACATTTATTCCGCGGGTCATGTCCCAGCAGAAGAAGGGCGACTCGATAATACTCACCGTCGGATGCATCAGCGGCGACGGCTGGGAGCAGGACTCAAAGGGCAGCTATGTCGAGCCCACGCCGAGCAAATATCTCAAGGTGACGCTGCGCGTCAGCGGCGACGGATATTTCATCAGTGCCATTCAGAATACCGACGCTCCTGAGACCGCCGCAACAACTGCGCCCAAGACCACCGAAGCGGATACGGTTCTCCCTGCGGAGACTCAGAGCGAGGCGCAGACCGAAGCCCCGACCGAAACCGAGACAGAGACTGCGGCGGAGGACTGATATGTATATTCACTCTCCGTGCTTTGATCTCGATGAGCTCGCCCGCGACAATCTGCATATACATACCTCATTTTCGCGCTGCGCGAAGCCCGAAATGACGGTCGAAAATATTTTTGCCGAGGCGGCGCGAATAGGCTACAGGACAATAGCCCTGACTGACCATTATAACGACGACATCGACGATGAAGAGGCTCTGCGCAGGCTCGAAACACTCAGAGCGCAGGGACAAAGGCTCGGCGAGCCGTGCAGGGTGCTCTACGGAATGGAGCTTTCGGGCTGCGGCATCGATAAGACCCTTGAGGGCGATAAGCTGAGAAATGCGCTTGATTACAGGCTCTATGCCTGCAACCACTATCATCTCGACTTCTGGGAGCAGGCGGCGGAAATCACGCCGCGAGCATATGCCGAGCATGCGCTGAAAAATGTCGCCTCGCTCATAAAAAGCGGCAAGCCCGACTGCATAGCCCATCCGCTGACCGCCGGATATGTCCGTGCGTTTGAGGATAAAACGCTTGTCAGCAAAGCGATAACCGACAACGAGCTCGGCGATATAATGACCCTCGCGAGAGAGTACGGGGTCGCATGGGAGCTCAATATCGGCAATATCTACGGCGACCCGAAGCTCAGCCGCAGGATGTGGAACATCGGCAGAGACTTAGGCTCATGCTTTAATATGGGCGCGGACGCGCACCTGATAAGGAACATCGACTTTGCGCCGCATATGAGTGAAATAAAAAGAATACTCGGAGCATAAATACCGAAGGGGCTGCCGCATTTAGCGCAGACCCCTCGTCTTATTACTGCATTATTTTGGGAACTGTGATTTATCCTATCACCGCACCTGCACATTATTGCCGCCAAAGCAAACCGCCCGACACGAATAAAAATCGCGTCGGGCGGTTATTCAATTGCCTTTGATATGTCGTCCGGTTTTATGACGGACAGTGCTTTTATTCGTAAAGCGGGTGCTTTGCGCAGATTTCGGCAACTCCTGCGCGGATGGCGTCGGCACTGTTTTCAAAGTCGGTCGCCGCGAGGAAGACGAACTCAGCGATTTTGTCCATATCGCTCCCGTCAAGTCCTCTTGTCGTGGCGGCAGCCGTTCCGAGGCGCAGACCGCTTGTGACGAACGGCTTTTCGGGGTCGTTGGGTATGGCGTTTTTATTCGCCGTGATGTTAACCTCGTCGAGCCGCTTTTCAAGCTCCTTGCCCGTCACGCCGAGCGAGCGCAGGTCGAGGAGCATGAGGTGATTGTCGGTGCCGCCGGAGACGAGGCTGACTCCGCGCTTTTTAAGAGCCTCGGCAAGAGCCTTGGAGTTGTCGAGCAGCCTTTGCTGATAATCCTTAAACTCCGGCTTGAGCGCTTCTCCGAAGCAGACCGCCTTGCCCGCGATAACGTGCATGAGCGGACCGCCCTGGTTGCCGGGGAAGATTGCTTTGTTTATCGCCGCACCGAGCGCGGCCTTCGAGAGAATGAGCCCGCCGCGGGGACCTCTCAGAGTTTTGTGTGTGGTCGTCGTCACGACATCGGCGTAGGGCACGGGAGAGGGATGCAGCCCCGCCGCAACAAGCCCCGCGATGTGAGCCATGTCAACCATAAAATACGCGCCGACCGATTTCGCTATCGCGCCGATGCGCTCGAAGTCTATTGTTCTCGGATATGCGGACGCGCCCGCGACTATCAGCTTCGGGAAAACCTCTTTGGCGGTCTTTTCAAGCTCGTCATAGTCTATATATCCGTCGTCGTTGACGCCGTAGGGAACAAATTTATAGAGCTTGCCGCTCGCGTTGACGGGCGAGCCGTGGGTCAGGTGTCCGCCGTGAGCGAGGCTCATGCCCATTACGGTGTCACCGGGCTCTATAAGCGCGGAATATGCCGCCATATTAGCCTGTGCGCCCGAATGAGGCTGCACGTTGGCGCAGTCCGCGCCGAACAGCTCCTTTGCACGCTCAATGGCGAGGTTTTCAACGATATCGACATATTCGCAGCCGCCGTAATAGCGTTTGCCCGGATAGCCCTCGGCATACTTGTTGGTCAGTATGCTGCCCATCGCCGCCATGACGGCGGGGGAGACGAAGTTTTCCGAGGCAATAAGCTCGATGTTGCGTCTCTGACGCCCAAGCTCAAGCTCCATAGCCTCGGCTACCTGCGGGTCGCACTGCGCGACGAATTTTGCACTGTCAAAAAAATCGGAATACATTGTGACACCCTCCTTCTCAAAATCGGGAAAAAGCTGACTTAATGATACCACATTGCAGTGCCGCAAGTCAAAGATAAACAAAAATTTATGCAAACAGACGGAATAAGTCGAAATAAGCCTTGTGTTTATGTCAATAATACTGTATAATGACTTAGCGTAACAATTTCCGTTCAAAGGAGCTGAAGCAATGGATCCCATTAAAGTGGATTTTTCAAAAAAAGGCGGACCCAAGGAGATAGTGATACCTCCCGACAAAGCGGCACTCAAGATAGTCCTGAGCGTGCTGTGCTCTGTCGTGACCGCAGGCATCACCTTCTATGTGATGCTGCCGCCGCTCAATTTCAAGGCATATGAGTTTTACGGCTTTCTTGCGATAGTCGTCGCGTCCTATGCGCTGTTTTCGGCGCTGTTTACAGGCGTGTTTTCAAAGCCCGAATATATGCCCTATTTCAAGCGTCAGATGATAGTCCCCGGAATTATCGTCGGCATCATCGCGCTTGCGGTCGGTATCGGCTATCTTGTATCAAGCCCGTTTTTCAGAGCGTCGGCTTACAGCAAGATAATCGACGTCCGCACGGACAGCAACTTCGCCGAGGAGATAGACAAGCAGGACGCGGAGTCCTTCAGCAACATTCCGAAGCTCGATGAGGGCGTCGCGGCTACCCTCGCGCCCAGAGCGCTCGGCAAGCTCGCCGAAAAAGGCTATGTCTCGCAGTTCTCGGTCTATCCGCTCTACACGCAGATAAACTACAAGGGCACACCCGTCAGGGTCGTTCCGCTCCAGTATTCCAATATTATCAAGTGGCTCACCAACCGCTCCGAGGGTCTCCCCGGATATATCATCATTGATATGGCGAACGAAGTCACCACTCTCAAGGAGCTCGACTCCGGCATCAAATATTCGCCCGCCGAGCACTTCGGAAGACTTCTCAAGCGCCATCTGAGAATGCAATATCCCACCTATATGTTCGGCTCAAGCTCGTTTGAGATTGACGATGAGGGCAATCCTTATTGGATCTGCGCACGGGTTGACAAGACCATCGGTCTGTTCGGCGGAACCGATGTCAAGGGCATAGTGATAGTCAACGCGATTGACGGCGAGTGCAAATATGTGCCGATAGAGACCGTCAAGAGCGATCCCCAGTATCAGTGGATAGACAGGGTCTATGATTCCGACCTTCTCGTCGAGCAGTACAATTACTACGGCAGATATCAGAAGGGCTTCTGGAACTCTATTCTCGGTCAGGAGGATGTCTATGTCACCACCGAGGACTACAGCTACATCGCTCAGAATGACGATGTCTATATGTACACGGGTGTTACCTCCGTCACCAACGACCAGTCGATAACCGGCTTTATAATGATAAACCAGCGCACCAAGGAGGCTGTTTATTATTCCGTCGCGGGCGCGAAGGAGCAGTCGGCGCAGGCCTCTGCGGAGGGACTTGACGAGATTAAGGCGGCAGGCTACACGGCAACGTTCCCGCTGCTGCTCAATATCGACGGCGAGCCGACCTACTTCATGGCTCTCAAGGATGTCAGAGACGACGGTTCTCAGATTATTCAGAGCTACGCGCTCATCAATGTCAAGCAGTATACGAAGATAAAGGTCTACGGCAAGACCCTTGCCGAGTGCCTTGCAAAGTATGTCGAGCAGCTCAAGGCGAACGGCATCAACGTCGATATCGATGCCGATCAGGTAGTCGATCCCGCAACGGATCCCGACGCGCAGGGCGATTCCGAGACAAAGGTGCAGACCGTCAACGGCAAGATAGCCGATATCCGCACCCAGGTCATCTCGGGCGAGACATATTATTATATCAAGCTCGAGGGCGGCGATGTCTATTATTCGATAGCCGCATCCAAGTCTGCGACTGCCGTTATCCTCAACAATAACGACACTGTAACAATTAAATTCAACGCCGGCGAGGGCGCGATAATCCCCGCAAGCGAGCTTGAAAAAGCAAAATAAAACATCATTACAAACAAACGCGCCGCCGCAGAGAATATCTGCGGCGGCGTTTAATGTTTGGGTTTATTTATCGATTTTTTTGAAGACCATTCTCCCGCAGATTACGGCGAAAGTGAGATATGAAATTACATATCCTATAAACTCAAAGATGTGTATATATTTGTTTGTTATAAGATAACCCAATAAATACAGCACCATAAATAGCAGCACGACTGCGCCTGAGATAAACATTCCTTTTGCTTCGGCTTCTTTTCTGAGCAGGAAAAAGAGTGCAATCACTGAAACGGCAACAAATGCAAGACAAAAGAAGTGGTATATTATTTCAGAGCCGGTAACACCGATATCCACGCCGAGCTTGCTGAGAAAGCCTGCCACAGCTTCGCGAACCACGGTGGGTGGGTATGAATACTTGAAAGTACCGAAAGCGGTATATGCACCGCTCAGAATGTAGAGTATATAAAGGATTATCTTGACGGCGGACTGTTTTTTCATAATAAAACCACCTTTAGCTGAGTGTTAAATTTGAATCAAGTGCAAATTTATATAAAATTGCTGCACTTACTTTTGCAGAACGCTTAATAAGTTGGCTGGCTGTGCTACCCCATTTTGACTGGTTTAATGTAGTATTTACATTACCATAGAAAGCATGAGAATACTCTGCTTCAAAGGGAACTATTTCATTCAATGCACGTTTGGTAATTGACGGATAAAGTGTGTTCGGTGAATAAGGGTCTTCAAGTTCGGAAAGAACCATTGATATAAATCTTTCCATGTTTGACTAAATCTCCTTTTGCTTTTTGTATATTTTTATCTTTACTCCGCTTCCTCAAAAGTAGTAAAGGCCTCCTTTTCAATTATTATAACCCATATCAATTTAAAAATTGGAATGTGTTACGGTAATATAATAAGCCAAAAGGCAGCTAATTTCATTAACTTAAAGAATATTATATATTTTTGTTACAAATTACAAAAACACATAATTTGATTTGTGCATTTGCAACAAAGAATTTATATGGCACGCAGAGTTACAATGCAGAAAAAATCCCCCGCAGATTCGCTCGGCGGGGGACTGCTCTATTATATTATCTATCCGGCGTTATTGCTGAGAGTGCGTTATGAAATAAATCAGTGCGATAACTCCCGCCGCAGCGGTCACGCCGATAACGAGGTTGTTTATCATCACAATTGTGCCGACGCCTGCGGCAACTCCGAGAACGCCTGCAAGGGCGATCGGGATCCACATAACGGGCGACTGACCGTACTTCGCGCCGACATACCAGCTGTAAAGACCCCAGCCGAAAGCGTCGGTGTATTTGTAGAGGTGGGTGTCGTAGCTCCACGGATCGTTTTCGTCAAGCTCGAAGATGCGGACGGCTCTGGTTATGTATCTGCCGTAGGACTGGAATGTAACGCCGGGGCACATAACAAGGTCGATGCCGTCAACATTGCCGACAAAGGTGTTGATGTGGTCGTGTCCGAAGGTAGCGGCAATGACATCCCCGCGAGCCTTCCACGATGCGAACTGACCCGAGTTGGTGTCCGACGGGCAGGGGAACTCAAGCAGTATGCCGGAAGCCTTGCCGGGCTTGAGCATAAGAAGTTTATTTTCGCCGTTTATCTTCTTGCTCAGCGCATTCTCGCCGCTGAACGGAGAATCAACGAGCAGCTCTGCGACCTCGGGGACAATTATGTGCTGGAACACTATAGAGGGAACGAGGTGCCCCTCCTTCGCTTCGAGTGCCTTGCTGGTATTTTCGTACCAGTCTATCTGATCCTGATGAACGTAGTCGTAACCGCCGTTTTCTCTGTCGTAGTCGTTCGAGTCGATCATCCAGAGGTTGAACTTCGTTTCATTGCCCTCGGAGGCATAGATGGGCAGGTTGTGCGTGCCGGTGCCGTACATTTCGGGCACTGCGTCATATGCGAGGCAGCCGGGGAAGGTCTGATAATATGCGAACTGCTCGTCGCGGCTGACCGGGCAGCCGTCGTCGCTGTCGTGGTTGCCGAAAACAACGGTGAAGGGTATGCCTCTGTCAACAACGGGCTGAACTATCGCCTTTATTCCGGCATATACGCCCTCGGCAGTCTCTATTTTGCCGCCCGCGAGCTGGTCGCCGGTGAACACGACGAGGTCGGGCTTCTCTGCGTCGAGAGCCTTCTCCATGAACATTATTGTAGCTTCTCTCGGTATATCGATATCCTGCGTGTCGGAGATCTGCATTATTTTGAACTTCCCGTCCTTGTTGAAACGCAGAACATCATTGTTGTCAACCGCCGCGAAAGCGGGGGACGCTGCGGCTAAGAGCATCGCCGCACACAGCACGACGGCGAGCAAAGCCTTGATTTTTTTACTCATGACTCGTTATCAATCCTTTCTTTTCTCATTACGAGCAACATATTAAAGCTTAACTATTATATAACTATTATTAACAAAAATCAATCTCTGAATGTCATATTTTTTATGTGTATTTTTGGGTTATATAGACAAACCGAGCCTGCGAACAGACGCAGACCCGGCTTTGCAGGTTGAAATCTAAATGAGCATAAGGATAATGTCGATGTTACGGGGTAGCAGGGACAGCCGCAAGGGCTGTCCATATGAGGTACGCGGTCTAAAATGTGTGCGGATTTTTGAAAGGCGAACGAAGTTCGTCTCTGTCACCCTGTAAAACGAGCTTTCCCGAAGATTTTATGCCGCTTTCGGCGGCACTGTTCGAAAAAATCTTTTTGCTGTGGATTGTATTTTTATATCGGAGGTTATTCGCCGGAGGTCGTCTCTGCCTCGCGGCTGTCCCCCTGACCCAACTTGTTCATCGCCTCGAGCGGGTCTACCGTCTTGCCGTTTATCGCAACGGTGAAATGGAGGTGCGCACCGTCCGCCGCCTCAACGGGGACTGTGCCGAGGGTGCCGATGTTGTCAAACTGCTCGACCTCGTCGCCCTCCTTCGGCAGATTCTTGTCCGAGAGCCCGCAGTATCGCGCAACAAGCCCCTTGCCGTGGTCGATCTCAACCACATTGCCCCACAGTGGGTCGGAATAGACCTTTGTCACGCGACCGTTCTGTATCGCGATAACGTCGTTGCCCTGTGCGCCGCCGAAGTCAATGCCGTTGTGTACCCGCCAGTCGTTCGTCGTCTTGTTTTTTACCATCTCGTCCGCGCTGTAGTCCTTGCGGATGTCCGTTCCCATCGGCAAAGCGTAACTGCCGGTATAGGGAGTGTTTTTGCTGTCGCTTTCATTTGTCGTCTGCGAGGGCGCGGTCGTTCTGTCGTCGGGGACATTCTTCACGGGGTTGTTCGCCTGCGTCAGCGTCTCCTGCGGCACGGAGTAATCTATATTGTACTGCCTTGACGGCAGCTCCGTCGAATTATTATTGTCCGTCGGCGTTTTAGCCACGCGCATCGCGCCCCATACTCCCGCACCCGCCGCAAGAATGCAGAGTGCTGCGAGAATGTATATTCCCTTTGATTTAAAAAAGCTTTTTTTGTTGAATGAATTGTCTATCATATCTGCCTCGTTTCTCCGCGTGCGGTGTCACGGTGTTTTTTCATTCCTATTTTTGACCGCTCCGCCGCGCTTTATGCGCAAGGCAAATTTATAAAAAATGTAAAAACGGAAAGACGCCCACCTTTCGGTGAACGTCCTTCCGTAATGAGGGGTTCGATGCAACTTTTAGCATCTGGTTTGAGGAGGGGTGATGCCTGACGAACTCAGGCACCGCACACAACAGGGTGCGGCTCCCTGTCCTTGTGTGCAACTTTATGATACCCGAGGTTTGTTAAGTCCCTGTGAACAGAGTCTTAATAATCGGAATCGATTTTGTTAAGACTTTCGTCTCATGCGACGCTTTGAAAAAAGTGTTTTTCGGATTTTGTGAACTTTGCCCAAATATGCGGCTCAAATTTCGGCATCCGCGGCGCGAAAGATTCTGCCGATATGCCTTGAACTATTTATTCAATTGTTTATAATTAAACTGATAATAAAGGTATATATTATATATCTTGAACACGATAGGAGAAACGATATGGAAAGAAAAGTCAGAATAGGCATCATCGGCTGCGGCGGCATCGCCAACGGCAAACATATGCCTGCGCTCAAAAAAATCGAAGAGGCTGAGATTGTCGCCTTCTGCGATATCATCGAGGAGAGAGCCGTGAAGGCGGCAAAGGAGTTCGGCGTTGAGGGTGCAAAGGTCTATACCGATTACAGAAAGCTGCTCGAGGATGAGAGCATCGAGAGCGTTCATGTCTGCACCCCGAACCGCTCGCACTCGTTTATTACGATAGACGCGCTCGAAGCGGGCAAGCATGTCATGTGCGAGAAGCCAATGGCGAAGACCTATGCCGAGGCAAAGAAAATGTATGAGACGGCACAGCGCACGGGAAAGAAGCTGACTATCGGCTATCAGCAGCGATGGAGACCCGATTCGCTCTATCTCAAGGAGGCGTGCGACAACGGCGACCTCGGCGATATCTATTACGGTCGCGCCATCGCGCTACGCCGCAGAGCCGTTCCGACCTGGGGCGTTTTCCTCAACGAGTATGAGCAGGGCGGCGGTCCGCTCATCGATATCGGCACTCACGCGCTCGATCTTACCCTCTGGATGATGAATAACTACAAGCCCAAGATGGTCGTCGGCAATGTCTATAAAAAGCTCGGCAGCCAGGAGCGCTCCGGCAACGCCTGGGGCGATTGGGATCCCGCGCAGTACACCGTCGAGGATTCGGCATTCGGCTTCGTCACCATGGAGAACGGCGCGACCATCTCCGTCGAAGCGAGCTGGGCGCTCAATATTGCCGACCCCAACGAGGCTGTTACATATCTCTGCGGCGACAAGGCGGGCGCGGATATGCGCGGCGGACTTCACTTGAATTACGTCAAATACGGTCGTCAGTGCATCGAGACTCCGAACTTTGAAGCCGGCGGAGTCGCGTTCTTTGAGGGCGCGACCAGCGACCCCTCCGAGCTTGAAGCCCGCGCCTTCATCAACGCCATCATCAACGGCACCGAGGTCAGCACCAAGCCGGAGCAGGCGCTCGTTGTCACGCAGATACTCGAAGGAATATATGAATCTGCCAAGCAGGGCAAACCTTTTTATTTTGAATAATATCACGCACATTGCGAGCCTTTTGCTCCCTTGCGTATCCCGATACGCGGCGGTCGCAAAAAACTCACACTGCACGCAATCTATTCAAAATATATTTGTATCATATCACGCACATTGCGAGCCTTTTGCTCCATTGCGTATCCCGATACGCGGCGGTCGCAAAAAACTCACACTGCACGCAATCTTATTCAAAATGAGTTGATTCATATCACGCACATTGACTGCCCCGCGTAGGGCTTGAGTATCGACATACACTGCGCCCCGTGCGGAACAGCACCGCCAATGTGAATTTACACTTTTAAATTTTATCTCAAACAGGAGAAGAAACATGAAAATTGCAGTTCAGCTTTACAGCTTGCGCGACATTATCAAGGACAGCGGCGAGAATCTTCTTGCCATTCTTCCGCGTGTCAAGGCACTCGGCTATGACGGCGTTGAGTTCGCCGGATATTTCGGCGTTGACGCGGCGACTCTGCGTGCCGCTCTCGACGATGCCGGACTCGTTGCCGTCGGCACTCACATCGGGCTTGACGACTACTCGCCCGAAAACTTCGACAAGACCGCTGAGTTCTGCCGCACGCTCGGCATGAAAACCATGGGCATGGGCGGTGCCGCCCACGACACGCCCGAGGATCTCAGGGCGACCTGCGCCGCGATAAAAGCGGCGGACGAGCGCGCCGAAAAAATCGGCATGAGCGTCTATTATCACAACCACTGCTCCGAGTTTGAGCCGAATTCCGAGGGCGTGTTACCGTTCGACGAGCTGAAAAAAGCCGGTCATCTCGAGATAGACACCTACTGGAGCTTCGTCGCCGGTCAGGATAACTATAAGCTCATCACCGAGAACCGCGATAGGATAGTTCAGCTCCATGTCAAGGACGGAATTGATCACACTCCCATGGCTCTCGGCGAGGGCAACTGCGATATCCCCGAGGTCATTCGCGCCGCCAAGGATATCGGCATCGAGTGGCTGATAGTTGAAAACGATGATCCCGTGCCGAACGGTCTTGACGACGTCGGCAGGAGCATAAAATATCTTAAATCCATTATCTGATTCCGAAAGGAGCTGTAAAAAATGAAATTAGGTGTATTCACCTGCCTTTTGGGCAATCTTCCGCTCGAAGAGGCTCTCAAGTATTTCAAATCCAAGGGCATTGAGATGGTCGAGATAGGCTGCGGCGGTTACCCCGGCAACTCCCATGCCGACCCTGACACCCTGCTCGCCGATCCTTCGGCTCTGAGCACCTTCAAATCCACCGTCGCGGACAGCGGTCTTGAAATAAGCGCACTCAGCTGCCACGGCAACCCCGTCCATCCGAACAAGGCGATTGCCGCCGAGTTTGACAAGACGATAAAGAACACCATTCTTCTTGCCGAGAAGCTCGGTATTCATCAGATCAATACCTTCTCCGGCTGCCCCGGCGACCAGGAGAACGCCAAGTATCCCAACTGGGTAGTCTGCCCCTGGCCGAATGACTTCTCCGAGATACTCGAGTGGCAGTGGAACGAGGTTCTCATTCCCTATTGGACTAAGACCGTCGCTTTCGCCAAGGAGCACGGTGTTGACAAGATAGCCTTCGAGCTTCATCCGGGCTTCTGTGTTTACAACACCGAGAGCATGCTCAAGATACGCAGGGCAGTCGGTCCCGAGCTCGGTGCGAACTTCGACCCGAGTCACCTTATCTGGCAGGGCATGGATCCCATCGCCTGCATAAGAGCGCTCGGCGACGCTATATTCCATTTCCACGCCAAGGACACGAAGATTGACAAATATAACACCGCCGTAAACGGTGTGCTTGACACCAAGCCCTATGCGGACGAGATTCACCGCTCATGGATATTCCGCTCCGTCGGCTACGGTAACGACTATGCATATTGGAAGGATATGATCTCGAACCTGCGCATGGTCGGCTACGATTATGCCATAAGCATCGAGCATGAGGATTCCCTCATGAGCCAGGACGAGGGCCTTTCAAAGGCGGTTGACTTCCTCAAGGAGGTTCTTATCACTCAGAACACCGGCGATATGTGGTGGGTGTGATAAAGCTTTTCGCGAAACAAATTTATATCGGGAGTATACAAAACAATGGAAAAAAACAAGAAGATAGGCTTTGCCGTCATAGGCTACGGCGGAATGGGCAGCTGGCATGCGTCCACATGCGCGGAGGATTTCAGGGAAACGGCTGAGCTTATAGGCATCTATGACATCAAGTCGGAGAGACGCGCAGCAGCCGAGGCTGAGGGCATTCACGCTTTCTCCTCGCGTGAGGAGCTGCTCGCCGACGAGAGAATCGACCTCGTCACCGTTGCGACGCCCAACGATGTGCATAAAGAGATAGCCATAGCCGCCATGGCGGCGGGCAAGAACGTCATTTCCGAGAAGCCCGTGGCACTGAGCCAAGAGGAGCTTGAGGAGATGATAGTTGCGTCCAAAAAGTACGGCAAGCTCTTCACCGTCCATCAGAACAGGCGCTGGGATCCGGACTTCAAGTGCGTCCAAAAGATCCTTGCGGATAACGAGCTCGGCAAGGTGTTCCGCATCGAGTCCCGCGTTCAGGGCTCACGCGGCATCCCCGGCGACTGGCGCAACCGCAAGGCGCACGGCGGCGGCATGGTGCTCGATTGGGGCATCCATCTGCTCGATCAGGCACTGCGCATCGGCGAGGGCAGAAAGCTCATCTCCGTCTATGCAGAGCTTACGAATGTCACAAACGAGGAATGTGACGACGGCTTCAGAGTAACGCTTATCTTCGAGGGCGACCTTTCGATGTATGTCGAGGTCACCACGAGCAACTTCATTGAGCTTCCGCGCTGGTATGTCCTGGGCGAGAACGGCTCCGCCGTTATCAACGACTGGGAGCTCAACGGCGAGATAGTCAAGGTCTCTGATTGGGAGAACCGCGATGCCGTGCCGATTCTCGCGGGCGTCGGTCTGACAAAGACCATGGCTCCGAGAACCGATGACACCATAAAGCACTATCCGCTGCCCAAGGTCGATTCAAGCTGGACTCAGTTCTATGAAAATGTTTTCGCCTCTCTCAGAGGCGAGGCGGAGCCGCTGATAACTCACGACCAGCAGCGCAGACTGCTCAGACTCGTCGATGCCATATTTGAGAGCGGAAGCGAGAACAAGGTCGTTTTCTTCGACAAATAATATCGGATAATTTCACCGCGCAGCAAAAGCCGAAGGCTTTTGCTGCGCGGTGATTTCTTTGTCACTAATTTCGCATAAGATTTTGCTGTACGGTATAACAAGCTGATTTTCGGTGCAATATGCACAAATATCAAGGTGCAATTTTGGCTATAATAATCAAAAAAGTAGAGATTTGTGAACAAAAAATGAAAAGTTGTTTTAAAGGATTGACTAACGGTCATTTTTGTAGTAAAGTATCTCACGCAAAAGAAAGTGACCGGCGGTCAGTTCGGAGGTGAACATATGGCAACAGTTGAAGAAAACAAAACCGAGAAGCGGTCGAAGCTTATGGAGGCGGCACATTCGCTCTTCACGAGCGGCAGCGCACTCAAGCCTCCGACAATAGACGAGGTCGTCAAAATGGCGGGCGTTGCCAAGGGTACGTTTTATCTCTATTTCAAAGATAAATACGACCTTATGGATCAGCTCTTTTTGAAGAAGTTAGCCGAGTGTGTCAATTCCGCGCTCTTCAAAACGCGGCAGCAGCTCGCCGGCAGGCAGGTTGAGGATGCCGAGTGCGTGAACGCCTTTCTCGATAACGTTTTTATGTATATCGATGAAAACAAAGCGTTTCTGCCTCTGGTCAAGGACAGAGTGTCCTCCTGTTACCGCCTGATGCTCAAGGGCAGGGAGGCGGAGCTCAAGGACGCTTACGACAGCCTCGTAAAGCTGTTTTTGAAACACGGCTTCACGGAATATGAGAGCGAGATGAACATATATATGTTAGTCTCGATGCTCACCTCCGTCGGCTGTGACAGTGCTCTGCACGGTGAGCCGTATAAGCTCGATGAAATAAAGAGCGGAATGCAGCGCTTTACCAACAAACTTTTAGCATAATAAGGAGGAAAGGGATATGATATCTAAAAAGTTAGCAAAGTGGATAGCCTATCATCCCAAGACTGTTCTGATAGTTTGTCTTATCCTGATAATCCCGTCTGTTATAGGCTTTGTCCTGACGGGCGTCAACTATGACATTCTGTCATACCTGCCGGAGGATCTTGAATCCGTGCAGGGCAATCAGATACTTGATGAGACCTTCCACAATTCGGCGAGTTCGTTTATTATAGTGAAGGACACCGAGGCCAAGGATATCCAGAAGCTTGAGGACAAGATAAGAGAGGTCGAAGGTGTCAGCAATGTCATGGGAATCACCGACATAGCAGACCCTTCGATACCGGAGGAGATACTTCCCGAGGTTCTAACCAATGTATTTTATTCGCAGGACGGCAGCTCGACGCTGATAATGGTTCAGTATGAGAACTCCGGCGCATCTCAGGTGACTATGGACGCCATCGCCTCCATACGCAAGATAATGAACGAAAATATGCTCCTGAGCGGTCTTTCGGCGATAACCGTGGACACAAAGGATCTGACGGACAGCGAGGCACCCATATATATCGCCCTCGCCATTGCGCTGGCTCTCGTTGCGCTCTCGTTCACCATGACCTCGTGGGTGCTCCCGTTCGTGCTCCTTGCGGCGCTCGGCACTGCGGTCATATACAATATGGGCACGAATATAATCTTCGGCGAGATATCGTTCGTCACTCAGAGCATCGCCGCTATCCTACAGCTCGGCGTTACAGTCGATTACTCCGTCTTCCTTATGGACAGATTCGAGGAGGAGAAGAAGCACCATGACGCGAAGAAGGACGCCATGGCAGCGGCTATCGATTCGACCTTCCTCTCCCTTATGGGAAGCTCCCTGACGACCGTCTTCGGCTTCCTTGCGCTGTGCTTTATGAGCTTCACTCTCGGCAAGGATATGGGTCTTGTCATGGCGAAGGGCGTTATCCTCGGCGTTGTCACCGTCGTTACCTTCCTGCCGTCGCTGATACTCATGCTCGACAATGTTATCGAAAAGACGAGACATAAGAGCCTCGCCCCGAAGTTCGACAAGCTGAGCACATTCGCCATCAAGCACAGAAAGGTGTTTGTCGTTATTTTCCTCGTGCTTTTCGTGCCGGCATATTTCCTGCAAAGCAATGTCAATGAATATTACAACATGGCGCAGGCGATCCCGCAGGATCTGCCGTCAATATCGGCTCTCAACACCATGAAGAAGGATTTCAATATGTCTACTACGCACTTCGTGATAATAGACGAGGATCTTTCGGCGGCTAATATAAATGCGATGACGAGCGAGCTCAACAAGGTCGAGGGCGTTACAAATGTCCTCTCGCTCAACAGCTTTGTCGGCACTGCGATACCCAACTCCGTGCTTCCGGATTCCGTCAAGGAGATATGCGTCCAGGACGGAAAACAGCTGATGATGATAAACTCGGAATATGCTTCGGCGACGGACGAAGAAAACGCGCAGATAGATAAGATAACATCGATAGTCAAAAAATACGATCCCGACGGAATACTCACCGGCGAGGGAGTAATGACAAAGGATCTTATCGAGGTCACAAACAGAGACTTCATCGTCACCGGACTTATCTCGACCATAGCGATATTCATTCTTGTCGCTATCTGCTTCAAATCGATTTCGATCCCCGTCATACTTGTCGCGGCGATAGAGCTTGCCATCTGGGTCAATATCGGAATGTCAACAATAACCGGTGCTACGATATGCTTTATCACCCCCACGATAATCAACTGCGTCCAGCTCGGCGCAACGGTCGATTACGCAATACTCATGACAACGAGATTCAGAGAGGAGCTTCAGCGCAGCGGAGACAAATTCGTTGCAATGAAGAAGGCGGCTCAGGAGTCCTGCCGCTCGATATTCCAGAGCGCGCTCGTGTTCTTCTGCGCTACGTTCGGCGTGTTCCTTATCTGCAACATCGATATAGTCAAGGGCGTGTGCATCATGCTCGCAAGAGGTTCGCTTGTCAGTGCGGCGATCATCATGCTGATGCTTCCCGGACTTCTGCTTACCTGTGAAGGTATTATCAATAAAACATCCGTCGGCTGGCGCGCTCCCCGTGTCAAAAAGGAGCGCAAGAGCCGTAAAGCCAAGGCTTGAACAAGGAGGGCAATAAAATGAAGAAAAACTTTATTCTCAAATCGGCGCTCTGCCTCACTCTCGCGGCGAGCATACTCACCATGGGTGCCTGCAAGAGCACCGACGGCAACAGCGACACCACCTCGGCGTCCGGCGATGAGCAGTCTGCGCCCGTATATTACACCGATGTGCCCGGCTCCGTGAAGAAGAGCGAGACTGTGTATGTCAACATGGACAACAGCGGCGATGTCAAGGATATCACCGTCACCGACTGGCTTCATACAGACAAGGCACAGGTCAAGGTCAGCGACACAAGCTCCCTGAAAAACATCACCAATGTCAAGAGCGATATCCAGCCCGTCAGCGAAAACGGCGGCATCACCTGGCATATGGACACGACCGACCTCTATTACAGCGGCAAGAGCAGCAAGGAGCTGCCGGTAAAAATAAACATTCAGTATTTCCTTGACGGCAAAGAGATGACCGCCAAGAAGATATCCGGCAAGAGCGGCAAGGTCGAAATAAAGATAACCGTTGAGAATAATCTCTATAAGACCGAGACAATAAACGGCAAGCAGGTCAAAATTTACAATCCCATCGCGGTTGTCGGCGGTATGGTTCTTCCTGAGGGTCAGTTCCAGAATATGACACTCACAAACGGCAAGCTCGTCGGAGACGGCACAAAGGAGATAGCTCTTATCGTCAGTATGCCCGGCATGAACGAGACGCTCGGACTTGACGAGCTCAATATCGAGGATCTGGACTTCGCGACGGAATTCACTCTCTCCGCTTATGTTGAAGATTTCTCACTGGGCAATATGTACTTCGCTGCGGTGCCGATTTCCATGCTCGGCAGCGAGCTTCAGCTGCCCGACAGCGTAAGCGACCTTCAGACCACGCTCGGTCAGCTCAAGGAGCTTGAAACGGCTCTTAACTCAATGGATCCCAACAAGGTCATAACGAATCTTATGACCAACAAGACGAAGATAAACGAGCTTGTCAGCACGATAAACGAGGCAGTGGAGCTCTATCAGAACAACCGCGTCCTCTTCGAGATATTGCCCAAGTATATGACCGAAGAGAATATCGCAAAATTCAAGAAGCTTTTCAACAGCCTTGACCCCGATGAGCTCAAAGAGGTCGTGACCCTGCTCAACAATCCGGTGCTCCAGGCGTTCTTCAAGAACCTGCCTGAGATAGCGGAGAATATGAACGATGTCCTGCCCCTTATCGAGGAGCTTTCAAAGGATATGTCCGACCCCGAGGTTCAGGAGGCCATAAACAACCTGCCCAAGACCCTCGAACAGCTCTCTGAGATACAGAAGACGGTCGAGGACAATCAGGAGCTCATTGACGGGCTCGCAAAGCTTATGAGCAAGGAGAATGTCCAGAAGCTCAACGACCTTATCGACAGCATAAACTCCGGCGACTATGCGGGCAAGCTCCAGCAGTACGGCGTGCTTGCCGAGGATGCCGACGACCTTATCGCGAAGCTCCAGTCGATGATCTCCTACGGTGCATCGTATGACATCTACACCGAGAAGACCGAGGGCACCGAGTCGAACGTCATGTTCATCTATCAGACCACGCCTATCACTTCGAGCAGCAGCACCTCGACCACAACGACCGAAACCACCGAGTCGCTCCCGTGGTATAAAAAGATATTCAGCAAATAAGGCTTATTAAAAAAGACCGGGGCTGTCGCATTTAGCGCAGACCAAAGAGCAAAAAAGGTTGAAGGTCATAATTCGCGGCTGAGAACGC
>CAVFAN010000022.1:0-32252 GCA_963620555.1 bacterium
ATGTGACCGACGATCTCGCCGTTGACTTTGTTGTTACAACAACTGAGGGCTGCGACAGAATCGCACGGCTCGCATATGACTACGCACGCCGCAACAACAAGGGGCGCGTTTCGATAATCACCAAGGCAAATGTCATCAAGACCACGGACGGCAAGTTTCTCAACCTGTGCAAAAAGGTCGGCGAGGAATATCCCGACATCGTGACCGACGAGTGGTACATTGACATCACCACGGCGAAGCTCATCGACGAGAAGCGCCGCCGCGACTTCAAGGTCTTCATTCTCCCGAACCTCTACGGCGACATAATCACCGATGAGGCTGCCGAGTTCCAGGGCGGCGTCGGCACAGCCGGCAGCGCAAACATCGGCAAGCGATACGCAATGTTCGAGGCTATCCACGGCTCGGCTCCGAGAATGGTTCGCGAGGGCAGAGCGCAGTACGCCGACCCCTGCTCGATGCTCAGAGCAAGCGTGATGCTCCTCTCCCACATCGGCGAGCAGGAAAAAGCCGATCTGCTTGAGAGGGCGCTCGACATCTGCATGTACGAGGACAAGAAGCTCAAAATCACAGGCCGCGAGGACGGCTGCACCTGCAGCGAGTTCGGCGACTATGTAATGGAGACTGTCAGAAAGATCAGCGAATAAAAAATATATGAAGTCAGCCGCAGCGATTTGTTTTGCTGCGGCCGTTTTTTGTGCGGTGGGATGAATTTTTGCGATTTTGTGCCGCCGGCAGCGGTATGTCGGGGAAATAGGCGGTAGGGAGAGTGGGAGCGTTGTTGATTTTGTTGTGCCGCTTACGCGGCAGCGGTGCGTCGGGTCGCCGCGCCCTACGAGGTTAATGTTCACTTTTCAATCATATATACATCTTCCCCATCTATCATCTATCGTCTATCGTCTATTATCTATAGTCTATAATCTATTGTCTCCAATCTCCTGCCACCTTAAAAACTGCCCGTGCCACTTGCGTGACACGGGCAGCGTTCAATTTTGCTTCGAGCTTTAGATTATGACTTAACCCTCAACATAAGCATACTGGAAGTACCAGTAGCCATAGGGGCTGTGCCATACTCCCTTGAGGGTCGAGCTCTGCAGCCAGAAGTCGTTGTAATATGCAACGGGGATGCAGGCGTAATCCTCGGACATGATCTTCTCAGCCTCGTGAAGAGCCTCAAAGTGAGCCTTGGAATCGGCAACCTTGGACTTATCCATAGCGGCGTCGAATGCCTTGCTGTTGTACTTACCGTCGTTGTTGCCGTTGGTCGAATAGAACAGCTCGATCATGTTGGAAGCGTCGTTGTAGTCCATGACCCAACCGTTACGGGCCATCTCATAGTTACCCTCACGGCGCTGAGGAGTGAAGGACGACCAGTCAACCGTGTCAATCTTCATCTCGATGCCGAGCTCCTGCTTGTAGACCTGCTGAAGGTACTCTGCAACAGCCTTGTGATAGCCGGAATCGTTGGTCGAATAAGTGATGGTCGGGAAGCCCTTACCGTCGGGATAGCCCGCCTCTGCGAGAGCCTTCTTGGCCTCGGCGAGGTTAGCCTGATAGTCATTGCTGATATAGGTGCTGCCGCCGTTTGCGGAAATGGAGTTGTCGAGGAACATACCCTCATTGTCAACGATGCTGGGTCCGACATAGTTATAAGCCGGGCTGTAGGTTCCCTGCATGATGGTGTTGGCAACATACTCGCGGTCAATGGCAAGGCTGAGAGCCTTACGGACATTGACGTTATCAAAGGGAGCCTTCTGGAGGTTGAAGTTGAGATAGTAGGTTCCGAGAATGGGATCGACATAGAAGTCGCCGCCGTCGGTTGACTTCTTGAGGCTCGGGATCTCCTCAGTGGGAACATCCTTTATCATGAGAGCCTCACCGCTGGTGTAAGCGGTATAAGAAGCACTGGAATCCTCAAGAAGGAGGAAGGTCAGCTGCTCGGTAACGATCTTGCTGCTGTCCCAGCCGCCCTTGTAGTTGGGGTTCTTCTTGCAGACGATGCGCTCGCCGGGAGTCCACTCGGAAATCATGTACGGTCCGTTGCAGACATAGGTGTCGGGCTTGGTTGCCCAGGCGTCGCCGTTAGCCTCGACAGTAGCCTTCTGAACAGGGCTCATGGTGCCGAAAGCAACGATCTTGTCGAAATAAGAGCAGGGATAAGCAAGCTTGATGGTAAGGGTCTTGCCATCGTCGCTCGCCTTGACATTGAGCTTGTCAATGTCGGGCGTTGTGGTCTGTTTGCCTTCCTTGTCGGGATTGCCGATGGCATCCTGATAGCCTTCGATCATGCCGACAACAGTCTCGCCATAGGGGGCTGCGACATCGGGGTTGGCAATTCTCTTCAGGGTGTACTCAAAGTCCTTGGCATTGAGCTCGGTGCCGTCGGACCACTTCAGACCGTCACGCATGGTGAAGGTCCATGTCAGACCGTCAGAGCTGACGGTGTAGGACTCAGCCTGACCGGGCTGAACCTTGTTGTCCTGGTCGATGATAAGCAGTGTCTCAAACAGAGTGATGAGCATATTGCCGCCATCGACTGCACTGTTGAGTGCCGGATCGAGAGTTTCCGGATTGGGACCTATCTGAACAGTGATGTTCTCGGTCTTCTTCCCTTCCTTCTTGCAGGAGCCCAAAACTGCGACAGCAGAAAGCGCGAGCACCAGAACCAGGAAAAGGGAAACGATTCTCTTGATCTTCATTGATACATCTCCTCTACAAATTTTTGCGGCTTTGCCGCTTTATATCCATTGCGCTCTTCGGCGCAATAAACACCGCTGATAATTTTCAGATGCCGAACGCCGTATCAGTCCGCGACCTTGTCGAGATGATGACACGCGGCAAAATGACCGGAGCTGACCTCTTTGAGCTGCGGACACTCCTCGGCGCACTTCTCGTCCGCATAGGGACAGCGGGTTCGGAAGCGGCAGCCGCTCGGAGGATTCAACGGACTCGGCACATCGCCCTCAAGCGGGATGCGCTTTGAGGCTCGCGCCGTCTTGGGGTCAGCCTCAGGGATAGCCGAGATAAGGCTTCTGGTATAGGGATGGACGCTGTGCGCGATAAGCTCGAAGCTGTCCGCAAGCTCCACGAGTTTGCCGAGATACATAACGCCGATGCGGTTCGAGATATGGCGAACGACACTCAGGTCATGGGCGATAAACAGATATGTCAGCCCGAGTTCCTTTTGGAGATCCTCGAACATATTGACGACCTGAGCCTGAATGGAGACATCGAGCGCGGAGACCGGCTCATCGCAGACGATGAACTCAGGATCGACCGCAAGCGCTCTCGCGATACCGACTCGCTGGCGCTGACCGCCGGAGAACTCATGCGGATAGCGGTTTGCGTGCTCGCTGTTGAGTCCGACGCGCTCAAGAAGGGAGATTATCCTCTCTCTTCGCTCCGCCTTGTCGGAGACGAGATGGTGGATATCGATAGGCTCGCCGACGATATCGCCTATCGTCATGCGCGGGTCAAGGCTCGCGTAAGGGTCCTGAAAAACCATCTGCATTTTGCGCCTGTAGGGCAGCATGTTGGCAGAAATCTTATTCTCCTTGTCGAAAATGACATTTCCGTCATAGATTATTTTGCCGTCCGTGGGCTCATAGAGCCTGAGCAGAGTGCGTCCGACGGTCGTTTTGCCGCAGCCGGACTCACCGACAAGACCGAGCGTCTCTCCCCTGTTGATATAGAACGAGACATCATCGACTGCCTGGACGAATTTTTTGCGTTTTCCTCTGCCGCCTGCCGGGAAATACTGCTGCAGGTGCTGCACTTCAACGAGCTTTTCATTCTCACTCACAGCTTGTTTCCCCCTTTTCAAATTCTTCCTTCTGAAGCAGCCAGCAGTGGCTGTAGTGCGTATCGCTCAGCTCCGTCTTGGGCGGCATCTCGCGCAGACATATCTTCATGCAGCTTGCGCAGCGCGGCGCAAACGGGCATCCTGCGGGAGGATTCAGCAGATCGACCGGCTGACCCTCGATGGGCACAAGGCGCTCGATATGCTCGGCACTGAGCTTGGGTATGGAGTTGATGAGCCCCTTTGTATATTCGTGCTTGGGCTCATAGAATATCTCGTCTGCCGTGCCGTACTCAACTATATGACCCGCATACATGACAGCTATCTTCTCGCACATGCTGGCGACGACGCCGAGGTCGTGGGTTATCATTATGATGCTCATGCCGAGCTTCTTTCTGAGCTCCTGCATAAGCTCAAGTATCTGAGCCTGAATGGTAACGTCGAGAGCCGTTGTGGGCTCGTCCGCTATGAGCAGCTTCGGCTCGCACGCCAGAGCTATCGCTATCATAACTCTCTGGCGCATACCGCCGGAATGCTCGTGAGGATACTGCTTGAGACGCTTTTCCGGCTCATTGATGCCGACCAGCTCAAGCAGCTCCTTGGCGCGTTCGTGCGCTTCTCTTTTGCTTTTTCCGGTATGCAGGCGGATAACCTCGGTTATCTGGTCGCCTATTGTATAGACGGGGTTGAGGCTCGTCATAGGATCCTGAAAGATTATCGAGACCTCGTTGCCCCTTATTTTGCGCATTTCCTTTTCGCTCATCTTGTCTATCTGATGACCGTTGAAATATATCGTGCCGCCGACGAGCTTGCCGGGATACGCGGTAAGCCCCATGACGGAATAAGCCGTGACGGACTTGCCCGAGCCGGACTCGCCGACTATGCCGAGCACCTCGCCCTCATCCATGGAGAAGGACACGCCGTTCAATGCCTTGACCTCACCCGCGGGAGTGAAGAACGAGAGTCTTTCGTCTTTTATTTCCAGAAGTTTTTCGCTCAAAATCCTCGCCCTCCTTGTCAGTTTTTCAGCTTCGGGTCAAACGCATCGCGCAGTCCGTCGCCGAAGAGGTTGAATGCGAGAATGATGACGCTGATAAGTATTGCCGGCAAAAACAGCAGGTGCGGATAGGTGTTCATACCCTTGACCGCATCGGTCGCAAGCGAGCCGAGCGACGGCATGGGAGCCGCAACGCCGAGTCCGAGGAAGCTCAGATAGCTCTCGGTGAATATTGCCGAGGGAATCTGGAGGGTCGTGGTGACGATAAGAGTGCCGATGCAGTTTGTGAGCAGGTGCTTTCTGATTATCCGCGAGCCGCTCGCGCCGAGAGCGCGCGCCGCCGTGACATATTCGGACTCCTTGAGCACAAGTATCTGCGAGCGCGTGATACGCGCCATGCCGACCCAATAGAGCAGAACGAACACGAGGAAAATCGCGATAAGGTTAGGTCCGACCGTGTTCATCCAGCCGAAGCCGGGCTGCTCCGCAAGCTCGGCAAGCCTCGGCTTCAAGGCGAGCGAGAGCACTATTATCAGAAGAACATCGGGTATTGTATAGAGAATATCGGTGATTCTCATCATTATGATATCGACCCATCCGCCGGCAAATCCGGCGACGGCGCCGAAAATCGAGCCGACTATCAACACGAGTGCCGCGCAGATAAGACCGACGGTGAGGCTTATGCGGGTGCCCATCATAAGGCGAACCGCAAAGTCTCTGCCGAGCTTGTCGGTGCCGCAGATATGCGGGAAAATCTTTTCGCCCGCGTCGATGCGAGCCTGCTCGGTTGCGCTGTATTCAAAGGGCTTGAGATTCTCGCTGTACTTAATCTGCTGCTCGTAGCTGTAAGGCCAGAACGAGGGCAGAATATAGGCGAAAACCATTGTTATGAGAATGAAAACGAGGCTGACCATCGCAATCCTGTTCTTGCGCAGGCGGCGCAAGCCGTCCGCCCAGAAGTTTATGCTGTCGCGCATGACGACGAGGCTCTCTTTTTCTTCGTTTGTTGCCGGTATAAAATCGTCCGCTTTCAGATGCAGACTCGGAAATTTATTCTTCATCGTTTCTCTTCTGCCGCTCCCTTACTTGAGTTTGATACGGGGATCTATGATCTTATAGAGGATATCAACTATAACATTCGCCGAGATTATAAGAGTGGCAAGAACGATTGTTGTTCCCATTATCAAAGTATAATCCTTATTATTTATCGCCGAGACGAAGTCGCGGCCGAGACCGGGAATGGTGAATATCTTCTCCACGACGAACGAACCGGTCATAAGGCTCGCAAGCATGGGACCGACATAAGTGACGACCGGCAGGATAGCGTTGCGCAGGGCGTGCTTGAAAAGAACCTTGAAGTTCGACAGACCCTTTGCCCTCGCGGTGCGGATATAATCCTGACCCATGACATCGAGCAGGCTCGAACGCATAAGGCGCGTTATATAAGCCGTCGGATAAATCGCAAGAGCAGTGACGGGCATTATATAAGACGTCAGCGAGTTCAGTCCTATCGTAGGCAATATGTTGAGCTTGCTTCCGAAGGTATATAACAGAATAACGCTGCTTATAAAGCTCGGTATTGCTATGCCGCAGGTGGCGAGCACGATAATAATGTTATCGGCAAGCTTGCCCCTGTTATAAGCCGAGAGACATCCGAGCGGGATTCCCACGAGCAGCGACACGAGCACCGCAACGCCCGCAAGGCGTGCCGAAATCGGGAACTTTGTCGCAATTATTTCGTTGACCGTCCGTCCCCTCTGCTTGAGGCTCGGTCCCATATCGCCCTTGAGGAAATCGGACATATAAGTAAGATAGCGCTCCCAGAGCGGCTTGTCCAATCCGTATTTTGCGGCAAGCGCCTCCTGCGCCGCCTTGCTCATAGACTTCTCAGCCGTGAACGGACCGCCCGGAACCAGGTTCATCAGAAGAAAAGTCAGCGTCGCAACAATGAATATGCACAGCAGACCCATTGCGACACGCTTAACTATGTATTTCGCCAAGTATGCCAACTCCCTGTGTAAAAAAGTATCGAAGCGGAAAGTCCGGCGCCGCCCCGTAAAAAGCACCACAAACAACTCAAACTGTTAAAAATTAACTATTTATGACTGCTTATTATAGGATATGTTAACACAATACAACCAAAAATGCAAGCTTATACGGATTGAATTTATTGCCGGATATTCCAAAATGCCGTCAATTTTTCGGTTCGGGCGCACAGCGGCGTCCGCGATATTCGTTTTTTGTGCAAACGCGGCGCAAAGATTCCCGAAAGTGCGCTGTCAAGCCGTTTTTTCAAAAACCGTCGCTTGCTTTAGCAATGCGGCAAATTGCCGAATTACAGCTTTAAAGTTTTGCACTGAGATTGATTTTGTCATATAAAGTTCGGATGTGATATCCGAGCACGGCAAAGAAGCATGGCAATATATGCATATTATAGCAAACGGAGCGCAGTAAAAAAACTGTGCTCCGCGAAAAATGCCGTTAACGGGCGGCACCCGTCTTATCTGTATGGAAGAACGCGATATTGACCGTGAACTCCCTATCAGCCTCGCTGTATGACCAATCGAACTCGCCGTTATATTTTCCCGCCATTGCCTTGATGCTCTTTGTTCCGAGACCGTGGAAGCCGCCGGAATTCTTTGAAGTCCTGAGCGATTTGCCGACGGACTGCGGCTTGCGGTCGCTGGAATTGACGCAGGAAAGCATATCGAATTCATTGACCTTGTTTATCGAAAGCTCTATCGTTTTCTTTTCGGAAACGCTCGCCGCCTCGACCGCATTGTCGAGAATATTGCTCAGAAGCGTTATCAGATCCGGCGCATCCATAAACGAGAGGTTCGCCGTTCTTATATTGTATTCGAAGCTTATCCCGCTCGAATCGCAGATCGATTTATATTTGTTGAGCAGCAAATCGAGGAACTTGTTCTTTGTGTTGCCGAACATCGAATGGTATTTGATATCGCCGTAGATATTCTCGATATATTCGCTAACCGCGGGATCGTTCGCGAGCGCTTTTATGGCGATGAGATGATTTTTCTCGTCGTGCGTTATCGTCTTGAGCATCTCGTTCTGCTGATCGAGCAGGGCGTAATAAGTCTGGTCGGTGCGCAGTCGCTCCGCCTCGCGCTGGGTCTTGTAGAGCTCGTCCATCTTGTGCGAAGTTCGCCCGTAAAAGACGAAGGTCAGAAACGCCGACGCGATTATAGCGATTGACGCGGCGGAAATTATGACGCTGATGTTCTTCGATAAGTCGTAGCGCACGGAGATTATCCAGAAAGTATAGAGGATAACTATCGACGCTATAGGATAAATCAGCAGGAACGCCGGTATGCGCACGCCCTTCTGACCGCGAAGATACAGTCCCGCATAGACCGCCGCTTTTGTAAGCACGAAGAGGACGGACTTGCTCAAAAGCACCATGAGCAGATAGATATAGACGCTCGACTGATACGCCTTTATATCACCGCCGCCGATTATCGCGAGCAGGCTCATGACTATAAACTCCGACGCAGTGTTCGACACCGCTATGAACAGCGCGCCGAGCGTTGCGCCCTTGATATTGCATTCAAAGAAGAGCTTTGCAAAGACGGAATCAATAACAAAGCAGAGCAGAATATTGATGACCGTTGAATTGACAAACAGGAACGCCGCATATGCCACGGCATAGAAGCCAAAGCCGACCGCCGTTGCTACAATTTTCTTGCCCTTGGTCGAAAACAGATCGTTAAAGAACTGAAAAACAATAAACAGTTCCATAGCATGTGAAAGTGCAGAAACCAGATTCATTTAGATCATCGTCCCCCGAAATAGTTGAGAAAAAAGTGACGGAACTCCGCCTGTTTCCTGTAGGCTACAGGTATTTCGTACTCGCCGCAGAGCACAACGGTCGCGCGGCTGTAATCCGTCGCGTAATGGACATTGACTATATAGCTCTTATGCACGCGAAAAAATGACGGCGCGGCAAGCTTTGAATCCCAGAAGTCAATGCCGTTTTCCGAATTGTACTCCCCGTGGGTCGTCACGACCCGCGTAGAGCGTCCGGCTATCTCAACAAAAACAATATCTTTTGAGAAGACGCACACGGATTTTCCGCTCTCTTTTACAAGAAAGCTTATGCGCGCCCTGTCGATGAGCTTCAGCGCTTTTTCGACTCCCGCTCTGAGCCGTTTTGCGTCGAGCGGTTTTGATATATATCTGAAAACACGCAGATCCATGGCATCGTCGATATAGTCATCATACGATGTGATAAAAAATATAATGATATTGCGGTTTCTCTTCTTCAGCCTCGCGGCGAGCTCGATCCCGTTATACGGGGTCATGCCGATATCGAGAAAAGCCATATCATATATTTCCGCGCTGTCATGCAGCTGCGCGCTGTCGGATATGAGATCGAACCGCGCGTCGATATTCTTCTCCGCAAGGGTTGTGCGAACCACCGATTCGATCTTTTTTATATAAGCACTGTCGTCATCACAAATTGCGATCTTCACGAAATGCCACTCCCCGTTGACAATTATAGCATATGGTAAAAGTCAAGTCAAACTGTCTGAGCCGTTAAATCGTTTAAATCGTCGGGTCGTCCTTCTGATGTATGTAGCAGTCAACAAGCCGCCAGACCATCCTCTGCTCCTCGACGGAAAGCGACGAGAGCATCTCGCCTATCTGCTCGGGAAGAGAGTCGCTTATCACGCCGGAGAAGAAATAGTCGGCGTTGCAGTTGAGAGCCTTGCATATAAGCATAAAGCTGTTGAGCTTCGGATAGCTCCTGCCGTTTTCTATATTTGATATCTGATTGTCGGAGACGCCGATAAGCTCCGCCAGCTCGGACTGCTTCATTCCGATAAGCTTTCTGCGCTGCATTATCCGCGCCCCGATAACGGCATTCTTCTTTTCGTCGTTCACTTTCATCACCCACGGAAAATGTTACCATTTGCTTTTTTTGATTGGAACAAACTTTCATTTATAAATACAATTGTATTTGTAATATACCGTTATTTTATGCTGTTGTTAAATAATATTATGAATCTGTGCAGTTTTGACGCGAAAATATGCAGTATTGTTTGCTATATTGAATTTTATTGTTGACATGTTATCATATAAGTGTCCAAAAAATAACAAGGAAAGGAAATGCCGGACTGAAACGGAACGGCAAACGGTGGACAAAATGAAAAACATAGCAAAGAAAGCGGCTGAGTCTGTTATCACACTCGCCAAGAAGAACGTCAAGGACGACATCAATTCAACCGGTTCGCCCTGGTCTTATCAGCCCCGTATGCCCAAGAGCGCGGAGATCTATAGGAACAAATGATTTATGATCTGTCAGTTCGCCTGACCTCCCGTCTCGGGAAGCGCGGGTATCTGCCGGACAGCGAGGAAGAGATCGTAGCTTACGGTCTCTTTTCGCTGTTATCGAAGCTGATGTACGCGGTCATCTGCCTGATAACGGGACTTGTCTTCGGGATATGTGTTGAAAGCATGATATTCTACGCCGTGTTCCTGTTTATCAAGAAATACGGCGGTGGATTCCACGCCTCGACCGAAGGCAGATGCATGATAATATCGACCGCAGAAATAGTTTTGTCGGTATTCTTCGTTTTCTTCGCCCTGCGCGAGCCCGCGGTTTTGAAATCCGGCGCGCTTGCATCGGCGGCGGCATACATTATAATATGCATACTCTCCCCTGCGGCGGCGAAGGAAAAGCCGCTTGATAGTGCGGAGAAAATCCGCTACCGAGAGCGCTCGATAATCCGCGTCACGCTGACCTTCGCAGCCATGACGGCGGCTCTCGTCTTCGGCTATGCGAAAATATGCGCTCCGCTGTGCGCCGCGCTGATGCTCGAGAGCATAATGCTGACGGCGGGCAGGATATCACTGAGGGCATACAGCCGCGAAACGACAAAATAAATTTGTGTTACCGAAAAAAGCACGCCTGCGCGTGCTTCTTTCGGTGGTGCGGATAACAGGGATCGAACCTGCATGGTTGCCCACCGGATCCTAAATCCGGCGCGTCTGCCAATTCCGCCATATCCGCATATATCGCCCCCAAAATATCAGCGGGGGCTTCCGACCGCTCTATTATATCAGGGATAATAATTATTTTCAAGTTTTTCGCGTCAGGTGCTATAAAAAATAAAAAAAAGCTTGCTTTTTCAAAAGTTATCTGTTATCATATCATCTGTTACCGAGTAAAGAAGGAGGTGCGACACATGGCAAAATGCGAATATTGCGGTAAGGATGTGTCTTTCGGCATCAAGGTTTCCCATTCTCACAGACGTTCAAACAGAACCTGGAAGCCCAACATTAAAAGGGTCAAGGCTATAGTGAACGGCTCTCCCAAGAGAGTTTATGCATGTACTCGTTGCCTTCGTTCCGGCAAAGTCACACGCGCTGTCTGATGACCGAACAGATATTCACGGCACTGTTTTTGACGGTGCCGTAATTTTTTTGCCTTTTTCTTTTTCATATTCATACTCCGACAACTTTTTCGGCGGAGCTGTGATAAAGTTGCGGATGGTACAGTGTTCTTTATGACTCCCGACCGAGTTTATGACATAATTGTAAACTTTGGAAAAAGGTATTGATTTTTGATACAAATGGGTTTAGAATATGAATTAGCACTCGGGGATGTAGAGTGCCAAAAGATTTTTTAGTTTGTATTTTTATAATTCAGGAGGAATCAATATGAACATTAAACCGCTCGCAGACAGAGTTGTTGTCAAGCCTGTCGAGGTTGAAGAGACTACGAGCAGCGGCATTATCCTCGCCGCTTCCGCGCAGGAAAAGCCTCAGGTCGCCGAGGTCGTTGCAGTAGGACCCGGCGGACTCGTTGACGGCAAGGAAGTTGAGATGTACGTCAAGGTCGGCGACAGGGTAATAACCGGCAAATATTCCGGCACTGAGGTCAAGCTCAACAAAGAGGAATACACCATAGTCCGTCAGAGCGACATTCTCGCTATCGTAGAATAATCGGAGGTAATTCATCATGGCAAAACAAATTATTTACGGTGAGGAAGCCCGCAAGGCTCTCCAGTCTGGCATAGATAAGCTCGCTGATACAGTTAAAATCACGCTCGGTCCCAAGGGCAGAAACGTTGTGCTCGACAAGAAGTACGGCGCTCCCCTCATCACCAACGACGGCGTAACCATCGCAAAGGATGTCGAGCTTGAGGATCCCTTTGAGAACATGGGCGCTCAGCTGATAAAGGAAGTCGCCACAAAGACTAACGATGTCGCCGGCGACGGCACCACCACCGCTACCCTGCTCGCTCAGGCACTCGTCCGCGAGGGCATGAAGAATGTTGTTGCAGGCGCAAACCCGATGGTTATTAAAAAGGGTATACAGAAGGCTGTTGACGCAGCTATTGAGGCTGTCAAGTCCCACTCCCAGCCTGTCAAGGGCACCGAGGATATTGCAAGAATAGCCACCATTTCCTCCGCTGATGAGGATATCGGCAGAATCATTGCCGACGCTATGGAGAAAGTCACCGCAGACGGCGTTATCACCGTTGAGGAGTCGAAGATCGCACAGACCGAGGCAGAGGTTGTCGAGGGTATGCAGTTCGACAGAGGCTACATCTCCCCCTACATGGTAACCGACACCGACAAGATGGAGTCAGTCATTGACGACGCTCTCATCCTTATCACAGACAAGAAGATCGCCAGCATTCAGGATCTTCTCCCCCTGCTTGAGCAAATAATGCACGCGGGCGGAAAGCTCGTTATTATCGCGGAGGACATCGAGGGCGAGGCTCTTTCGACAATCCTTGTCAACAAGCTTCGCGGCGTGTTCACCTGCGTGGGCATCAAGGCTCCCGGCTTCGGCGACAGACGCAAGGAGATGCTTCAGGATATCGCCATTCTCACCGGCGGCAAGGTCATCACCTCCGATCTCGGTCTTGAGCTCAAGGACACCCAGATTTCCGACCTCGGTCGCGCACGCCAGGTCAAGGTCTCCAAGGAGAACACCATTATCGTTGACGGCGCGGGCGACAAGGACGGCATCAAGTCCAGAGTCAGCCAGATCCGCACTCAGATTGAGAACACCGCTTCCGACTACGACAGAGAGAAGCTTCAGGAGCGCCTCGCAAAGCTTGCAGGCGGCGTAGCTGTCATCAAAGTCGGCGCAGCTACGGAGACGGAGATGAAAGAGAAGAAGCTGCGCATCGAGGATGCTCTTTCAGCCACCAAGGCGGCTGTTGAAGAGGGCTCCGTCGCAGGCGGCGGCGTTGCACTGCTCAACGCTATCCCCGCAGTTAAGGCTCTGCTTGATGTCACCGAGGATTCCGACGAGAAAACCGGTGTGAAGATAGTCCTCAAGGCTCTTGAGGAGCCCGTTCGCCAGAT
The DNA here is from genome assembly GCA_963620555.1 of bacterium. Taxonomy (GTDB): domain Bacteria; phylum Bacillota; class Clostridia; order Oscillospirales; family Acutalibacteraceae; genus CAG-177. Next base: position 13,137 of record CAVFAN010000022.1, read on the forward strand.
CGCTTCCAACGCGGGACTTGAAGGCTCTGTCATCATCAACCGCATCGTTGAGTCCGGCAAGGTGGGCTACGGCTACGACTTCGCTTCCGACGGATATGTTGATATGTTCGAGGCAGGCGTTGTTGACCCGACGAAGGTCACCCGCTCCGCTCTGCAGAACGCCGCGTCCGTTGCGGCGATGGTTCTGACCACCGAGAGCCTTGTCACCGACAAGCCCGACCCGGCAGCAGACGCGGCGAACGCCGCAGCGATGGCTGCACAGGCCGGCGGCGGAATGTATTGATCCAAAGCAAAATAAATAATTTGAGCCGTTCGGGAAACCGGACGGCTTGATTTTTTGTGTTGTGAAAATTCGTGGGCCGGTGATATCCGCCCGACATTTACCGCTTTGAGCGAAGTGAAAAAATCCGCCCGAAAATCGGACGGATTATGTTATTTTATGACCGTATCTATTGCTTTTCTGACATCTGCGGCAACGGCGTCTATATCACGTGCGGCGTCGATGACGACGATATTGTCTCTGTCTTTGAGCAGTTCAAACGCGCTGTAATACCGCTCGCGGATGGCGTTTATCTGCTCCGGGTCGCGCTCGAAAATTTCGAGATAAATGCGGCCGTTTTCTATCCTCTCATGGCAGTTTGCCGGCTCAACATCGAAGAAAATGCAGATATCCGGCTTGAGTATGCCCGGACAGTTGAGGTTCATATCGATGACCCACTGCCTGTCCTCCCCCACCGCCTGATAAGCGATGGACGAATAATAATATCTGTCGCATACGACATCGATTCCAGCTTCGAGCGTCTTTTTTATGCCGTTGACATGGTTCAGATTGTGCGCTATGCGGTCTGCGAGAAAGAGCGCGGCGAGCTCCGAGGAGGTGCGCTGCCTCGCGCCGCTGAGCACATCCCTTATCATGCCGCCCGTCACCGATTCGGTCGGTTCGGCGGTCGAATACACGCTCCTGCCCTGCGACTTGAGATAATCGCAAAGCAGAGCCGTCTGAGTACCCTTGCCGGAGCCGTCAAGCCCCTCTACTACAATAAATTTTCCTCTCATAATACGCGGTAATCCTCCGTGTAAATGAAGGTGCATCCGTCAAGCTGCTTGTCCGACACCTTTATCTTCGACGGGAAGCTTGCTTTGACCGCCTTTGCCATATCCGTCTGCTCGCCGCAGAGGGTGGCTCTCGCATATTCAAACGCCGCTTCGGTCATTGAAGACGCAGTCAGATCATCCCACACGATGAACTGATTCTTTGTGCCGCCGTTCTCTCTTATCGCGGCTCTGACCTTGCTGAACACCCTGGATTTACTGTCCCACTTCTTGCCGACTTCAATATCAAAAGCGGCAGTATAGCCGTCATAGACGCTCGGGAAGCTCGTTCCCGCGACAATAATGCCGTTGGGGCAGGCATTCCTTATAAGCTCTGCCTGGGAAGATATATCGGCGCAGTAAGCCGCTATTTTCTTTCCCTCGAAATTCTTGAGCTGACGGGCGATATCCTCTTTCATAAAGCTCTGCGCGCCCTTTATGCCAAGGCTCTGCGTGACATCGTAACAGTTGACGAACTTGTATGTCATACCGAGCTCCTCGCACTTTTTCTCGGCGGCTTCGCGGGACTCCTTGACGCTCGGAGTGCTCTGCTGAACGCCGTTGGCATAATAGACAAAAACCTGTGCGCCGCGCCCGTGAGCTTCTTCAACCATCATCGCCGCATCCTTGGCAGTGTCTATCGCAAGAATCGCGTCGGCAGACTTTGCGAGAGTCTCGATATTTTCCTCCGGAGCCGTGCAGACGATGAGCTTGTCGGGACTCTTCGCCTTTGCCGCCCTGACTGCCGCGACGGCTCCGAGATTTGCTCTCGCGATAACTATTGCGCCGTAGCTCTCGTCGGAAGCGATGTCGTTGACGCGCTTATAGAAATCGAGAATGCCCGAAGTGCCGACACGCGTGTCAGTATAGACAACATGCTCGACATAAGAATATTCGCTTGCAAGCTGAGCCGCACGCTGATATTCCTCGGGATTCTGCGACAGGGTCGCTGTGACTATGGCAATCTTTTTGCCGGGTGCTTTGCCGCCGGCTCCGCCCGAGCAAGCGCACATACCTACGGCGACCGCCAGAATAAGCAGGAATGCCGCTGCGGTCTTGAATATCTTTTTCATATGATACACCTTATTTTTCCATGAACGCTTCGGCGATACGCACGGTGCTGTGCCCGTCGCAGGCGTCCATAAAATAGTTTCTGAAGCTTTCAATTTTCGCGCTGTCAAAGCCGGACTGCGCCTGCCTGACGGCGGAGATAATGCCCTCGGTATCCCGAACTATAGGACCGGGCACGAAATCCTCATATTTGTTATAAAAGCTGCGGTCGCGGTCATATTCCTCAAGATCATAGGCGAAGAATATCATCGGACGGCTGAGTAGCGAATATTCAAAAATTACGGACGAATAATCGCTTATCAGCATATCAGCCGCGCACATGGCGAGGTCGATCCGCACATCCTTTGAGATATCAAACACAAAACTCTCATATTTTTCACGCTCCTCGGCTCTGAGCGAAAAGCGTTTTGCCGTCTGCGGATGGAGCTTATAGAGCAGAACGAAATCCTCTGACAGCTCCGCGTTCATGTGCTCTATATCAAGCTTCAAGTCCATATAGGACTTGAGTATGGAGTTGCCGCGAAAGGTCGGGGCATAGAGAATTATTTTTCTCCCCCCTATCTGCGGGAACTTTCTGAGAATTTTTTCGCGGGCGGACGAAACAAAATCGGGGTTGAAATAAATATCCGTCCTCGGCACACCGAGCGGTCTGATTATACTCTCCGAACAGTTGAACGCCTCGGCATAATACGGAATAATATTGCGAGCCGACACGGTGACTGCGGTATATGTGTTGTGAATGGGATAGCGTTCGAGGCTTTTTCTGTCCGCACCCCACTTGAGGTCGGCGGTCGAATAGCCCCATTTTTTGAACGCGCCGCACGCGTGCCAAAGCTGAATGACCTCGGTGCCCTTTCGCGGACGATTCGCAAACAGCGGGAAGAACGCATCCTCGACAAAGACGAGTTTGCTCGTCGCATACTCGCGCTGGAAGCGGATATTCTGCCTGAACTCCGCCGCCCTTGCGCTTACGCTGCCCGCTCCCGCGGGAATGAGCATCTCGGTGCAGTGCATACCGTGCGCCTCCAGCTCACGCTTCATGCAGGACAGGTTGTCCGGAAGCGTTTTGCCGTTCGAGGCGAGGAGCACCTTTTTTTCGTCTATCGGCTTTTTCGCCGCACGCCTGTAGACCGCAGGCCAAATACGATAATAGAGCAGGTGGCGGCGCATATCGCCGAGTTTTTTTATCAGTCTTATAAGCAGTGACTTCATCTGTCGCTTTCTTCCTTAAAAATGCAGCTTGGAGTTGACCTCCTGCACGGTCTTTTCGTCGAGCTTCAACACCTTGCGGTCATATGTATACATTCCGTTGACCTCGAACTCGACATCGCTGACCTGAGTATAGACAGTGGCGCAAAGTCCCCTCTTTATCAGCGGGATGACCTGCTTCTCGTGAAGCTTCTTATACGCTACGGAGAGCTTCTCCTTCGACCTGAACATGATATAGCCGAAGCTCTTCTGCTTGTTCCAGACATGACCGTCGAGAATCATGCTGTATCCGCCGTATTCGCTTATGACGAACGGTCTGCCGTCAAGCTTCGGCATGTGGATGGGCAGGATATACTTGTGCATACTCTTGAGGTCGCAGCCCTTCTGGTCGTACCAGCCGCTCGCGTGGTCAACGATTCTCGAAGGGTCATATGCCTTGACGGCATCGCCTATCTCCTTCGCGTCGAACTGACCCCAGCCCTCGTTGAAGGGCACCCAGCAGCCGATGCAGGTGCAGTTATAGAGATTGTCTATCATCTCGAACAGCTCGCGGCGGTAGTCCTCGCGCCACTCTTTTTCGCCGCGGCTGAACCAGTTATATTTATTGTCCCTGACGCCGATGCCGATATTCGGAAGGACGCCCGCAAGGATATTCCCTATATACTCTCCGCCGCTGACCATATCCTGCCAGACTATCATGCCGAGTCTGTCGCAGTGATAGTACCAGCGCAGGGGCTCGACTTTGATATGCTTTCTGAGCATATTGAAGCCGAGTCGCTTCATCTCGGAGATATCGAATATCATAGCTTCGTCGTTGGGCGGAGTCAGACCGCCGTCGCTCCAATAGCCCTGATCAAGCAGACCGCGCTGGAAATACGGCTCGTTATTGAGCATAAGGCGCGGCAGACCCTGTTTGTCCTTGCCGACGCTGAACTTTCTCATACCGAAATAGCTCTTGACTGTATCGACCGCCACGCCGTTTTTCTTCACGGTGAGAACAAGGTCATAGAGAGTCGGACTCTCTGGGCTCCAGAGCTTCGCGTCGGGCACGGGGAGATGCGCGTTGAGCTTCATCTCGCCGGAATATACCCGCTCGCCGTCGAGCGAAATTTCAGCCTCGATCACACACCCGTCAAGCCCCTCGACCGTGCAGGAAACAATCACTTCGCCCGCGTCAATATCCGGAGTCAGGCGCACACAGGTGATATGGCACTGAGAAACGGGCTCAAGCCACACGGTCTGCCAAATGCCGGAGGTTCCGGTATACCAGAAGCCGACGGATTTGAGAACCTGCTTGCCGCGATTCTGCCAGCCCTTGTCGGTCGGGTCATAGACCTTGACAATAAGCTCGTTCTCGCCGTCAATAAGCTCATCGGTTATGTCAAAGGAAAACGGGCAATAGCCGCCGGTATGCGTGCCGACGGAGACTCCGTTGACAAACACCTCGCACTGCCAATCGACAGCACCGAAATGCAGAATGCAGCGTTTTCCGTCAAAGCGGCTGTCGAGAGTGAACCTCTTTCTGTACCAAAGGCGCTCATCGGGGCGAAGCGTGCGCTGAACGCCGGAGAGCTGGCTCTCGATAGCGAAAGGCAGGATTATCTTGCCGCCGAAATCCTTCGGGCAGGGATCGCCCGCCGGAGTTATCTCATAATCGCACTCGCCGTTGAGACACATCCAATCCTCGCGCACAAGCTGCGGGCGGGGATACTCCGAAAGAGGACAGCTTTTGTCCACATCGTCAAAAAAACGGGTTTTCAGATCGTTCACTTGCTTGACCTCCGCAATTTAATTAAAAAATCACATAGTATTATACATCAATTTATGCGTTTTGTCTATAGATTTATTCTCTGTGCCACTTCACGCCCTGCGCGGTGTCCTCGAGGACGATGCCCATTTCCTTGAGCTTATCTCTGATTTTATCCGCCTCAGCCCAGTTTTTCTCCTTGCGGGCGTTCGTGCGTGCCTCGATAAGGGCTTCAATGTCGCTGTCGAGCGTCTCGGTCTTGCGGTTATAGACGAGTCCGAGCACGCCGGTCAGCTCGTCAAACATGGCTATCGCGCCCTCGACAAGCGCCTTCGAGGGAGTCTTGCCGACAACATTCGTGTTGATATCGCGGACAAGCTCGAAAATCGAGGCGATGGCGTCGGCGGTGTTGAGATCGTCGTCCATAGCGGCGATAAACTGCTCTCTGTACTTGCCAAAGCCGTCGATAATCGCCTTGTCGCCGTCATGCTCCGCGTCGGAAGCATTCTTGAGCTCGAAATCGAGCGAATCACGGCAGGTATAGAGTCTGTTGAGCGCAGCGATGCACTGCTCGATGATATCGGTGCTGTAGTTTATCGGACTTCTGTACTGGGCGGAGATGAGCAGATAGCGGATCGGCTCATAGCCGTATTTTTCGGCGACATCGCGCACGGTGAAGAAATTGCCGAGGGACTTCGACATCTTCACATTGTCAACATTGATGTAGCCGTTGTGCATCCAATAGTGGGCGAAAGGCTTGCCCGTGAAGCACTCACTCTGGGCTATCTCGTTCTCATGGTGCGGGAAGATGAGATCCTGCCCGCCGCAGTGAATGTCAATGGTTTCGCCGAGATAGCGCCAGTTCATCGCGGAGCACTCGATATGCCAGCCGGGTCTGCCCTTTCCCCACGGGGAATCCCACGCGGGCTCGCCGGGCTTCGCCGATTTCCAGACAGCAAAATCCATCGGCTCGCGCTTGACCTCACCGACCATTATACGCGCACCCGCCTCGAGTTCCTCAAGCGGCTGATGCGAAAGCTTGCCGTAATCCTCGAACCTCTCGGTGCTGAAATAAACATCGCCCTGCGCCTCATAGGCATAGCCCTTTTCGATAAGGGTCGAGATTATCTGAATGATGGCGTCGATATTCTCGGTAGCCTTCGGATTTATCGTTGCATGGCGGACATTGAGTCCGTCCGCGTCAGTCCAGAACTCCTTGATATAGCGCTCGGAAATCTCGGAGAAATCAACATGCTCCTCATTTGCGCGTCTGATTATTTTATCGTCGATATCCGTGAAATTCTGGACGAACTTCACATTGTAGCCGCGATATTCGAGATAGCGGCGCAGGATATCGAAGATGCACAGCGGTCGGGCGTTGCCGATGTGGATATAGTTATACACGGTCGGACCGCAGGCATACATCTTTATTTCGCCCGAAGTTATCGGGACGAGTTCCTCTTTTTTTCTTGTGAGAGTGTTATAGACCTTCATTTATATCTTCCTTTCAGTCAATTTCCTGTGTGTTTTCCTGCTCCTCAAGCTGTTTTCTCAGCTGGGAGACCTGATGCTCGAGCCTGCAGAGCTCCTGCGCGACCGGGTCTGGTATATGCACCTGGTCGAGGTCATCGACCCTGACTCCGTTGCGGCGAACGATATGAGCCGGCACGCCGACGGCGGTACAGTCGGGCGGAATCTCATCGAGAACCACCGCGCCCGCGGCGATATTCGAGTTATCGCCGACCCTGAACGGTCCGAGCACCTTTGCGCCCGCGCCGATCATGACATTGTTGCCGATAGTCGGATGGCGTTTGCCGGTATCCTTGCCGGTGCCGCCGAGGGTCACGCCCTGATATATCATAACATCGTCGCCGATAACGGCAGTTTCGCCGATAACGACGCCGGTGCCGTGGTCGATAAAGAACCGTCTGCCGATGGTAGCCGCCGGATGTATCTCAATACCGGTTTTCCGCGCCGCCCTCTGCGATATCCAGCGGGCGAGGAAGAACATCCTGTGGCGATAGCACCAATTGGCTCTGCGGTGCATTCTTATGGCTTTAAGCCCCGGATAGAGAAAAAATATCTCAAGAGTGCTCCTTGCGGCGGGGTCGCGCCGCTTGAAGGTGCTTATATCCTCCCTGAGCCTGTCAAACATAAATATCAACTCCTTGAAGCTCGGATAAAATTGCTGCCGCAGTGCGGCTGGGGAAGCAGGAAATAGGAATTAGGATGTAGGGATTAGGATGTAGGGATTAGGGATTAGGACGTTATCATTTCCTACCGCCTACTGTCTACCGCCTTTGAGCATCGGCGAAACAGACCCCTCAGTCTCGGCTTCGCCGAGCCGGCTCCCCTGCAGGAGAGCCGAATGCGGTGCTTGGTCCTGTTGTGCCGCTTGCGCGGCAGCGGTGCGTCGAGTCGCCGCACCCTACGAGATGCGCGTCAATAAATTTTGTGCAGATTTCGCGGGCTGATGATATCCGCACCTACAGCCGTTCAACATACAATCAGTATACAAATCAATATGCAAAAAGCCTCCGTTATCCCTTCGGACAACGGAGGCGCATGAGCGCGGTTCCACTCCTGTTTATATCTCTGCGCGCAAATACGCGCCCGACCGATAACGGTGCCCTCCGCGCAGGGATACTGTTGTTCCCCCTGCGTGCTGACGGGTGCATTTCGCCTTCATACGGCAAGGAGCTTTCTCAGCTTCGGGCTCCCTCTCTGATGCCGCGGATATCCGGCTACTTCTCCCGATAAACGCATGTTATTTTTGCTTTTGTCAGCCGATATGACTCGCATATCTACTAATCATTATATTGAAATCACTTGGAAAAGTCAATAAGTTTTTTGCTGTCCACAAAATATGTGACGCCCGAAACGACCGTCAGAACGGCAGTTATCCAGAGCATGATATTCGATGTTCTCGCGAGGGTAAGCCAGCCGGCGTTTGCGAAAATGCCGAATGTCGCGTCCAGCTCGGCAAGGAGCATGATGGCAATGGTGAACACCATCTGGCTGACGGTCTTCGCCTTGCCCCAATAGTTTGCGGGGATGACGATGCCCTGCGCCGTGGCGATAAGGCGGACGCCTGCAACGGCGAACTCGCGGGTGAGGACTATCATAACTATCCAGATGCTGCACCAGCCCTCGCGCATGAATGCGAGCAGGGCGGCGGTGGTGAGCATTTTATCGGCGAGCGGATCGAGGAGCTTGCCGAAAACAGTGATGAGATTATTCTTTCGCGCAATCTTTCCGTCAAGCAGGTCGGTCAGCGACGCTATCGAAAAGACAGCCAGTGCGACTATATAATGATAAGGAAACTCAATAAGCATCAGCGCGAGATAAATGGGCGCAAGGAACATTCTTATGAGTGTCAGTTTGTTTGGCAGATTCAGCTTCTGCATCTCCATTCCCCTTTCCGGGCTTATTCTACTGTTCTTCCAAGCAGGTCATATTCGTTGACGCCGAGAATCTCGACATCGACAAACTCACCTTCCTTTATGAAATCCGGTGAGGTGAAGATTATTTTGCCGTCGATATCGGGCGCGTCCATATACGAGCGACCGGAGTAGCTGTCGGTATAATCGTCGTAGCTCTCGGTGAGCACGCGCAGGGTCTTGCCTATCATATTGTTGTTCTTCTCAGTCATTATCTCATACTGATCCTGCATGATAACCTCGGCGCGGCGGGATTTCACATCGTCATCGACCTGATTCTCCATCTTTGCGGCGGAAGTTCCCTCCTGCGGGGAAAATTCAAAGCAGCCGAGGCGTTCAAACTCCTCCTCGTTGACAAACTCGGCAAGAGTCTCGAACTCGTCCTCGCCCTCGCCGGGGAAGCCGACGATAAACGTGGTGCGAATGACGATATCCGGCATACGCTCGCGCAGCTTTCTTATGACCTCGCGGGACTCTTCCGCAGTGCTGTGGCGGTTCATTGCCTTGAGAATTTTATCGTCCGCGTGCTGGAGCGGCAGATCTATGTAGTGGAGCACCTTGGGCTGAGAAGCCATGGTGTCGATAAGCTCGTCGGTTATCTTGTCGGGATAGCAATAGAGCAGGCGTATCCACTCGATGCCGTCAATCTCGCAGAGCAGGTTAAGCAGATGAGCGAGCCTGTATTCGCCGTAGATATCAATGCCGTAGGACGAGACATCCTGCGCGATAAGCACGAGTTCTTTGACGCCCTGATTCGCGAGGTTCTTCGCCTCTTCGACTATGCTCTCCTCGTCGCGGCTGCGGAAAGGTCCGCGTATAGACGGGATGGCGCAGTAGGTGCAGCAGTTCGAGCAGCCCTCGGCTATCTTGAGATATGCCCAGTAGTCGGGAGTTGTGAGCACGCGCTCGCCGCACATGGGAAGCTCTTTTTTGTCGGGGAAGGTATTAACCTGCCCACCGTTAAGAACCTCATCGACTATCTTGTCGATATCGCCGTTTGCGCCGATGCCGACGACCGCATCGACCTCGGGAATCTCCCGCAGTATCTCCTCGCGGTAGCGCTCGGCAAGGCATCCGGTGACTATGACCGCACGGACAAGTCCGTCTTTTTTGAGACCGACCATCTCCAAGACAGTGTCGATAGCCTCCTGCTTGGCGGAATCTATAAATGCGCAGGTGTTGACGATAACTGCGTCGAGGCGTTCAAAATTGTCCGCGTTTTCAAAGCCGGCGTTCTGAAGCTTTGCGAGCATCAGCTCGCCGTCAACCTGATTCTTCGGGCAACCGAGCGACACGAATAAAACTCTTTTCTTCTTCATCAAACAGTTCGTCCTTTCGCTTGATAAAAGAGATTATACACCATCTCTGCCTTTTCTTATCTTCTAACAGGAAATTTGGTCGTCCGTATCTTCATATTCCCCGTCCGCCTCGCGCATCGCCGAACGGATATCGGAATAGCCGTAGCCGAGGCGGGTCAGGGCGTTGAAGGTGCGCCGCCTGCTCTTTTCATCGGAAAATTTGCCGGCAAATCTGGTCTTCAACAGATTTTTTATCCGCTCAACATCGTCTCCGTCAAGCTCCCCGGCACATTCGCTCGCCGTCTCGCGTGATATTCCGCGCTGTCTGAGCTCCTGCTCGATACGCTTTTTGCCCATGCCGCGCCGCTCATACAGCTCCCGTGCGAGGGCGTGAGCATAGCGTTCGTCGTTGACATATCCCATCTCTTCAAGGCGTTCGACCGCTTCGTGCGCGAACTCCGCGCCGGAGCGGCGGGCAACCTTGCGCCGTAGCTCCTCTGACGAATGGTCGCGCCGCGAGAGGATATCGACAGCCGCATTAAACGCACGACAGGAGCCTGCCGCCTCGCAGAAGGCAGCAAACTCCGCATCGTCAATCTCATCACCGGAGCGTATATTCCGACTCGCCCAGAAATCCCGCGTAACGGTCAGACGGTACTCCCCATCGACAAGTATATGTATTTTTTGTCCCCTGCCCTGCCGTGCCGTTATCTTCATCAGTCGTCGTCATCAACAACAATGTCCAGCTTCGCCTTTGCGCCGGAGCGGCTCGTGGGCTTCTTGGGCGTCGCGGCGGCTGCCGGCTCGGCGGCAGGCGCGGACTTCTCCGCAGGCTTTACTGCTGCCTTCGCGGCATTGCTTTCCTCCATAAGGCGTTCGCGAACCTTGGCTTCGAGCTCAGCCATAAAATCGGGATGCTCGCTGATGTAATTTTTCACATTATCTCTGCCCTGACCGAGGCGGTTCTCGTTATAGGAGAACCACGCGCCGCTCTTGTGGATAATGTCATATTTGACGGCGAGATCGAGTATCTCCCCGACCTTGGATATGCCCTTGCCGTACATGATGTCGAACTCCGCCTCCTTGAAGGGCGGGGCAACCTTATTCTTAACTATCTTTGCCTTTGTGCGCGAGCCGATGAACTCGTTGCCGGGTCCCTTGAGCTGCTCTATCTTGCGCACATCGATACGGATGGAGGCATAGAACTTCAGTGCGCGTCCGCCGGTCGTGACTTCGGGGCTTCCGTAGATAACGCCGACCTTTTCACGCAGCTGATTTATAAAAATTATAACGGTGTTAGACTTTGCGATAGCACCCGCAAGCTTTCTGAGAGCCTGCGACATAAGACGCGCATGGAGTCCGACATGGGAGTCGCCCATTTCACCCTCGATTTCCGAGCGCGGGACGAGAGCCGCAACGGAATCGACAACTATGACATCGATAGCACCCGAACGGGTCAGGGCTTCGGTTATCTCAAGCGCCTGCTCGCCGTTGTCGGGCTGAGAGACGAGAAGAGAATCGACATCAACACCGAGATTCGCGGCATATATGGGATCGAGCGCGTGCTCGGCATCAATGAAAGCCGCCTCGCCGCCCATTCTCTGCGCCTCGGCGACGACATGGAGCGCGAGAGTGGTCTTTCCCGATGATTCGGGACCGTATATCTCGATTATTCTGCCGCGCGGAAGCCCGCCGATACCGGTGGCGGCGTCAAGGGTGACGGAGCCGGTCGATATAGCCTCGACATTCATCGCCGTGTTCTGACCGAGTCTCATTATCGAGCCCTTGCCGAAATTTTTCTCTATCTGCGATATTGCAGTTTCAAGCGCTTTCTGTTTATCTGCCATGTTCGTTCCGTCCTTTCGGGGATCTGAATTTTGTTCGCACAAATGTTCTGTTCTTATTGTACATCATACCCCTGCAAAATGCAAGGGTATTTTTAAAATTATTTTGATCTTGCAAGAAAAGCGATATTTATCGCGTGGTCGCCGACGCGCTCAAAGTCGGTTATGGTGTTGAGATAGAGCATACCCGCTTCGGTGTTGCACTCCTTGCGGTTGAGGCGGAAGATATGCGAATCCTGGCACTCAAGGGTCAGATCGTCGATATGCTCCTCAAGCTCCGACAGCTCCTGCGCCTCTTCATCGCTGAGCGACTGGTTGTCGAACGCCTCTATTGACCGCTCGAGCAGCGAAACAACGCTGTCGCAGAGCCGATTGAGCTCCTCCTTCGCGGAGTCGGAGAACTTGAGCCCGTCGCCTATATTGTGCTGAGCCGCTTCGGCAAGGTTTATCGCGTGGTCGCCGACGCGCTCAATGTCGTTTATTGCATGAAACACGCGGGCGATATAGTCGGAGTCGCCGTCGGTTATGTCAAGGGCATTGAGCTTGACGAGATATGAGGTTATATTGTGATTGAGGTAGTTTATTATCTCCTCGTTTTCCAACACCTTGTCGAGATTCTTTTCGCTGCGGTTTATGAGGGCGTGGGCGCTCGTCTCAAAATTATAGCGCGCAAGCTTTGCCATACGGGCGACCTCGTTGCCGACCTGCATGACGGCAAACGGAGGTGTATTGAGCAAGCGGTCGTCAATAAACTTGCAGTGCATCTCGCTCTCGCTGTCGTCCTTGCCGGGGACGATGAGGCAGGAGAGCTTGACAAGCACGTTTGCAAACGGGAACATTATCAGGGTCGATACGACATTGAATACGATGTGGGATATTGCTATCTGCGCCATCGGGTCATCGGACAGCTTTTCTATCCACGACACATAGGGGGTGAACATGGCGATAAAAATAAATATTACCGTACCGATAACATTAAAGAGCAGATGTATGACAGCCGCACGCTTGGAATTCTTCTTCGCTCCGACCGTCGAGACCAGCGCCGTGAGGCAGGTTCCGATATTTTGACCGAACAGAACGAATATGGAAAACTTGAGCGGAACGAGTCCCTGCATGGCGAGCGTCTGAAGCACGCCGACCGACGCAGACGAGCTTTGGAGAACCGCGGTCATGACCAAGCCGAGGATTATGCCGAACAGCGGGCGCAGAGGCGACTCGGAGACGGTGACGATGAAGTTCATAAACCCTGCGCTCTCCCTGAGCGGAGCCATGGAATCGGACATCATATCAATGCCGAGGAAGAGCAGACCGAAGCCCGTGAATATTGCGCCGAGGTTCTTGACGACTGTTTTTTTGGATGCGAGCATAAATATTACGCCGACGAGCACGGACGCAGCCGCGACGCTCGAAAAATTCAGCGCGATGAGCAATGATGTGACGGTCGTTCCGATATTCGCGCCCATTATGACCCCGACCGCCTGCGCGAGCGACATCATGCCCGCATTGACGAAGCCGACGACCATAACGGTCGTTGCGGTTGACGACTGGATTATCGCCGTGACGACAAAGCCGACGAGCACTGCGAGGAAGCGGTTTCCGGTAAGCACCTCGAGCATTCTCTTGAGCTTTGCGCCGGCCGCGTTTTCGAGTCCGTCTCCCATCGTTCTGATGCCGAAGAGGAACAGACCGAGTCCGCCCGCCATCGACAAAATATTAGCTACGCTCATATTTCAGTCCCCTTGTTTTTAATTATCCGTTTGCGAGATTAGAAAAAAGCTGAAATCTCACGGATATATCTTATCAGCTATTCTTGCAAATGTAAACCGCAAAAATAAAATAAAGCGACGGAACACGGGTCTGTTATCCGTATTCTGCCGCTTTTTGATATCAATTTTTTGTTTTTCTGCGTTTTGTGAAAATTGTAAGCACCGTTAAAAGCGCCGGAAAGAATATTGCACAGAGAATGCCCATCTTGAGGTCGTCGCCGAACGCACTCGCCATCATTCCGGCGAAGGTAGGTCCGGAAGAACAGCCGAGATCGCCGCCGAGCGCCAGAAGAGCGAACATCGCCGTTCCGCCGCCCTTTATCCCTGCGGACGCCTTGCTGAACGTTCCCGGCCACATGATGCCCACGGAAAAGCCGCACATCGCGACTCCGACAAGTCCGAGCACGGCAGAGGAGCTGAGCGCAATGAGCAGATAAGACGCCATACAGAGCATACCGCTGAAAATCATCATGCCGTCAAGATTTATCTTGTCGCCGAATTTGCCATATATCACACGCGACACGCCCATGAGCACGGAGAAGAGCATGGGACCTGCGAGGTCGCCGACGGTCTTCGAGACTCCGAGACCCTTTTCCGCAAAGGTCGAAGCCCACTGGCTGACCGCCTGCTCGCTCGCGCCGGAGCAGAGAATAAGCAGCATGAATATCCAGAACATTCTGTTGCCGAGCAGCTGTTTAAAAGAGAGACCCGTCTCCCCTTCTTCGATAAGCGGAGCTATCGGGACGCGGATAAAATTCAGGGCATTGACTATCGGCACGACTGCCCAGATAAGGGCGAGATACTTCCAGTTAGCCGTTGTGAATATCGAAAAATAGAGCGTTGAAATGCCAACGACGGCGACGCTGCCCCAGCAATAGAACGAGTGGAGCAGGCTCATCATCTTCTCTTTGTTGTCCGTCGGGCACGCCTCGACTATCGGGCTGATTATGACCTCAATCAATCCGCCGCCGACTGCGTAGAGCACGACGGAAATGAGCAGACCGACGAACGGCGAAGGCAGAATATCCGGCAAGACGGTCAATGAAACAAGTCCCGCCGCCGCGAACACATGAGCCATAATCGCCGCCGCACGGTAGCCTATCTTATCGATAAAGAACGCGGAGAGCAGATCGATGCAAAGCTGGAGAATAAAATTGACGGTTATCAGCGCGGTTATCTTTGAAAGCTCGATGCCGTAGCTCTTATTAAAAGTCAAAAACAGCAGCGGCACAAAGTTGTTGACTATCGCTTGGACGACATAGCCCGCGAAGCAGGCGTTGACGGTCGATTTATAATTTTTCTTCATGAGTTTGCCTTCTTTCTGCGGCGCGGAATAATGAACTCGCGCACGAGCATTATCACCGACAGGGTCAGCGGGAATATGACGGCGCAGAGTATGCCTTTTTTGAGATCATCGCCGAAGAAGCTCGCCATCATTCCGGCGAATGTCGGCCCCGCCGAGCAGCCGATATCGCCGCCGAGGCAGAGAATAGCATACATCGCCGTTCCGCCGCCGTGGAGCGCGGAGGACATCTTGCCTATCGTGCCCGGCCAGAGGATACCCGCAGACAGTCCGCACACGGCGACGCCGACAAGCCCGAGAATGGGCGAAGAGGTCAGCGAAATGAGAAAATAAGAAGCCGTGCAGACGCAGCCGCTCAGGAGCATCATTGAATCGAGATTTATTCTGTTGCCGAACTTGCCGTACATAAAGCGCGACACGCCCATAAGAATCGAGAAGAGCATGGGACCTGCCAAATCGCCGACGGTCTTTGTGAGCCCGAGCGCCTTTTCGGCGAATGTCGAAGCCCATTGGCTGACCGCCTGCTCGCTCGAACCGGCGCAGAGGATAAGCACCATAAATATCCAAAAAGCCTTTGTTTTGAGCATATCTTTTATTGAGAGCTTTTCTTCATCCTCGCCGACGACGGGCGCTATCGGCACGCGGGTGAACATAACAGCGTTGACTATCGGGAGAACCGCCCATATCAGCGACATTATCTTCCAGTTCGCCGTTGAGAACAGTGCGAAGAACAGGGTCGAGATACCGACCGCCGCGACGCTGCCCCAGCAATAAAACGAATGGAGCAGGCAGAGCAGCTGATTTGAATTTGTCGAGGGGCAGGAATTGACTATAGGATTTATCGTGATATCCAAAAGACCCGCTCCGACCGCGTAGCAGAACACGGAGATAAGCAGTCCCGCAAAAGCCGAGGACAGTATCTCCGGCAGGATCGTCATAAAAATAAGACCCGTCGCGCACATCGCATGGGCGAGCACCGTCGAAGCGCGGTAGCCGATGCGGTCAACGAACAGCACGGCGGTCAGATCGACGAATATCTGAATAAAAAAGTTCGCGGTAATCAAAACGGTTATCTTCGAAAGCTCGATGCCGTACTGCGCCTGAAAGGTCAAAAACAGCAGTGGCGCGAAATTATTGACGACCGCCTGCACAACGAACGCCGTGAAGCTCGCCGCAACAGTATGTTTATATCCTATCTTTTTCATTTTCGTTCCCCCAACAGAGAATTACACCAAGGGGCATTTTAGCACAAAGCGAAAGTTAAATCCATAGATTTTAAAAAAAGGGCAAGGTGCTCAAAAATTGCAGGAATGCGGCGGCGAGTTAGGTCATAAATGCAGACAAAAAGCGAACCGCCGGACGTGAGTCCGACGGCAGCTGTAAGAGATGTGCAGTTTTCAGTATCAAAAGGAGCGGCGCGCAGACCGGACACCGCCCCGCGAATTCCCCGCCGGGAAGTTAATTTAATTTTTGAAAGGGATGGTCTGCTTGGCGGGGATGGGGATTATTTACCGAAGATTTATTTAAACAGATTGATGATCGCTCTTATCAACGCAGTAATTAACTTAAATGGCATTGGCAAAACCCTGCTGAATAGATATTTAAAGAAATACGCAATCTTATGGAAGAGAGCCGTAAGCTTTCCAGAGAACGAAGTTCCATGGTCTTTTCCGCATAATTTACAAATATTATTCGATTCGGCATTTTCATATTTTTCAATCACAGATTCAATCTTACTAACTTCCTCATCGGTCAATTCATTTTCCTCAGAAAGAAGCTTTTTCATTTCTTCAATATCCTCTTTGTCAACTTGTACAGCCTCTTGGGAAAAAGTATAATCACTCGACTTGTCATCTGAAACAAGTGAACAAGTAATTGTATATTCGCCAGACGAAACATTCTTCGTAATAGGAACGATAACGCGTTCACTCTCGATTTTATCTTTTGAGCCCGAAATCGTTATTGATTTCGTATAACTGTCAAAAAGTGATTTGCATTGAATATTAACTGTAAATGTTGTTTCATTTGCAGACATATTACCCACTTCAAATTCCAAGCTTTGACCATTCAAATCAGTTATTAAACTTGAGGGTAATAGCTCAATATAGCCTGTCCCGCTTGACGCCAAAGTAGAAGTTTTCAGCGATTCTTCAAGCGTTTTTTCTTGAAGTCCCGTATCATTTATTGGGAATGCTATACCACTTGAATTACCATTTGAAGAATTATTATGTTCTCCAATTGCTCCGCCTTTATATACAATTCCGCTCCAGTCTTCATGTCCTTTTAGTTCCGCAATCGGTTTATCATGAACATTACCGTCCGGATTTAAATCGAGTGAAATATCAGTCTCCAATTTCCCATTATTATTAAAATCTATTGCAGCTTTGGAGATTGGAATAACATTTCTTTGATTTGGAGCCCAATAGAACAATGTTGTACCCAAACCGGTTCCCGCCGTTAAGCCGGAAGGATCAATTCCCAAATTCTCGTTAATGTGCGCTTCATTTATATCCGGTAATTTGTAGTCGGAGTAGCCAACCATACCTGAGCCAACCAATCCTGTTGTTTGAAATGCATAGTTCATAACGCTCAGATAATTTGGCTTATAATGTTCATGATCACATCCGCCATGACGCAATCCCAAAGTATGACCCAGCTCATGCATAAAGGTTCCACCGACAGAAATATCTCCGCCATTAAATACCCAATCTTGATTTGCAACAATAAAGAACTGACCGGGTATACCATTCGATTTACCAGAACTTGTGCCATCATATTGATTCACAAATAAACAATGTTTGAAAACGCTATGTCTCGCCTTTGAGAAATTGGCGTTTACAGTACTGTTCCAAGATGATTTGATGTTGAACTTCTTTTCATACGGAATTTCGTTACCGCCGGAAAGCTTTCCCCATTTTTTGCCCGTCACGAAATCTATCGAGTCCGGACCCACATCAATATGGAGATTGATTCCATGTTGCTTAAATGAGTCATATACTAATTTCATAGCATCCTCAGACGGAGCCAAGTTTCTGTACTTACTTATTTCCCACCAAAGAATCTTTTTTTGCGGTCTCACCATCCAGTCAACTTCCACAAAAATATCGGGAACATTCGGATCTGCTCCCATGGCAGGGAGGTCTACATCAATCTTTCCGTCGCCATCATAATCCAAACCTTCTTTTTCCCACACATCAGGTAGACCATCTCCGTCAGTATCTAAAGTATCTGGATTGCTACCAGGTTCAGAAAGAGCTAAATTTCCAAGTAGAAATGACGAGCCAACCGCTGACGCTTCTAAGTCGTAAAAATATATTTTTAAAACGGACACACCAGTAACATCAACATTTAAATCAATTGGATATGTTGAAATATTGCTATCTAAAACTTTTGAGTATAACACCTTTCCGTCGCCTAACACTTCAAACTGCGTAGTGTGAGGATACTTGGTGTAATCCCAGCCATCTATTGAATAGTGACAAAAATCAATTATACCAGTCAGCCTATTATATTTTCCATCTATAGTATATTCGTTCCAGACCCAACTTTTCTCTTTTGTTCCATTCCACCTCGCAACCCATGCTTCTAACCCATGAGTATACGCCGTTCCCGTTACTCCTGCAGTTCCGTTGCGTATGCCAATCTTCCCCATGCGACTATCGCCTTGGTTTCCAGTATATCGCGCTGAATTTGTTGGAGTTAAAGTTTCAACATAGACAACTGGTTTCTCCTCCGCCTCGGCTTTGGGTACGAAAAGGCTTGCCCAATCAGCGCCGGCAAGCTCGCTTATCGGCGCGACGCCGAGCACCATGATGAGCGCGAGAGTCAACGCCAAAAGCGATTTGAAAATGTTTTTTCGTTTTGTTTTCATCTTTTATTGCCTCCATTTTATTTTTTACGGCATTGCCGTTTTATACCTTGGTTGTGGGGATGCGGGTCAATGAATTTTGTGTGGATTTCGCGGGTTAACCCCTCAGTCTTGGCTTCGCCAATCCAGCTCCCCTGCAGGGGAGCCTACGGCGGTGTGAATTTGTGCGGGGTAGGTTTGTAGGGGTCGGCGACCTCGACGACCCTTTGACGCGCGAGCGTCACGATGTTTTGATATAAGTGCAGCGACCATTCAAGCTCGGCTTCGCGCCCTATACAGACTTCAAGGGCAGGCGAACGAAGTTCGCCCCTACGGTCGGTAAAATAAATCTTTGCGAAGATTTTATGCCGCTGTCGCGGCAGCGATGCGTCGAATCGCCGCACCCTACAAGAGCATATCAAAAAAATCGTGCAAATTTCGCGGGCTAACCCCTCAGTCTTGGCTTCGCCAATCCAGCTCCCCTGCAGGGGAGCCTATG
>CAVFAN010000023.1:0-29069 GCA_963620555.1 bacterium
CTTATGAATTGCGCCCGCTCTGTTGTAAACTACGAACCTACATTTGCAGAATATTATGCAAAGAAACGTGCCGAAGGCAAGTCATACCGTGTTGCACTTTCCCATACTGCCAAGAAGCTCATCCGGGTTCTTTTTACCATTCAAACTAAAAATCTTGTTTACAATCCTGATTCCATGAGATGAATCTAACCGATGCTTTTTTAGTCCTTGAAACATAGGGCTTGTTTAAGTGCGCCTATTTTCAGTTCTCTTAATTTTTTTAAAAACCACTTGACTTTTAATAGTTAGTCACCTCCTGTAATTATTATGGCATGTTATTGCAATAATGTCAATTAAAATGTGCATGGAAGAATTGATTTATTGTTTTTTACACAGATTTTTTGACCTCTATTCTGACTCTGCCTTTTTTCGTCTGCGTGAACTCTTCGCCGAGAATCGCTCTGCCCTTGCCGCGCAGAACGATTTTGTCTTTTGGGGAGAGGCGGCGGTCGGCTTTCAATACCTGCTCGTCGTTTACCGTCACCGCGCCCGAGGCTATCGCCTGCGCCGCCGCCGAACGCGAGAGCGAGAATATCTCGCCTGCCACTGCGTCGAGCCGCGGCGATGCGACGGTGATGCTCATTTCTTTTATGCTGACCTGCGGCGCGCGGACTTCACCGAGCGGAATCAATTTCGCTTTCAGCGTCGCGCGTCCCGCGCCGGTCAGGTTCTGAACGATATATTTCGCGGCGTTCGGCAGAGCGATTATGTCGCAGCCGTCGGGTTGAACGCAGATGTCGCCGACGCTCTCGCGCGTAAGTCCCAGCCCCATAACCGCGCCGAGATAGTCCCTGTGACCGATATCTGAAAATTTGTCTTTCTCTATTCTCACGGCGCTCAGCGGACATTCGTCTGAATATACTGTGAAAATTTCGTTCGGGTCGTCGCTGTCTATATAATCGGGGACGCTGAGCATGATCACACGCTCAGCACCCTCGAAGCCGCCCCAGAAGATGAATCTGCCCGCAGTCGAGCGGGCGAGAGCGGACGCTGTGCATAGCGAGGCGGAATCGAGAAATTTCGACACCGCCGCCGGAATATTTTCTCTCTGAGCTTTTTCAATGCCTTCGGAGATGTATGCCTTGAGTATGCTGCCTTCCATTTTTGCGCCGCCTTTTCGCTTTTTCGGCTTATTATACCATAAAAAACGCGCCGAGAGAAGCTTTCCGAGCCATGTATGTGGAATTCTATGGACAAATTGAACAAAGATCAAATCCACTAAAAGCAAATCGGAAAAATTGTGGGAAATAGATAAAAACAGGTGCCTTTTTACCCTATTATGAAAAAAATCCTTTATTTTACACATTTTTTAGTCCGTTATGTATTGCAATTGGGCGCATAATTGTGTAAAATGTCTATAGCGCAGTTGTCAAAATGTCTAAAACGGCAGAAGTTGAAATCATTCAGAATAGGGGTAGATATTATGTCAAACAGGCTTTTTCAGGGTGTCATTCATCAGATGCGCGATGCTGTTGACAGAACAATCGGCGTTATTGATGAGACGGGCACCATTATCTCCTGCAGTGAGCTCGGCAAGATAGGCGAGGTCATCTCAAACGCTTCGCAGATTTTTACCGAGGACGCAGACCGCATCATCAACGGCTGCACTTACCGCTCTTTCGGCTCTCACATGCAGGCCGAGTACGCCGTTTTTATCGACGGCGAGGATGAGCTTGCGGGCAAATATGCGGATATCTGCTGCGTGGCACTCAATAATATCAAACAGTGCTATGACGAAAAATTTGACAGGGGCAACTTTGTCAAGAATGTCATTCTTGATAATATACTTCCCGGCGATATCTCCATCAAGGCGCGGGAGCTCCGCTTCAACAGCGACGCGGTCCGCACCGTTCTTCTGATAAGAATCACCGAGCATAACGACTCCGCAGCGTTCGATGTTATCCAAAATCTGTTCCCGGACAAGACCAAGGATTTCGTCATCAACATAAACGAAAACGAGATAGCTCTCGTCAAGGAGGTTCGCAGCAATATCGAGACAAAGGATCTCGAAAAGCTTGCGCGCTCCATTTCCGATTCTCTGACAACTGACCTTTATATCCACGCATATGTCGGCATCGGCACGACCGTCACAGGTGTCAAGGAGCTTGCCCGTTCGTTCAAGGAAGCTCAGATAGCCCTCGAGGTCGGCAAGGTATTCGACACCGAAAAGACCATAGTCAGCTACGACAATCTCGGCATCGCAAGACTTATCTATCAGCTTCCCACGACCCTGTGCGATATGTTCATGCGCGAGGTGTTCAAGCGCGGCTCGATAGACAGCCTCGACCAGGAGACGCTGTTCACCATTCAGCGCTTCTTCGAGAACAACCTCAATGTCTCAGAGACCTCCCGTAAGCTCTTTGTCCACCGCAACACTCTTGTCTACAGACTCGAGAAGATCAAGAAGCTCACCGGCCTTGACCTGCGCGAGTTTGACGACGCCATTGTCTTCAAGGTGGCTCTTATGGTCAAGAAGTATCTCGATGCCAAGCCTGTGAAATACTGATCTGCGGCATTATCGATCGGTATAAAGTCAAGCGAGGGGGATACCGCTTTATATAGGAGTGAAAACCGTGATTGAATTCAGAGATGTTTCCAAGACCTACGAAAACGGAACACATGCTCTAAACCATGTCAACATCAGGATTAACAAGGGCGAATTCGTCTTTGTCGTCGGCGCGTCCGGCGCCGGAAAAAGCACCTTCCTCAAGCTCATGATGCGTGAGGAAGTGCCCTCGCATGGAAAAGTTATAATCAAAAATCAAGATCTGAGCACCCTTACCCGCAGCGAAATACCCTATTTTCGCCGCGGGTTGGGCATAGTATTCCAGGATTTTCGCCTGATCCCCAAGATGACCGTGTTCGACAACGTGGCGTTCGCCATGCGCGTCACCGGCTCTAAGGAGAACAAAATTCAAAAGCGCGTCCCGTTTGTGCTCGATATAGTCGGGCTGTCGGACAAGATGAACTGCTATCCCACCGAGCTCTCCGGCGGCGAGCAGCAGCGCGTGGCTCTCGCCCGCGCCCTTGCGAACAACGCCGACCTTATAATAGCCGACGAGCCGACGGGCAACGTTGACCCGCAGATGAGCCTTGAGATAGTCGATTTGCTCATGCGCCTCAACCGAGAGGGAACCACGGTCGTTATGGTCACTCACGAGCACAATCTTGTCCGCACATATGACAAGCGGGTCATTCTGCTCGAAAACGGAACCGTTGCGGCGGACGGCAAGATGAAAAATTCCGCTCACCGTGAGCGCACGCTTGCAAAATCCGAGCGTCTCAGCCGACCGGAGGACGGCTTCGCGACGAAGTATCTCGACGACGAGGAAGAGACTCCGGAGGAAAATGCCGCCGCGAGCGAGCCCGAAAGGCTCCCGAAAAAGGCGGAGGAGATAGCCAACGAGACCGCTGCGGACGATGCCTGCAGGCAGGCTCTTGAGAGCATGAGAAAAGAGCGCGAAAAAGAATCGGCGGAATACGGCAGCGAATATGACACGACATATTCCTCCGTTTTGTCCGACTATTCGATATACCTCGAAGACGACGGAGAGGGGGACGAGAGCGATGAAAAATAACGGAAGCTTCGGTTACCTCACCCGCGAGGGAATGAGAAATCTCTATGTCAACCGCCTGATGAGCATAGCGTCGGTCTCCGTGCTGTTCAGCTGCATGGTGATGATAGGCGTTGCATTCATGATAATGGTCAATATAAATATGTTCATCGGCAATGTCGAGGATCAGAATGTGATAATGGTCTTTGTCGATGACAGCGCGACGAAGGAGGAGGAGGACGAGCTCGGCGCGAGCCTCAGAGGGCTTTCAAATGTGCGCGAATGTAAATTTGTCGGCAAGGACAGCGGATTTGCCCAGCTCAAGGACGAGATGGGGGACAGCTCCGTGCTCTTCGACGGGCTCGACGAAAACCCGCTCCCCGACGCATACGAGGTTTCGCTCAAGGACACGGACAAGTTCGACGACACGGTCAAGCGCATCTCGGAGCTCCCGCACGTTCTGCATATCCGCGAGAACAGGCAGCTTGCAAAGCAGCTTGCGGGGCTGAGAAATACCGTCAGCTATGTGAGCGTCGGCATGATAACGCTGCTGCTTATAGTCTCGCTTTTCATTGTCTCCAATACGATAAGAATAACGATGGACAGCCGCAGGCTGGAGATAAACATTATGAAGAGCGTCGGCGCGACACGATGGTTCATCCGATGGCCGTTCATAATCGAGGGTATGATGCTCGGTCTTATATCGGGCGTGCTCGCCCTGCTTGCCGTCTGGGGAATATATGAAGCCGCGGGCAGATCGCTCGTCAAGACTCTCTCCGGAATAGGTATGTCGGGCATCGCTCCGTTCGGCAAATATGCACTGATACTGCTCGCTGCGTTCGTCGTGCTCGGCGTTCTCTCCGGCGCATTCGGCAGCGCGGTGTCTATAACAAAATATCTCAAGGAAAAGGAGTTCGCGATAGTCGATGAAGAATAAGCGTAACACATGGCTCAGAAGAGTGTCGGCGGTTGTTCTTTGCGCGGCACTCGTGCTGATGACCGGATTTTTCCCGACAAGGGTTCAGGCAAAGAGCCTTGAAGACCTCAAGAAGGAGTACAGCGAGCTCGAAAAAGAGATTGAGGCCAACAAGGAAAAGCTCGAAAGCATAAAGAATCAGCAGACCTCAAATGCGGAGAAGCTTGAGCTGCTCTCCTCGCAGGCCGAGACGATAAGCAGTCAGCTTGAGGTCATAAATTCCCAGCTCTCCGCGCTCAATGCGGACATTGCGGATTACGACAGGGAGATTGAGTCCCTCGATAAAAAGATAGAGGAGGCTCAGTCGAAGATAGACGAGCTCGATGAGCAGATCAATACCACCCGGGCGAAGATATCGGAACGCCTGCGCGCCACATATATGGCGGGCTCGTCCTCGTGGATTGAAATACTGCTCGAGTCGGACAGCATCTCGTCGCTCCTGCTGCGCATCCAGCTGCTCGCGAGCGTCACGGAGAACGACAACAAGCTCATCGCCAAGCTCGAAAAGCAGACCGAGGAGCTAAACGCCGCCAAGGCGGAGCTTGACGAGGACAAAAAAGCTCTTGAGGAGAAGCGGGCGTCCCTGGTCGAAAAGAAATCCGAACTCGACTCAAAAAATAAAGATCTCGCCTCAAAGCAGAGCGCGTATAACGCGAACTACCGTCAGATATCCGACCTTATGACCTCGCTCGACAAGAGCAGTGCCGAATATCAGCAGGAGCTGCAGCGGCAGTACAGACAGCGCGAGGCGTTTGAGCGTCAGATAGACAAGCTCGTCAGCGGCGGCTCCCAGAGCGGCGACGAGGACGGCGATTTCTACAATGACGGCGAGATGATGTGGCCTGTTCCCTATAAGAACTCATACATCTCCGCAGGCTACGGCTATTATGACCCCGAGGGCGACGGAACATACACCATGCATTCGGCAATAGACATAGTCGTGCGCGAGAACGGCGTCAATGTTTCTTACGGCAAGAAAATAGTTGCGGCGCAGAGCGGCAAGGTGCTCGTCAGAGGATATTCCGATGTCGGCGGCAACTATATCACCATTGACCACGGCGACGGATACAGAACATATTACGGCCACTGCTCGAGCATAGTCGCCTCGGCGGGGCAGTATGTTGAAAAGGGCGAGGTCATCGCCTATATAGGAAGCACGGGATATGTCACCGGACCTCATGTCCATTTCCAGGTCATGCAGGTCAAGAACGGTGTTGTCACGAGACTCAATCCTCTCAATTTTGTCACGCCTCCGAATTGATCCCGGGCAGGAAGGAACGTGAAAGCAAATGAACAAAAAAATTTCACTCGGACTTGCGATTGCGCTCATTATTCTGAGTGCGACCGCGACCTTTGCAATAACGATGTCGGTCTCGCAGCGTATGTACAACAAGCTGATAACAGACCTTCCCAAGCGCGCGCAGATGTATGACGCGGTCGAGGAGGTCGATAAGATCGTCCGCTCGAATTATTACGGCGATATAGACGAGGCTCTGCTTGACTCGAACCTCGAAAACGGCTATATCAACGGACTCGGCGACAATTACAGCCGCTATATGAACGCGGACGACTACAAGCTCTATTCCTCAAAGCTTGAGGGACGCAGCGCGGGCATCGGCGTTGAGGTCGAGACGGACCCCGAGAGCGGGTATCTGCTCATAACCGAGGTCTATCCCAATTCTCCGGCGCAGACCGAGGGACTTCAGAAGGGCGATAAGATAGTCGCCATAGGCGGCGACACGGTCACTGCCGCAAACAGCAGCGAAATGGCGGGCAGGCTCAGCGGCATAAAGCTGACCTCCGTCAGCCTCACCTACAGGCGCGACGATGTTGACAAATCCGTCAATGTCGTCCTCGGCTACACGAACCAGACCGTCAGCTACGAGCTTATCGGTACGGTCGGATATATAAAGATATCCGCGTTCTACAAGAACACCTTAAGCCAGCTTGAAAAGGCGGTCGAGCAGCTCAAGAAGGAGGGCGCGAAGAGCCTTGTTTTCGATGTGCGCTCGACCTATGACGGAACTATAGAATACACCTGTCGGGTTATAGATTATCTTGTCCCGACGGCGACCGACGGCAACAAGGCGCTCGCGACGCTCGTTGACAAAAACGGCAACAGCGTCAAGACCTACAGCTCCGACGCCAAGGATATAACGATGCCCATGGCGGTGCTTATAAATTCCGACACCGCGGGCTACGGCGAGCTGTTCGCCTGCGACCTCAAGGATTTCGGCAAGGCGTTCCTTATCGGCGAAAAGACAGCCGGCAGAGCCGATGTTCAGGAGACCTTTGAGCTCAGTGACGGCGGCGCAGTCGTGCTGACCACCTCGAAGATGCTGCCCTATATCAGCGAGAGCTTCGACGGCAAGGGGCTGACTCCGGACACCGAAATTATCCTTGCGGATTCGCTCAGAGAGAATCTCAGCACGCTCGAAAAGGAGAGAGACACCCAGCTCCAGGCTGCCGTCTCCATGCTCGCGGGCAACTCTGAAGAGGGCTGAGACATAAAATAAGAAATGCTGCGGGGCTGTCGCATTCAGCGCAGACCAAAGAGCAAAAAAGGTTGAAGGTCATAATTCGCGGCTGAGAACGCGGATTATGACCTTTCCTTTAGTTTGTTTTGCTCTTTTAAGCGTCTTTTTGCCCGCTTGCAGTATCTGCATACAGCTTCGGGGCAAAGAAAACGCTTTCTGCATCTAAATGCGACAGCCCCGTTTTGCTTTTAGAGATAAAATAATGATGCCGATATGTCAAAATCTCCGCGCCGTTTTTTCGGCAGTATTATGTCCTTTCGGGTTTTATGCCGCAATATTTTGGGCAGATTAACGAAACTTTTCCTGTATCTGTAAAATTTTATCAAATTGCTTGCATATGGGGACAAAAACGGCTAAAATATATGAGGTATGTAACCAATAACCAATTATACTAACAACGGAGGAATTCAAATGTCAGTTAAAGTTGCTATTAACGGCTTTGGCCGTATCGGTCGTCTTGCATTCCGTCAGATGTTCGGCGCAGAGGGCTATGAGGTTGTCGCTATCAACGATCTTACCAGCCCCGAGATGCTTGCAAACCTTCTCAAGTACGATACCGCTCAGGGCGGCTATTGCGGAAGAATAGGCGAGAATCTTCACACCGTAGACTTCAAGGCTGCTGAGTATGAAGAGGACGGCAAGACTGTCAAGGTTCCCGGCGCTATCATAGTTGACGGCAAGGAGATCACCATCTATGCCATGCCCAACGCGAAGGATCTTCCCTGGGGAGAGCTTGATGTTGATGTTGTTCTTGAGTGCACCGGCTTCTACTGCTCCAAGGCTAAGAGCCAGGCTCACATCGATGCAGGCGCTAAGAAGGTCGTTATCTCCGCTCCCGCAGGCAATGACCTCAAGACCATCGTCTTCAGCGTCAACGAGAACACCCTCACTGCCGACGACGCTATCATCAGTGCAGCCTCCTGCACCACCAACTGCCTTGCTCCCATGGCTAAGGCTCTTAACGATTACGCTCCCATCCAGAGCGGTATCATGTCCACCATCCACGCTTACACCGGCGATCAGATGATCCTTGACGGTCCCCACAGAAAGGGCGACAAGAGACGTGCCCGTGCAGGCGCTGCCAATATCGTTCCCAACTCGACCGGCGCTGCCAAGGCTATCGGCCTTGTTATCCCTGAGCTCAACGGCAAGCTTATCGGCTCCGCTCAGAGAGTTCCCGTGCCGACCGGCTCCACCACCATCCTTACCGCCGTTGTCAAGGGCAGCGATGTGACCAAGGAAGGCATCAACGCCGCTATGAAGGCTGCTGCTTCCGCTTCCTTCGGCTACAATGAGGATCCCATTGTTTCCTCCGATGTTATCGGCATGAGATTCGGCTCTCTCTTCGATGCAACTCAGACCATGGTTGCTAAGATCGCTGACGATCTGTATGAGGTTCAGGTTGTTTCGTGGTACGACAACGAGAACTCCTACACCAGCCAGATGGTCAGAACCATTAAGTATTTCGCAGAGCTCAGCAAGTAATCAGCTGAGTTCGGTGGGGCTGTCGCATTTAGCGCAGACCAAAGAGTAAAAAAGGTTGAAGGTCATAATTCGCGACTGAAAACGCGGATTATGACCTTTGTTTTTTCTATTTTAAGTGCTTTTTTGCCCGCTCTCAGTATCTTTGTACGGCTTCGGGGCAAAGAAACCGCTTTCTGCATCGAAATGCGGCAGACTCATCTTTTGTTTTTATGTCCGTTACGGCTCACTTCGGGGAATCTTTAATATCCGTCGGTTTATTTAAATTTTATGCCAAACATCGGGTTAAACTGTTGACTTTGCACCGGATCGGTAGTAAAATGAATGCGTAATTAATTAACACGATTAACTAATTGCCCGTGCCAATGCCTCGGGCGAAAGGGGATGTGCAAATGAAGATCCGGTCAAACGGCGATGCTCTGCATATTGCGGCGTCCGACGGAGGCGATGTTGAGCTGACGGCGGAGAATCTGTTTGTCAGCGTCGGCAGGGTCGAGCCGAGCTATCGCATGAGCCGCGGCAGCTTCAAGATACGGCAGAAAAAGCTTTCTGAAACGAGGCTTTTCCTCTCGAGCGTCAAGGAGTACGGCGACAGAGCCGAGCTTGATTTTTCCGACAAAAACGGCGCGTCGGTGCTCTCGGTTTCGGTCACTGAGGATAACAGGATACTGAAATTCGCTCCGCGTATTCTTGACGGCGGCGAATATAACCGACTGACCTTCAGAATCCTCGCGGCTGCGGATGAATCGGTGTACGGCGGGGGAGAGACCTTTGCCGAATTTGATTTGCGCGGCAAGAAGCACAGGGTGTGGGTCGCCGAGCATATAAACGCCGGTCAGATAGCGCGCAAGATAATCAAATCCTCTCTGAACATAAAGGCGGTCAACCGCAAGCAGCCCTATTCAAACTATGAGACATATTACGCCCAGCCGACCTTCGTGTCATCAAAAAAATATTTCGTTCATTGCGACACGACGGACTATGCCGTGTTTGATTTCAGAAAAAAGAAGTACCATGAAATAAGCGTCAACGACATCTGTCCTATATACATCGGCATAGCGCAGAGCTTTGAGGAGCTGTCGGAAAAGCTCAGCTCGCTGCTCGGCAGGCAGCCGGAGCTGCCCGAATGGGCATATGACGGCGCGATTCTCGGCATCCAGGGCGGCACACAGACGGTCTATGACAAGCTCGAAAAGGCCGCCGAGTATGATACGGCGGTCGCGGGCGTATGGTGTCAGGACTGGGAGGGCAGGCGCGTCACCGCCTTCGGCAAGCAGCTCCAGTGGAACTGGGAGTGGGACAGCGAACGCTACCCGGAGCTTGACAAAAAAATATGGGAGCTCAAGGAGCGCGGCGTGCGTTTCCTCGGATATGTAAACCCGTTTCTCGCCATAGAGAAGCCTCTCTACGCCTATGCCGCAAAGATGGGCTACTGCGTCAAGGACAGCGAGGGAAAGGATTACCTCGTCAAGATAACCACCTTCCCCGCCGCCATGGTGGATCTCACGAACCCCGAGGCGTATGAGTGGATAAAGAGCGTTATTAAGAAAAATATGATAGACTTCGGTCTTGACGGCTGGATGGCTGATTTCGGCGAATATCTCCCGACCGACTGCGTGCTTTTCAGCGGCGAGGACGCAAAAAAGGTGCACAACTCATGGCCTGCGCGCTGGGCAAAGGTCAACCGCGAGGCTCTTGAGGAGACGGGAAAGCTCGGAGAGATATTCTTCTTCACCCGCGCCGGATATACCGACACCGTGAAGTATTCAACCCTCATGTGGGCGGGGGATCAGCACACGGATTGGACAGTCGATTTCGGTCTGCCGTCGGTCATTCCCGCGTCGCTCTCGCTTTCGATGTGCGGCTTCGGTCTGACTCACAGCGACATCGGCGGGTATACGACCTTCGCGAAGATGCGGAGAAATCCGGAGCTGTTCATGCGCTGGGCGGAGATGAACGCCTTCAGCCCGCTCATGCGGGCACACGAGGGCTCAAATCCGGATCTCAACGCGCAGTTTGACGCGAACGAACAGGTGCTTTCTCACCACGCGAAATTCTCACGCATACACCGTGCGCTCAAGCCGTATCTTATGGATATGGCAAGGCTCAACGCCGAGCGCGGAATCCCCGTGACGCGCCCGCTGTTCTATCACTATGACGGCGAGCACGAGAGAAAAGAGAGCACGGAATATCTGCTCGGCAGAGATTTGCTTGTCGCCCCGATAATAAGGGAGGGCGCAAAAAGCAGGGAAGTATACTTCCCCGACGATGAGTGGATAAGCATTTGGAACGGCAGAGAATACGGGAAGGGCAGCGCCGCGATAGACGCGCCGATAGGCACTGTTCCCGTATTTTACAGAAAAAGCAGCGAATACTCCAAAATTTTTGAAAAACTCAAGGAGGCTTAACAACAATGGCATCGACACCCGCTACATTGCAGAACAAGACCTACGGCATAGGAATGAAGGACAAGGTCGGCTATGCCCTCGGCGACGCGGCAGGTCTGCTGACCTTTGCGCTCGTCGGCTCGTTTCTCCAGCTGTTCTATACGAACGTGCTGTATATCGACCCGAAAAAGATAACATTGCTTTTCCTCATCGCAAGAATATGGGATGCGATAAACGACCCGATGTGGGGCGCGGTCGTCGATGCGCGCACTCCGGGAAAGAACGGCAAATTCCGCCCGTATCTGCGCTGGTTCTCGACCCCGCTTGCCATCTTCGGTGTGCTGATGTTCGTCAAGATTCCGGGGCTGAGCGAGGGTCAGTATCTCGCCTTCGCCTATATAACCTATATCGGCTACGGTATGCTCTATACGATAGTCAATATTCCTTACGGCTCAATGGCTTCCGTTATAACGACCGATGAGCTTGAGCGTTCGTCGCTGTCAATGTTCCGTTCGATAGGCGCGGGCTTCGGCGGTCTGCCGGGTCAGATACTTCTGCCTCTGTTCGTCTATTCTACGGTCGCCGCAACAGGCGAAAGAGTTCTCGACGGCAACAAGCTGCTCATCGGAGTCGCCGTGCTCGGCGTGCTGAGTATACTTGTCTATCAGCTCTGCTACAAGATGACCACCGAGCGCGTTGTGTCAAAGCCTACCGAGAAGAAGGTCAAGGTCAGCAAGACCGTCAAGTCGCTTCTCAAAAACAGACCCTTTATTGCCCTGTGTATAGCGTCGATGCTGCTCATTGCCACTCAGCAGTATACACAGACCACTTATAACTATCTGTTCCTCGATTATTTCGGAAAGCCCGAGCTTTATTCTCTCGTCACGGTTTTCACCTATCTGCCCATGGCGCTTCTGCTGCCCGTGCTTCAGAAGGTCGTGCGCCGCTTCGGTAAGAAGGAGGCGTGCGCGGTCGGAATGGTCGTCGCGTTCGCCGCAAACCTTATTTTGTGGCTCATCGGCACGAAGAGCGTTGTTGTTTTCTTCATATTCTGCTTCCTTTCGGGTCTCGGCATGACCTTCTTCGTGCTTGAGGTCTGGGCACTTGTGACGGATGTTATCGACTATCAGGAGACTCTTTCCGGTCAGCGCGACGAGGGTACATCCTACGCCTTCTTCTCGTTTACGAGAAAGCTCGGTCAGACAATAGCCGGCGTCCTCGGAACGGGCGTTCTCACCATCATCGGCTACGACGCGAAGAACATTACGGCTCAGGCGGTCGAGAAGCTTTACAACGTTTCAACGGCTCTGCCCGCGCTTATGTGCCTGCTTATGGCTCTTTCGCTCGGAATATTCTATCCTCTGACAAAGGAGAGACTCAGGGAGATGAACGAGGAAAGAAACAATACGGAAACAAGCGAAGAATAAAGGAGCAATATAAAATGAAATACTTTCTTGACAGCGCAAAGATAGACGAAATAAAATTTGCATACAACACCTTCGGCATCGACGGCGTGACAACGAATCCCAAGCATATTATGAACAGCGGCAAGCCGTTTCTGACCGTCATCGCCGAGCTTGCGCAGTGGGTAAAAGACGAGGGGATAGAGGGCTATGAAAAGTTTCCCATCTCAGTTGAGATAAATCCGCACCTTGACGACGCCGAAGAAATGATAAAAGAGGCTGAGAGGATAGCCGCAATGTCGCCGAACTTCGTTATAAAGATACCCTGTACCGAGGCGGGCGTGACAGCGGCGCGTAAGCTCGAAAAGAAGGGCATAAGAACGAACCTCACCCTCGTTTTCTCTGCCGCGCAGTCCATATGGGCGGCGAAGAACGGATCTCTGTTCGTCTCTCCGTTCATCGGCTGGAAGGAGGCAAACGGCGAGGACTGCAAGCAGTATATCGCAGATATCGTTAAGATATACAAAAACTACGGCTTCTACGGCAAAACGCAGATAATCTGCGCCGCGATAAGAACGCCCAAGCAGTTTGTTGACTGCGCAACAGCGGGCGCGGATATCGTCACCTGCGGACTCGATGTCTATCTTGAGAGCATCAAGCATGCCTACACCGTTCAGGGTCTCGGCATTTTCACAAATGCGTGGGACAACACGGTGACCGAGTGAGGTGGCAGAAATGAATATAGGATTCATCGGTCTCGGAATAATGGGCGAGGCGATGTGCGCCAACATAATCCAAAAGCATGACGGCAAGGTGTTTTTGTATGACCTTGACCGCGAAAAGGTCGAAGCACTGGTCACGCTCGGCGGTGTCGCATGCAACAACAGTGTCGAGCTCGCCCAAAAGAGCGACGTCATAATAACCATGGTGCCCAAATCCGAGCATTCGCGCTCGGTCTATGAGGCTGTCCTGCCGGTACTTGACGGGACTAAGACCTGCATCGATATGAGCACCATTGACCCCGCCGTCTCCGTGGGAATATCGGAGGATGTGAAAGCGGTCGGCGCACGCTTTGCAGATGCCCCCGTCGTCAAATCGCGACCCGCCGCAGTCAGCGGTACGCTCGGAATATATGTCGGTTCGGATGAGGAGACTTTTGAAAAGATACGCCCGATTTTAGCCTATATGGGCAGCAATATTATTCGTATGGGCAAAAACGGCATGGGTCTTGTGATGAAGATATGCCACAACACGCTTGTGGCGCAGATTCAGAACGGAGTCAACGAAACTCTTGCGCTCGCAAGGCTCGAGGGAATTTCTGTCGATGATTTTGCCGCCGCGATATCCTACGGCGGAGGTCAGAATTTTTATCTCGACGGTCAGGCGCAGAATATAAAGAATGAAAACTGGACGACCGCGTTCTCGCTGGAAAATATGCACAAGGATCTCGGAATCTGCGAGAGACTGAGTGCCGAGGCGCATTTCCCGATGCCGGGAATGAAGAACGCCAAGGCGGTCTATGACAAGGGCATGGCGGAGGGTCTCGGCAAAGAGGATTTCCGTGCGACTTACAAGGTGGTCAGCGGTGAAAAAGATGCTTGAAACACTCAACGCCGTCAACGATGTGCCGGTCATTTCCGTTTTTGACTCAAACTTCGCGTCCTATGGCAGGGTGCTTGAGGGCTATGATTTTTCGCAGGCGGACGCGTATATGCGCGAAAAAACGGATATTCCCGAAAACGGAAATATATATGTTCCGAGCGTTTCTGAGCTTGAGAAGCTCGAAATCAAAGCCGATGTCGAAAATACTCTCTACGGCTCGATGCCCGTGCAGATAGGCTTTTGCAACGGCAGAAACACGACCTATAACGGCTTTGAGTATCACAAATGCTCGGAGATAAACTACGCCGTGACTCCTTTCATGCTCGTGCTCGGTCATGTCTGGGATATCAGGGACAACACCTACGATATCCGAAATGCACAGGTGTTTTTTGTACCTGCGGGGACGGCTGTTGAGATGTATCAGACCACCCTGCACCTGTCGCCCTGCCGCGTCTGCGACGGGGGCTTCAAGGATATAGTCATACTTGCCCGCGGCACGAACACCCCGCTGACGGAAAAGGGCAAAGGCTCTGACCCCGAATCGGTGCTCCTGCTTCAACGAAACAAGTGGGTCATCGCTCATCCCGAGCGCGAGCCGCTGATAAAGCAGGGGGCGCATCCGGGCGTTCTCGGTGAAAACAAAGAACTATTTTATAAATAAAGGAACTGATGAAATGAGCAGCTTTCAGCTCGCATATGTCCCCATCGGCGTGCCCACCTTCGAGTTGGTCAGCGCGGGGGAACAGTTTGAAAAATCAAAAAAGATGCTCCGCTCGCTCTGCGCGGACACGGTGTGCCCCGATGAAATGCTGCTGTCTGTTGACAAGCTGACCGCTTTTCTTTACGGGCTTTCGCCCGATCTTATAGTGCTCCAGAACATAACCTTCGCAAACTCGGCTTATGTCTCCGAGGTGCTCAAGAGATTTGACTGCCCTGTCCTGCTCTGGACGCTCAGGGAGCCGGTCATAGACGGCGGACGCCTCAGACTAAATTCGCTGACGGGTGCGTTTTCCGCCGCGAATACGATAAAATATTTCCGCAAAGAGCAGTTCGGCTATGTGTTCGGCTCGCCGGAGGAAGAGAGCGTGATTGCCGAGACGGGCGCGTATATCCGTGCGGCTCAGGTCAGAAAGGATCTTAAAAGCCTTAAAATGGCGAGTGTCGGACACACTCCGCAGGGCTTCGGCTTCGGCAGGGCGCTCGACGCCGAGCTGCTGAAAAGCTTCGGAGTTACCCTCGAATCGATTGAGACACGCGAGCTTATCGAAAGGGCGCAGACATATTCGGATGCCGAGGCGAGGGAATATCTCGAAAGAGCCGAAAAATCAATGAACGGTCTTGAGAACACCCTTGACAAGAACGCGCTCGATTTTGCGCGGCTTTACAGAGCCTACGACGAATATATAAAGAAATCCGGCATAGGAGCGCTCTCATCAAGATGCTGGCCGGATTTCTTCACCTCGTTCGGAACGCCCGTATGCGCGGTGCTCGCCATGCTCAACGATATGGGCGTCGCCGCCGCGTGCGAAGCGGATACATACGGCGCACTGTCAATGTTCATCGGTATGCGTTTGAGCAATAAGAGCGTGTTCTTCGGCGACCCGGTGTCGCTTGATGAAAAAGAGAACACCGTCACCTTCTGGCACTGCGGAACGGCGGCGTGCTCGCTCGCCCGCAAAGATACCGGCGCGTGCGTAGGCGTTCACTGCAACAGAAAAATAGGTCCGACCATGGAGTTCGGCTGTATGCCGTGCGACAGGGTAACGGTTTTTAGAGTCGGCAAAAAGCCGGACGGAAGCTTCAGATTCTTTGTCTCCTCCGGCAGTGCGCTCGATAAGCCCAAGCAGTTCTACGGCACGAGCGCGGTGGTGAAAACAGACACCGATGCCCGCGAGCTGATAATGCGCGGCGTCAGGGACGGCTGGGAGCCGCATCTCGTTGTTATTTACGGCGATGTGAAGGCCGAGCTGTGCGCTCTCGCCGAGATGCTCGGCGTGGAGATAAACGAATACTGATATGGCGAAGAAAATACTTTTTCTTCTGGTTGTGTTTCTTACTAACATCATCCAGGGAATAACCGGATTTGCGGGGACTATGCTCGCGATGCCGCCGAGCGTGATGCTCGTCGGGTTCGATACCGCAAAGCCGATACTCAACGCCCTCGGTCTGCTCTCGGGTATATATATAGTCGCCGCGAACAGAAAGAGCGTGAACAAAAAGGAATTTCTGAAAACAGTCGCCGTTATGACCGTCGGTATGCTCGCGGGCTTCGCTCTGCGCAGTGTGCTTGAGGGCAGGGAGCGGATGATGTATATCCTGCTTGGGGTCGTGGTCATTCTGACCGCCGTGTGGGGCATATACAAGTCCTTTTTGCGAAAGGGCGGCGAACACGGTCACGGAAAAATCGTGTCCGCGCTTTTGTTGGTGTCGGCGGGAGTGACTCACGGTATGTTCGTCTGCGGCGGACCTCTGCTCGTGTCATATATGACGGGCAAGGTGAGCGACAAGCAGGAGTTTCGCGCCACGCTTTCCGCTTGCTGGATAGTCCTCAACGGAATAATCCTTGCCGATGATATACGAACGGGACTCTGGAACAAGAATTTGCTTTTGCTCTTCGGCATATCCGCCGTGATACTTTTTGCGGCGATGTTCATCGGCAGTCTGCTGTGCAGAAAGATGAGCCGTGCGCTTTTTATGAAGATAACATATGTTCTGCTCATAGCTTCGGGTGCGCTGCTGTTCATAAAATAATTTGATATACGGGCAAAAAGACGGCTGATTTTTACGGTAGGAGGCGGCTCTATGGATTACACCGGCTTTAATATGAGCCGCATAAAAAACGCAAACAGAGCTTCGGTGCTCTATCTGCTCAACGGCAGAAAGAGCATGAGCCGCAAGGATATTGCGGACTCGCTCGGGCTGACCCCTGCGGCAGTCAGCAAGATATGCGCCGAGCTGATAGCTGAGGGCGCGGTGAGCGAATGCGGACTGTCCGACGGCGCGGGAGCGGGCAGACGGAAGATAATTCTTTCGCTCAATTCATCAAGGTTTACCGTTCTCGCCGTGAGCATCGATGCGGGCGGCTTTTATTCGGGAATATGCACGCTCGGCGGCGAGGAAATAACGGGAGGATATATGCAGCTCCCGAAGGACACGAAGCCCGAGGACTTTCTGCGGGCGGTCGGCGAGAATTGCCGCGGGCTTATCAAAAACGCCCCGTCCGACGGCACTGAGCTTATCGGCATGGGCGTCGGAATAGTCGGCGGCGTTGACGGCAGCAGCGGAGAAACGACCGGCAGCTACGGAGTGTGGCGTCCGGGGATAAATATTAAAAAGATACTCGAATATGAGACGGGCGTTCCCGTCTGCGTTGAGAACAATGTCAAGGCGTTTGCGCTCGCCTCGCTGATTTTTGACAGAGAACACAGCGCGGACAACATTCTGTTCGTGAAATGGGGTCCGGGAGTCGGCTCGGCGATAGTTATAAACGGCGAGGTGCTCAACGGCACCGACAGCAGCTCGTCGGAGATAGGGCACTATATCGTCGATCCCAACGGCGAGAGGTGTCGCTGCGGGCGCAGGGGCTGTCTCGAAACGGAGGTCTCGGCGCACGCGGTCATAAGACGCATTGAGGTGGTGTATTCAAAAAAAACAACGCCGACGCTGTTCAAGGCTACCGGCGGCGATAAAGAGAAAATTGACATAAAGCAAATTCTTTCATCGGCAAAGAGCGACAGCGCGGTCAAAACCGAGCTCGAAAGCTGCGCGGACAGCCTTGCAAAGGCGGTCACAAATGCCGCCACGGTCATCGCGCCGGGAAGCGTAGTGGTGTTCGGCTATATGTTTGAAAGCTATATCTTTGACCTGTTTACCGAACGGTGTGCGCGGTATTATCCCGGCTTCGACAAAAAATATATCAGACTTTCCCCGCTTGACGGAAAGCACAGCTTTATAGGTCCCGCCGCTGCGGCGGCAAAGAAGTTTTTCTTTGAAAAATAATATTGTCCCCGTGCGCCGACAATATTGAGCCTTTTAAAGAAAAAATGCCCCTGCGAGTGGACGGCGAAGCAAGATGCCGTCCGTTCGCGGGGACATTAAATATACGGATGATATTTTATATCGCAAGAAACGCTTTTGCGAGCGCA
This sequence comes from bacterium, assembly GCA_963620555.1. Taxonomy (GTDB): domain Bacteria; phylum Bacillota; class Clostridia; order Oscillospirales; family Acutalibacteraceae; genus CAG-177. Next base: position 18,126 of record CAVFAN010000023.1, read on the forward strand.
AAGTAGATGAGCAGAGTGACCATATCGACTATGGTCGTTATCATCGGTCCCGCCATGAGCGCGGGGTCGAGCCTGACGAGCTTTGCGACTATCGGCAGGGTGCATCCGATTATCTTCGCCACTATGACCGCGCAGACCATCGCGCCGGAAACAACGAGATAAACGGGCATTCCGCCGGAGGAGAAGATCATCATTCTGCCAATGTTGACAACCGCGAGTATCAGACCGCAGATGAGCGCGACTCTTATTTCCTTGAACAGTATTTTCAGATAGTCCTTCGGGTGAATTTCACCGAGCGCAAGACCGCGGATTATCAGCGTCGAGGTCTGATTTCCGGCGTTTCCGCCAGTGTCCATGAGCATGGGTATGCAGGCGGTGAGTCCCGCGACTGCCGCGAGCATATTTTCGTAGTTTTCGATTATCTTGCCCGTGAAGGTCGCCGAGACCATGAGCACCAGAAGCCAGAGGATTCTGTTCTTTGCGAGCTTGAAAACGCCGGTCTTGAGGTAGTTGTCGTCCGAGGGATGAAGCATTGCCATCTTCTCGAAGTCCTCGGTGTTTTCGTCCTCGATGACATCAACTATGTCGTCTATCGTGATTATGCCGACGAGCCTTGACTCGTTGTCAACGACGGGAACGGAGAGCAAGTCGTATTTTCTTGCGATGTCCGCGACCTTCTCCTGGTCGTCAAGCGTGTTGACGCAGATTAACTGGGAGTCGGTGTCCATTATGTCGCGGATAAGCTCGTTGTCCTTTGCCGTCAGCAGCGTGTGCAGGGCAACCGTGCCGATAAGATGGCGCTTGTCGTCGATGCAGAAGCAGGTGTAGACCGTCTCCTTGTCAACGGCGGTCAAGCGGATGTGCTCGATTGCCTGCCCGACTGTGAAAAAGTCGTGCAGCTCGACCATCTCGATGGTCATTATCGAGCCCGCGCTGTTTTCGGGATATTTCAAAAATCTGTTTATGAGGCATCTCGTCTCGCTGTCCGCCTTTGCGAGTACGCGGCGCACGACGTTTGCCGGAACTTCTTCGAGGAAGTCAACGGTGTCGTCAAGGAACATGTCGTCGAGCAGGCTCTCAAGCTCCGCATCGGTTATAAGACCCAGAAGCTGCGCCTGAGAGTCGGGCTCAAGATAAGAAAAAACGTCCGCCGATATGTCTTTGGGGAGGATGCGGAATATCCGCAGCAGCTCGTCTTCCGGGAGCGATTCCATCGCCTGCGCTATATCAACGACGTTCATGTCGCACAGCTGCTCACGCAGATCGGCAAGCTTGCCCTCTGCCAACAGTGTGCTGATATTTTCCAGAATATCACGGCTCATATTGCACCTCTTTCTCCGTGAGGCGCACGCAAAAAGAGCCGATTTTTTTATCGGTTGAATTTTTTCGGGCGTGACCCCACAGTTTTGTTTTCAGTTTGCCGACTTCGCGGCTTAGGTTTGTCGCTGCCCAAAAAATTTCACCACTTTTCAAAAAGTATTTGTGTCGGGAGAGCTTTTTGCACTCCTACATTAGTTTATACCCCATGACCTCAAAAGTCAAGCAAAAGAGCAAAAATCTTTATTAATCGGCGGCAATCACCGAAAACGGGGGAAATCAGCCGAAAAATGCCTGAAAACAGGCGAAAACAGACTTTTTACTTCTACAAATGTTAATAAAATATGAACTTTATCGACGCTCCGCTGTTTTTTGCGCATTGCCGTGCAAAAAATCGGGGCGTTTTCGCTATGGGTGACGGGCGCTTCGGAGACCGCCGCCGAAGAACCCGTGAACATAGATGAGGAGATGAGAGTATGAAAAAGAAAGAACCGCTTTCTCCGAAGGAGGAGAATTTCTGCCGCTTCTTTGTCGCGTCCCGCGAACCGCGTGCGTCGGCTGCGCGGGCGGGCTATTCGGTTCATCCGGAGCGGACGGCTATGAAGCTGCTCGCCGACCCGGAGATAAAAAAGCGAATAGCAAAGCTCGAAAACGAGCGCGACGCGAAGCTTGCGGAGGTCACGGAGGGCTACCGCCGCCTCGCTTTCGGAAGCGTTGCGGATGCGGTGAAGCTCATTTTGTCGGACGAGCTGCCGGACGGGTCGGAGATAGAAAAGCTGGATCTGACGATGGTATCGGATATCAAACGCCCGAAGGGCGGGGGACTGGAGGTCAAATTTTTTGACCGGCTCAAGGCACTCGACCGACTCTGTGAGCTGAGCAATTCCGCTTCGGCGGGGGAAAGTTCGGATTTTCTCTGCGCTCTCGACCGCAGTGCGCGTGCTCTGCGCGGGGATGATGCGGGTGAGTAAGCGCAAAAACAATGCCTTTGAGAGCTTCTCGGAAAAACAGCTTCGGGTGCTCTCGTGGTGGTGTCCGTCAAGCCCTGACAGGAATTTTGACGCAATAATCTGCGACGGCGCGGTGCGCTCCGGCAAGACGGTATGTATGTCCGTATCGTTCGTCGCATGGGCTTTTTCAGCGTTTGACGACACCTCATTCGCGCTGTGCGGCAAGACGGTGACTTCGCTGAGAAGAAATATCATCACACCGATTCTGCCCGTTCTGCGCCGGCTCGGCTTCGACTGCCGCGAGAAGCTGTCACAGCATTTGGTGGAGATTGAATATTCGGGCAGGCGCAACCGATTCTACCTCTTCGGGGGCAAGGACGAGGGCTCTGCGGCGCTTATTCAGGGCATGACGCTCGGCGGCGTTCTGCTCGATGAGGTCGCCCTGATGCCGCGCTCGTTCGTTGAGCAGGCTCTTGCGCGCTGCTCGCTCGACGGCTCGAAACTGTGGTTCAACTGCAACCCCGACACGCCGTTGCACTGGTTCTACGAGGAGTGGATAAAAAAGAGCGAAGAGAAAAATTGCCTGTATATTCATTTCACCATGGACGACAATCCGTCGCTCACGCCCGCGATAAAGCGCAGATACGAGAGCCTTTACAGCGGCGCGTTCTACGACCGCTTCGTGCTGGGCAAATGGGTCGCGGCGCAGGGGCTTGTCTACCCGTTCTTTTCGCGCTCGGTTCATGTCGCGGAGCCTGCCGGCATACCGTCGCGCTACTTCATCTCCTGCGATTACGGCACGGTCAACCCGTCGTCGTTCGGACTCTGGGGCGAGTACGGCGGGCGGTGGTACAGGCTGAGCGAATACTATTTCGACAGCCGCAGGGAGGGCGAGCAGCGCACCGACGAGGAGCACTATGCCGCGCTCGAACAGCTCGCGGGCGACCTCAGTATAGAGGCGGTCATAGCCGACCCCTCCGCCGCGAGCTTTCTCGAATGTATCCGCCGCCACGGCAGGTTTCGCGCCGTGCCCGCAAAGAACGATGTTATAGACGGCATCCGCCGCGTTTCGGATGCCCTCAAGGAGCGGCGCATCCTTTTCTCGCAGTCATGCACGGACTGCCTTCGGGAATTTTCCCTCTACAGATGGGACAACACTGCCGCACGCGATGCTCCGAGAAAGGAATACGACCACGCCATGGACGATGTGCGCTATTTCGTCTCCACAGTGCTCGCGCATGAGGAGGACGGCTTTTTCGCACTCGCCATGAGCAGATGACGGTCGGGCGGTCGGCTGTCATGAAAAGGAGGAATAACAATAAATCCGTTCAAAAGAAAGAAAACCGCTCCCGAGCCTGCGGCGGTGCAGACCTCGGCGCGTCCCGCGTCGGGTCTCGGACTGCTCGACAGCTACACTCCGCTCGGCGGCAATCAGACGCGGCTCTATTACGCCCTGCGCGAAGCGGTGCCGATAATCGATGCCGCAATTTTCAAGACCGTCCGTTTGACGGGCGGCTTTGAGGTCAGGTGCGCCGACGGGCGGCTGCAGCACAAGCTCGACAATTTCGTTCGCAATGTCCCTGTCGGCGGAAACCAGTTCGGACTCGAAAGCTTTGTTTCAACTTATTTTGAGCAGCTGCTGACTTGCGGCACGGCGGTCGGTGAGATGGTGACGGATGCGGACGGGCATATCGCGGCACTCTTCAATTCTCCGCTCGAAAACATCGAGCTTCGCCGCGCCTCGGACGGCATCGGGGTCGATATCTTCTCCGCCTCGTGCGTCGGTATGCCGTTGCCGGTCAGGCGACCGGAGCTTGTGCTGCTGTCCGTGCTCAACCCGCAGCCGGGCGAAGTCTGCGGCTGCTCGATGCTAAAAGGCTTGCCGTTTGTCAGCGGGATACTCATGAAAATCTACAAGACTGTCGGGCTCAACTGGGAGCGTATGGGAAACGTCCGCTTCGCCGTCACATATAAGCCGCAGAACGACTCGCTCGACCGCGCATATGCCAAGGAGCGCGCCATGCAGGTGGCAAAGGAGTGGAGCGAGGCGATGCAGACGGGCGGCGCGGTCAAGGATTTTGTCGCCGTCGGCGATGTTCAGATAAAGGTCATCGGTGCGGACAATCAAATCCTCGACAGCGAGGTGCCGGTGCGCCAGATGCTCGAACAGATAGTCGCGAAAACGGGACTTCCGCCGTTCATGCTCGGTCTGTCATGGTCGTCAACGGAGCGTATGTCGAGCCAGCAGGCGGATGTGCTCACCAGCGAAATAGACGCATACCGCCGCATCCTGACTCCGGTCATCGAGCGCATATGCCGCACATATCTGCTCTTTGAGGGAACGCCCTCGCAGGTGACTGCCGAGTGGGACGATGTGACCCTTCAGGACAACATAGAGCTTGCTCACGCCGAGCTCTATGCGGCGCAGGCGGAAAAAATAAGAAAAGAGATTGAAAACGGGGAGTGATAACTACGCAGGACAGCATTCTTTCAGGTGCTCCGACTCCGCAGGAGCTGGAGCTTATCAACAATTACACCGTAAAGCCGCTCAGTGCCGACGAGGTCTATACCTTCGGTATCGTGCTCTGCGACAATGAGATAGACAGGGACTTTGAGCGCTTCGATATTCCCGCGCTCGAAAGGCTCGCCGGACTTTTTGTCGGCAAAACGGGGATATTCGACCACAGCATGAGCGGCAGGGATCAGACGGCGAGGATATTTTCCTGCTCCGTCGAGACGGACGAAAGCAAAGTGACCTCGGCGGGCGAAAAATACACGAAGCTCTGCGCACGGGCTTATATGCCGCGCAGCGAAAAGAACGCCGCGCTTATTGAAGAGATAGACGCGGGGATAAAGAAGGAGACGAGTGTCGGCTGCTCGGTCGGCAGGAGCGTCTGCTCGGTGTGCGGCAAGGACGGGCGAGCCGACCCCTGTACCCACATAAAGGGCAGGGAGTACGGAGGCAAGCTCTGCCACAGGATACTCTGCGACCCGACGGACGCCTATGAGTGGTCGTTTGTCGCGGTACCGGCTCAGCCTGCGGCGGGCGTCACGAAGTCTTACCGTGCGGACGAGCAGACGGTGAAAACTGTCAAACGCCTCTCCTGCGCCAACGAGGGCATGACCCTGACAAAGGCGGAGGCGGCGGGGCTTTACGGCTATATCGACGAGCTTGAACAGCTCGCCCGCGAGGGCAAAGAGTACCGCGAGGAGCTCATATGCGATGTGATACGCATGGGCGCGGCGGCTCTGCCGGATATGCGCGGCGAGAGTCTCTCGGCGATATGCGGCACTCTCGGACTCGAACAGCTCAGAGAGCTCAAAAAAGCTTTCTCGGGCGGCGGAAAGCTCAACAGCCAGCTCTCGTCAACCAAGCCCGAAACGCATTCGGGCAACAGCGAGTTCAGAATTTAAAGGAGGATAATTATGTCAGTTTCAACTAAAGGTTTTTGTGAGAATGTTCTCACACTCAAGGCGGCAAGCGGACTCAAGGCGGGCGTGCCCGTCGCGGTCAGCGCAAACGATACCGTCTCGGCGGCAGGCGCGGACGCAAAGTTCTGCGGCGTCAGCGTGAACATGAACGGCGGATATGCGGGAGTTCAGCTCTCGGGTGTTGTCACCATGCCCTATACGGGTACGGACGCCCCGGCGGTCGGTTATGCGGCTCTCGCATCGGACGGCGCGGGCGGAGTTAAGGCGAGCACAAAGGGTAACACATATCTCGTACTCAGCGTCAACACAACCGCCAAGACCGTCAGCTTCATGCTTTGATTTTGAAAGGAGAAAAAAGATGACTGCTTTTGATAATATCAGACTTGAAAAAGGTCTCTACGCATCAGGTGATTTCACCGGCGCACTCGAAAAAATAGACCCCTCGGAGAATTACAGCGGCACCGCTCTCGAGGGACTTGACGCATATCAGCGTCAGCTCAAGCGATTTGACATCAAGGTCAGCGGAGCGGGCAGCGACGTTGTTGACAAGTTCTTCAAGACCTCCGACTCCGCCGTGCTCTTCCCCGAGTATGTTTCCCGCGCCGTCAGGCAGGGTATGCAGGAGGCAAATGTCCTGCCGCGTATCGTCGCATCGACCACGGTCATAGATTCGCTCGACTACCGCTCGATAGCCTGCGAGCCGAGCGACGATGAAAAGGAGCTCAAGGTCGTCGCCGAGGGCGCGTTTATTCCCGAAACAAGCGTCAAGAGCAAGGCAAACCTCGTTCATCTGAAAAAGCGCGGCCGCTCGCTTGTCGCTTCCTATGAGGCTGTCCGCTTCCAGCGCCTCGATCTGTTCACCGTCACCCTGCGCCAAATTGGCGCATATATCGCACGCACTCAGCTCAGCGATGCGGTCGATGTGCTCATAAACGGCGACGGCAACGACAACGCCGCCTCCAACGCCTCCGTAGCCTCAGCGGGCAAGCTCACCTACACCGACCTTGTAAACTTCTGGAACCTCTTCGATCCCTATGAGCTCAACACAATTATAGCCGCTCCCGCGCAGGTCGCGCAGATGCTCGGCATTACCGAGTTCAGGGACGCTGCGGCAGGTCTTAATTTCCACGCGACGGGCGAGGTCATAACTCCTCTCGGCGCAGACCTTATAAAGGGCTCTTGCGTGCCCGCGGGCAAGATAATCGGCATCGACCGCAGCTGCGCTCTCGAGATGGTCACTACCGGTCCCGTCTCCACCGAGTACGATAAGCTTATCGACCGCCAGCTCGAGCGAGCGGTCATCAGCTCGACTGCGGGCTTCGCAAGGATATTCGATTCCGCCGCACGCACCCTTACCGTCTGACGGCGGGGGTGAGAGCATGATAACTCAGTGGAGCGTACTCTCTCTGCTCAGACAGCTGACGGATATCGGCGAGGACGAAGAAAAAGTCTGCCTCGGAATAGCGTTAAGCTCCCTTGAGCGCGTGAATTCGCGACTGAGAGCCGATGCGGACAGAGACGATGTGCGCATAGCTCAGGCGGCTGCGGGGCTTGCGTATTACGCGCTCTGCGTGCGCCGTGCGGGCAGTGCCGACGGCATACAGAGCTTCAAGGCGGGCGATATCTCCGTTGAAAAGAGCGCGGACAGCCCACTCAAATTCGCGGCGTCCGTGCGCGACGGTGCGCTCGCGGAGCTGACCCCGCTGCTGAGCGACGACGGCTTTTTCTGCTGCGGGGTGGAAATATGAACCTCTCGGCGGAATTTGAAAGGTGGGGCAGGACGCTCGTTATCGAGAACACCGACTCCACGCAGACCGCGCCGTTCAAGGGCTTTATTCAGCCGCTGAGATACAAAAACAAGATGTATCTCTACGGCGTAAATACCGAGATAGGCTACAATTCGCAGGGCTATTATCTCTATATCGGTCCGCCCGAGCATGACCTGACGGTCAACGAGGATGCGCTGATAATCGACGGCGATATAAAATATCAGATAGACCGCGCAGAGAAGATAAAGCTCGGCGAAGAGGTGCTCTATGTCTGGGCGGTCGTTAGAACGGTCGTCGAGATAACGGAATAACTCAAAGGGTCGTCGGGCTTCCCCGGCGACCCGACAAAGGAGGCTTTTATGAGTACAATAAGTGTTCTTCCCTCGCAGATAGCGAGCTGGCTGTCCGAGCAGACAAGTCTGAGCGGAATAAGATTTATAACCGAATATCCCGCCGTCAAAAAGGAGATACCGCTAAAGCGCGTGACCGTCGCAGTCGGCATAGCGGAGATGGATATCGTTGACAGCTTCACCGAAAACGACGAGGGAGTGTTGGTCAAAAACGAATACTGCCGCCTCGCGAATATAAAGGTCAAGCTCGCCATACATGTCCCTTACGGCAAGGGCGGCGCGACCTGTCACGATGTACTGACGAAAATAATCGACTGCCTTACATTTGACACGGATCTCAATGTTGTCGAATCCGGCTGCTCGGGCGTCAAGGCGGACAGGGACACCGATGCCTTCGTGCTCGACGCATATATACTTATGCAGGCGGATTTTTGTCCCGCCGACACGACAGGACTCAACTTTCACTGCTTTCTTGACAAGACCCTGCTCTGCGGCTCGCATATCCGCGACACCGTAAAGCATGTCACCGCCGAGGACAAGGCTCTGTGGAATGAGCCGCTGAAGATGGGCACATATCTCGGCACGGGCGCGAAGAGCCGCTCGATAAAGGTTGGCTTCAAGCCGACGGCAGTGTTCCTGTTCTGCAAGAATATGCCCGCCGCCGTAGCGGACTTTGACGGCTCTGCAACGACCTGCTATATCGCCGCAGTAACTCAGTCGGGCGGTATGTCGGGACTCGGCATCTCCTCCGACGGCTTCAGCATCAGCTCAGCGAGCGATGTCAACGGGAGCAAAAATCTTCTCAATGCGCTCGGTATGACCTACATATACATCGCGCTTAAAATATAAATTTGCCGCTTTTGCAGACCTCTTTATCGGACAGAGCTCTGTCTTTACGCCTTCAAAAAGCGACTGTGCATCATTTAGTGCAAAATTTCGGTGGCAAATTAAATATTTATCCATTGACAAATATTTGATGTGTCACTATAATTATAAGCATAGACGCGAACAAATGTTCGAGAAAGCGAGGAGATGAGCAAATGTCAAAAAGAAGTGTCGAGGCGGCGATGGATTTCTCGTTTCCGACTCCCGAGGAGCGGCAGGCGGCGATGTGCGTCTGCTGCGGCTCGCACTGTCCGGGCTGTGAATCGCCGGACGACTACGCATGGCGGCGCAGGGATGTTGATTTGTCCGCGCTTGCCGACGAGGCGATAAAAACAAGGCTTACGCCGCGTGAGAGGCAGGTTACGGAGGCATATTGGTTCGACGGAATTACAATATCCGCGATAGCTCAAAAATTGGGCGTGTGCCCGTCGAGCGTGTCAAGGTGTCTGGACAAGGCTCAGAGGAAAATATACGACGCGCTGAGCTTCGTCGTGAAGTATCAGCACGACATAGAATCCGTTGAATTTCTGCCGATAGCCGTCAGACGCGCCCTCGCCGTGAGCGCGGCGAAGCACTGCGAGCCGAACTCCGTGGGCGGGAGGATAAAGAAGCTTCGGTGCGGCGAGAACATAGGCGAACAGCTGCTCTGCGACGCGCTCGGAATGCAGCCGAGGACGCTCAGAATGATTGAGAGCGGCGAAAAGGAGCCCTCCCTGCATCAGCTCGTGCAGCTTGCCGGATTTTTCGGCACAACGACGGATTATCTTTTGAGAGGAGAAAACGAATGACCTTCAACAGAACTCTTTCACAGCTTGCCGACGAATATTTCGAGCAGGCGCAGGTGCTCGATGGGATTATAGCAAAACAAAGAAAGCGCCTTTCGGCTCTGCCGAACCCCGAGACGAGCGTGGAGGCATACAAAATAAAAACCCTGCTCAACGTGCTCTATAAGGAGCACAGGGATGTCATGGAAACGGCAAATTTTCTCAAGGACAACTATTCCGAGGAGGAAAACATATGAGAGATATAAAAATAACAATACTTTCGGACGGGACGGCTCAGATCGAAGAGCCGTTCTGCTTTTGCGGGGAGCATAACGCCGCAAGGCTCTGTATCACGCTCAACAGCGAGCTGAAAACCGATGCCTCGTATTATCTTCTGAGCTTCGATGTCTACGGGCTTAGCCGCCGTATCGTGTCAAATATCATCAGTGGCTCGGACAGCACTCCCGCCTATGTCACGGACGGCGTTATCTATTGTCCTTTGCCCGAGGCACTGACCTCAACGGGGGAGCTGACCGTTCAGGTCGAAGCACATAAGCGCGAGGAGCTCGAGGTGACGAGGATAACCAAATCCGCCGTGTTCACTCTCGGCTTTGAGCCGTCCGTTATGGGCATTGACGGCGAGCTTGAAGAAATGTGCGGCATCCTGCCTCAGCTTGCCGCCGCGGTGGAGGATATTCAGGAGTTCAAGGAACTGTTCGGCGGGACTGCCGACCTCAAGGCAGTCATAATAAATTCCCTCGGCTTTACTCCGCAGGCGCAGCCCACCCGATATATCTACAGCACAGCGAGTGTGTCCGCGACGCTCGCCGACAATGCGGAATATCTCATGACGGGGATTCAGACGCTGACGGTTCAGTATCCCGAAAATGCGAAATTTGAGTGCTGGATGCGCCTGAGCTTCGCGGCAAGCGGCGATATCACGGTCACTCTGCCCGCAGGCACGGGATATATAGGCTCTGCGCCTGATTTTCAAAACGGCGAGACATGGGAATTAAGCTTCAAGGACAAAATCCTGGCGGCCCAGAAGGTCGGTGACGGCACATGATGAGACGAAGGAGAGCACTCTTTTTGCGCACCGCTAAGTATATAGAGGGACTGCCGTCGGATTACATTGCCGTGAGCTACTTGCAGTCCTCTGGCACGCAGTACATTGACACGGGTCGCAGGCTGACGCAGGATTCTGATATTACAATAGACTTTCAGATAGTCGGAGCACTTAACAAAAACGCGGGTATATTCGGCTCGCGCACAAGTGCGACATCAAACAATCTTGCACTGTTTCAAGGCACGAGTCCGAATGTTTTTGCGGGCGATTTCTCCGAATATCAAAAGCATCGTTTTACGATGACATCAACCTCTGAGCGCACGAAGATTCGGTTAAACAAGGACGGCGCGTGGGCTAACGATGTCCAACAGAAGACATGGAGCGATGTTGCCGACTTCGAGACGCCGACAA
>CAVFAN010000024.1:0-22749 GCA_963620555.1 bacterium
AGTCTGGGCCGTGTCTCAGTCCCAATGTGGCCGTTCAACCTCTCAGTCCGGCTACCGATCGTCGACTTGGTGAGCCGTTACCTCACCAACTATCTAATCGGACGCGAGCCCATCTTTCAGCGGATTGCTCCTTTGATCACTGTATCATGCGGTACTGTAATCTTATGCGGTATTAGCATCTGTTTCCAAATGTTATCCCCCTCTGAAAGGCAGGTTGCTCACGCGTTACTCACCCGTCCGCCACTAAGTTAATAATTCCTTTGACCGAAGCCTCATTCCTTATCAACTCCGTTCGACTTGCATGTGTTAGGCACGCCGCCAGCGTTCATCCTGAGCCAGGATCAAACTCTCTAAAATTTGTATCATATCCGCTAAGCGGCTACAATCAATTTCAGAGCTTGTTCTGCTCTTATCTTACCAAGAAACTTTCGTTTCCCGGAATTACTTTTTGCGTCTTCTCAGACGCGAATCTCAGGGTTCCTTGTTTCTTTCGTTGTTTAATTTTCAAGGTACTCGACACTTGCTTTCCCGGACAGTTCCGCGCTCTCGCGCTTCCCGTCCCTCAAGTGCTCGACTATATTACCACTCCCAGCCCCTTTTGTCAACACCTTTTTCCAACTTTTTTCCCCTTTTCTTCAACTTCTTTTACACTTATCCGGGCGTTCAGTTACCATAAGAACCGTCATATATACATTTATAATGACTGACAGTAATCCCGATTCTCTCGCCCTTGACAAATTTCCGAGATTTGGTATAATTCAAAGTGTTGTACCCGACAGGGGCAGCACTGCAAAGACTGTGAAGGAAATAAGATCTGTTTGCGCGAGCCCAAGAGAGCCGCGTTTGCTGAGAGCGGTGCCGCGATACAGATGTATAGCTCATTCCGGAGTCGGTCGCCTCAAAGTCCTCGGATGCATAGGGCGATCCGTTTGGCAGCGTTATGTGCCGGGTCTTTTCGGAGACCTCTGAGGGCGTTTTCGCCGAATTAGGGTGGTACCGTGTGAAGCTTCACACCCCTATGCTTTTGCGTAGGGGTGTTTTATTTTGGGAGGTTGTCAAAATGAAAGAGGGCTGCAAAAAATACATACCGTTCAAACCTGTCGAGCTTGAGTCGCGCACATGGCCGTGCAATAAAATCGAGTGCGCGCCGACATGGTGCAGCGTTGATCTCAGAGACGGCAATCAGGCTCTTATTGACCCGATGAACCTGCCGGAGAAGCTTGAGATGTTCAAGACGCTCTGCGCTATGGGCATAAAGGAGATCGAGGTAGGCTTCCCGTCGGCGAGTGAGACGGAATATGAGATACTCCGTGCGCTGATAGACGGCGGATATATTCCGGACGATGTGAAGATACAGGTGCTTGTGCAGTCTCGTGAGCATCTTATAAGAAAGACTTTTGAGGCGATAAAGGGCGCCAGGAATGTCATATTCCATTTCTACAACTCCACCTCCGCTTTGCAGAGAAAAGTCGTATTCCACACTGACAAGCAGGGCGTTACGGATATTGCCGTAAATGCGGCGAGGCTCATAAAGCAGCTCGGTGACGAGGCAAGAGCCGGCGGCACGAACATTGTATATGAATATTCGCCCGAAAGCTTCATGGGCACGGAAACCGACTTTGCCGCAGAAATCTGTACGGCGGTCATGGACGCGCTCGGCGCGGACGGGGACAACAAAATTATACTCAATCTCCCCTCGACGGTCGAGAGCAGCACGCCGAATCTCTTTGCGGATCAGATAGAATATTTCTGCCGCCGTCTCCCCCACCGCGAAAATGCAATAATCAGCCTGCACCCGCACAACGACCGCGGAACTGCTGTCGCCGCGGCGGAGCTCGGTATGCTCGCGGGAGCCGAAAGAATCGAGGGCACGCTCTTCGGAAACGGAGAGCGGACGGGAAATGTTGACCTCATAACCCTTGCGCTCAATCTCTATACCCAGGGTATAGACCCGAAGCTTGACCTGCACGACATAAACGCGATAAAAGACATATACGAGCGCACGACGCATATGCATGTTGAGCCGCGTCATCCCTATGCGGGCGAGCTTGTTTTTACCGCGTTCTCGGGCTCGCATCAAGACGCAATAAACAAGGGCGAGCAGTATATGAAAAATCAGGGCGGCGACTATTGGGAAGTCCCGTATCTTCCGATAGATCCGTCCGATCTCGGGCGCGAATACGAGCCGATAATCCGCATCAACAGCCAGTCCGGCAAGGGCGGCGCGGCATTTGTCATGGCGAACACCTTCGGCTACAATCTGCCCAAGGCCATGCATCCCGAATTCGGGCGCGCCGTAAAGTGCTACTGCGACGAGACCGGCAGAGAGATAAGCGCGGACGAGGTTATGGAGCTGTTCAGGCGCGAATATATCGACATTCACGGTCCCTATTCGCTTATCAGCCACAAATTCTACGAGGAGAACGAAGTAAACGACACCTCGCCGAAGGTCAGATTTGAGGGTGTGCTCCGCCACGACGGCGACGGAGACAGAAAAATCGTCGGCAAAGGTAACGGTCCTATCGATGCATTCTTCAATGCGCTCGCGACGGTCGGCGTGACGGGCTACAGCTTCGTTGATTACTCCGAGCACGCCATATCGATAGGTTCGGACGCAAAGGCTGTCTCCTACATTCATCTCACCTCGCCTGCCGGCAAGCAGCTGTTCGGCGTCGGCATTTCGCACAACATCAACTACGCCTCGATACGCGGCATACTCTGCGCGATAAACAGATCTCTCAGAAAGTAAGGACAAAGATATGGAACTGAAAAATTTTCACACTCACACGACATACTGCGACGGAAAGAATACCGCAGAGGAGATGATTCTCGCCGCAATAAATCAGGGCTTCACAGTGCTCGGATTCTCCGGTCACTCACACACATCGATTGACCCGTCATACTGCATGACAACAGATAATACGCGCAGATATATAGATGAGCTTAAAATCCTGCGCGAAAAATACGCGGACAAGATCAGAATATACATCGGTCTTGAAGCAGATCTTTACACAGATGAAACCGATTTGTCGGAATTCGACTACACGATCGGTTCGGTTCACTATGTGAAGGCGGGAGATGTTTATGTTCCCGTTGACGAGTCGCCGGCGCAGCACCAAATCGACTATGTCAACAAATATTTCGGCGGCTCGTTTATAAGCTTTTCGCAGGCATATTACGAAAATGTCGCGAAGCTCGGAGAAAAAATAAATCCGTCGTTTATCGGGCATTTTGATCTTGTGACCAAGTTCAACGAGAACGACTGCCTGTTTTCGACGAAGAACCCGCGATATATTGAGGCGTGGCAGGCTGCCGCAGACGAGCTGCTGAAGCTCAAGGTGCCGTTTGAGATAAACACCGGAGCTATCGCAAGGAGCTGCCGCGTGACCCCCTATCCCGCGCTGGACATTGCAGAATACATCACCGAGCGCGGCGGCGAGTTTATTCTCTCCTCCGACTGCCACGATTCAGATTTTCTCAGCTGCGGATTTGACGAATGTAGCGAGAGATATTCAAGCTGCCGCATAGTTGATTTTGAAGAAAGATTAAAATAAAAAACGCCGAAGCGAAGCGGCTTCGGTACAAAAAAGCGCAAAAACGGAGCAGGACGGGATAAGCCGTCCTGCTCCGTCTGCATAGAACTATATTAAAATATCCTTATGCGTTGTTTTTTCTCTTCTCAAAGCAGGCGCTGCAATAAACCGGCTTGTCCTCGCTGGGCTTAAAAGGAACCTTTGCGACTCCGCCGCAATCATCGCAAACTGCCTCGTACATCGTGCTCGCCTTCTTCGCCTGGCGGCACGCTTTGCAGCGCTGCGGCTCGTTTACAAAGCCTTTCTCAGCATAGAACTCCTGCTCGCCGGCCGTGAAAACGAATTCCTGATGGCAGTCTTTGCAGATGAGAGTCTTGTCTTCGTACATTTGTCTAACCTCACTTGATAGTATAGTCGCCCCTGGACGGAATCGCACCGCCGCCTTTGAATTTCAACGCTCTGCTTTTAAGCTACGCGGGCATTTATCGAAACAGCGCCGGTCGGATGTATTTGCGATTACCGACGGCTGTCGGAAGCGAGTTTGCGTCTTATGCGCTGAAGAGCGTTGTCAACAGCTTTCGGATTGGTGCCGAGGCGCTCGGCTATTTCTTCATAGCTCAGTTTTTCCGCCCTGAGAATCAGCACGCTGCGTTCAAAGTCGGTAAGCTTTTCGCTGAGCAGATCCTCAAACCTCGCGTCATCCTCCTGCGCAGAATATATATTCTGCGGGTCGGCGGAGAAATCCTGAACCTCTTCCCCATCGTCAATGTTCTTCATCATATCCTGCGGGATGTTTTTCTGTGCGTTTCTGCTTCTGAGCACCGAGATGATGCGGTTATTGATACACGCGGCGGCATATGTTCTGAACGCCGCGTTTTTCTTCGGGTCATAGGTATTGACCGCTGTTATGAAGGCTATCATGCCCTCCTGAAAAAGGTCATCCCTATGGATATCACCGTTATTGTACATTGCCGCTTTTGCGCCGGCGAGCGGCGTTATACGGCTGATAAGCTCCGCCATTGCGGAATCATCGCCTGAGGCAGCCATAGAGCAGAGCTGTTCGTCGCTGAATTTGCAGAAATCGCGAGCCATATTCCACTCCTTTGACAAGCATCATTAGATTTATGATAACAAATTTAAAAATTTTGTCAACAATCTTTCGTGCAAATTCATCATTTTTGGGTGCAATTTTTATGAAATATAACTATTTTTTATCTTTTGGTTCTTTTTGTTCACTATTGAGCTGGGACGCACGTCTGATTATCTGCTTGCCGTACTTTTCCCTCAGACCGTCAACGCGGCTACCGAGCTGTTCCATGCTGTCGGCGTGAGTCCTGTCAAAATCAAAGGAGAGCTGAAAGCCCTCGTCCTCGCCGACAAGCTCGCAGGCGGTCATGCCGACAAGGCGGACGGGTATGCGCAGGGCGTTATTGGAGCGGACGAGCCCTATCGCCGCCGAAAGAAGCTCCCCGGCGATTCTGGTCGGGTTTGAAAGCTTTTTCCGATACTGCGAGGTTTTGAATGTGTTGTCCTTTATATGCACCTGAACCGCACCGGCGAGCATCCCCTCGCGGCGCAGCTTTGAGGATATATCATCGGCAAGCTCGGCAAAAATACCGCGCACGCGCAGGGCGTCGGTAACATCCTCGGGCAGGGTCACGCTGCGTCCGATGCTTTTGGGCGCGGGCTTATCGCCGTAACGGCGGACGGGGTCGCAGTCAAGCCCACGGACAGCCTTCAAGAGATAATCTCCGGGCTTGCCGAGCAGCTGCTTAACAAGCTCGTTTGATGCAGCGGCAAGATCGCCGATAGTAAATATGCCGACCGAAAAGAGTTTGTCGCGCGTTGAGCCGCCGACGCCCATGAGCTCCGTCACGGGTCGTGGATAGAGCTTTTCTTTATAGTCGCTGCGATTCGCCAAGAATATGCCGTTCGGCTTGTTGATGTCGCTTGAAAGCTTTGAAAAAAATTTGCAGAAGCTGACGCCGATGGAGACTGTTATCCCGAGCTCGTTTTGCATATCGGCTGAAATTCTTTGCGCTATCTCCTCCCCCGAGCCAAAGAGCAGTGCGCTGCCAGTCACATCGAGCCAGCACTCGTCGATGCTGAACGGCTCGACAAGATCGGTATATCTCAAATATATCTGTCTCGCGAGGACGGAGAATTCGCGATATTTATCCATATGCGGCGGCACACAGACGAGCTGAGGGCAGAGCGAACGCGCCTGCCAGACGGTCTGCGCAGTTTTCACACCCGCCTTTTTGGCGAGCTGATTTTTTGCGAGCACTATTCCGTGCCTGTCGCTTTCGCTGCCGCAGACTGCCATGGGTACCTCGAGCAGCTCCGGTCTGAAGGTACACTCCACGGAGGCGAAAAAATTATCGAGATCACAATGTAAAATAACTCTGTCTCCCACATGTGCTCCTCCTTGTCTCGAACATTTGTTCAAATATATTATACCCGCCTTTCACGCTTTCGTCAAGAGTAATATTTTACATTGAATTTTGCCCAACGCCGCGCAGAGAATAGCAAGAGAGAAGGAGCGAGAAAAGATGCGGCAAAATCCAAATGAAAAAATTATCAGGCTGTGGACTGCCGTAGCCGTGCTGACGGCGGCGCTCATATTTCTTTCTATCGCTTCGCGTCGCACGAACCGCCTCTCACAAATATACTTTTATCAAGCGGGAAGCGTCGGAATAAATGAATATTGCGGATATTATTCAGTCCAAATGAATATAACAAAACTGTAAAGCAAATCACTTGACGATGTGGATAACTGTGTGGAAACTGTTGAAAACTCGTCGTTTTAATTCTGCTATGAATATATTTTTGTAATTTTCGCGGCTGCTTGTTAACCGTTTATTCACAATTGCAATATACTATTCATTGAATATTCACTTTCACTGAAGCCGCACCGACATACTTGCCTGAGTTTCATCATATAAATTTCACAGCATGATGAAAGGCGAGATAATCGAAATGAAAAAAAGAAGAAAGACAAAAATATACCGCACATTCCGTCTGCCGCCGTTTGCCGGCGGACTGCCCGCGCTTGCAATAACCGCAATTCTCATTTCCTCGCTGCTGTTCGGAGTCGGCGGAACGAAGCTTGCGCTGATAAGCGCGGGACTTGCCATGCCCGAGGGCGGGATGGAATACATAAAAACAAAATCCCCTTCCGCCAAGGACAAAGCAGAGACCGCAAGCGAAGCGCAGGCAAGTGCTGCGGTACAGAGCAAAAGTGCGCCGGAATCGGAGGAGAAAGCGAGTGAGACGGAAAAGAGCTTCGACATCACGGCGACGCCCTCTGACATCCTGGCGGCGATGGCAGAATTTGAATCGGAGCACGGTTCGGATAAGGGCGACGGCAAGATAGTCGAGACGAAATACGGAAAAGCCAACGCGACAAACACATACAAAAACATCTGCGTCAAAAACACGACGCAGACAAAGTCGATAAACATAGAAAAGGTTCTGAGCGAGCCGGTAGACCTGAAGACCGTTGACAAATCTCAGCCCGCCGTGCTGATTTTCCATACGCACACGACCGAGGGCTACGAGCTGCTCGACCGCGGATTCTACTTAAACAGCTACACCGGACGCGGAGAGGACAAAAGCCGAAATATGGTGCGCGTCGGCGACGAAATCGCAGAGATGCTCGAAAAATCCGGCTATAAGGTGATCCACGACACGGAGATACACGACAAAAAATACACCGGCGCATACGATCACTCAAAAGTCAATGTTGAGGCGTATCTCAGGAAATATCCGTCGATTCAGGTAGTTCTCGACATCCACCGCGACGCGATACATCTGAGCAACGGCGACAAGATAAAGCCTACTGCGGAGATAAACGGCAAAAAGGCGGCGCAGATAATGATAATCACCGGTGCGCAAGAGGGCAAGGTTACGGATTTCCCGGACTGGGAGCAGAATCTGCGCTTTGCTGTCAAATTGCAGCAGACCTGTGAGACGATGTATCCGGGGCTGATGCGTCCCATTCTTTTCTCGCAGCGCAAATACAACATGAATCTGTCACACTGCAATCTTCTGCTCGAAATGGGCAGCGACGCGAACACGCTTGAAGAAGCCGCATATTCCGGCAGGCTTGTCGGCACGGCTATTGCAAAGCTGCTAGATGAATATTCGGCATAAAAAAGGGAATACTTCCCGCAGAACGGCAGGGAGGTATTCCATGAAAAGACGCAAAAATAAAGAGGTCGAAACATTCACAGCTGCCGCGAAAAGGTTCATTATAAGCTGTATGCTCATTCTGAGCCTGACCGGACTTGCTGCGGGGATATCATATGCGGGCAAAAATTCGCGTCACATGGCTATGGGAGACAGCGGCAGCACGGTAGCCCTCGCCCACAGTGAACAAGAGCTTGAGCTCAATATAAATGAAAAGACGGCAGTGACACTTAATCTGTCACTGCCGGAAAAATACAGGGATTATTTATATTTTCTGCCCGCTCCGCTGAGCGGCATTGTATGGCTCATCGGGCTCATACCTTGACGGCAAGTTTCTCCGCCTCGGCACTGTCGGGAGTCACGAAGGCGGTGTTATACACATGGTAGATAACCTTGCCGGGCTTCGCGCCGACCGGCTTTTTGAGATTCTTCACCCGCGTATAATCAACAGGCACGTTTGACGACTCCCTCGCCCTGCTGTGATAAGCCGCAAGGCGCGCCGCCTCTTCGAGCGTCGAGTCGGGTATATCCGTACCCTCGGCGCAGATTATGACATGAGAGCCGGGGATCTTCTGCGTATGAAGCCACATATCGCCCTTTGCGGCGGTTTTCAGCGAGAGCTTATCGTTCTGAACATTGTTCCTGCCGACCAAAATTTTGAACCCGTCTGTGGATCGGTACTCCATCGGAGCACTCGGCTTTTGCAGACCTTTTTTATTTTGGACGCTTTTTCTTTTGATATATCCGGACGCGGCAAGCTCGGCGCGGATCTCGTTTATCTCACCGAAGCCCGAAGCGCGGCTGAGTGCGTCGGAGACGGTATCGATATACTGTAGCTCCGCCTCGCCCTGCTCAATGAGCGTTGCGAGCATCTGCTCCGCCGTCTTTGCCTTGCGGTATTCTTTATAATATTTCTGTGCGTTTGCGCTCGGAGAGAGCGCGGGATCGGCATTTATGCGGCGAGACTTGTTTTCATTATAGTAATCCGCCACCTCATAGAACGGTACGCCCTTGCCGAGCGTGTGCTGATATGCTGTTATCAGCTCGGCGTTTATTCTCAATTCGTCCTTGTCGGCGCAGGCGGCAAGCTCCGCACGCTGATTGTTGAGCCTGCGGCTTATTCGCGAGGTCGCGTTGCTCAGGAGCTTTTGAAGATCGGACGAGCGTTGGCGAGTACGGTCTATTCTGTCGCGCTCGTTGTAGAACTCATCGAGAAGCTGAGAGAAGCTGTCATAGCTCTCGGAGGTATACGCCGTGCCGTACTGATTTATCTCTTCAAAAGAGAAATCGAACGGTTTTCCGGATTCGTCCTTGAGCATAGTCGGCTTGCCCGTATTTAAATCGAGCCTGTTTTTTATGCTCCTGAGTGCGGTGCATACCCGCTCGCGCTGTGTTTCATCTGCGCAGCCGGTTTGAATATCTCCCCCGCTCAACTCCGCTATCTCGCGGCATATGAGCGGCGACGCACCCTCGACACAGCCAAGCAGCGAGGACGAGAGCATCTTTGATGAAAATGAAAACACGGTTTCGGCTGTCTTTTCAGCGGTTTCTTTGAGCAGGCTCAGTTTATTCTGCGCGGGCGGGTCGTGATATTCTCCGCCGGGCAGTATCTGCCTTACGGAGGATTGAGTGCAATCAATACGCTTGACGGCATCGACTATCCGTCCCGACTCAGAGACGAGAATCAGGTTGCTGTGTTTTGCCATAATTTCGGCGTAGAGCGTGAGCGAGACTTTATCTCCGAGCTCGTTTGTGGCAGAAAAATCTATCGCGAGCACGCGGTCAAGCCCGTTTTGGCGCACATCGGTTATCTGAGCACTCGTCAGATGCTTTCGCATGAGCATACAGAACATCGGCGGCACTGCCGGATTCTCCGGCGCACGGGAGGTCAGGTGGATCCGCGGGCTGTTTGCGGACGCGGAGAGAAAGAGCTTCTTTGCGCCGTTTCTGTCGCGCAGATGCATAACAAGCTCATCTTTCGAGGGCTGATGCACCTTTTCGACACGGCATCCGACGATATCGCGGCGAAGCTCTTCTGTTAAAAAATGCAAAGTAAATCCGTCAAGCGGCATAAGTAAAACTCCAGACTGATATATCAGATAAAATGGGTCGGAGACTGCTGGGATATAACAAAGAAACAGACACCCGTGACAGTCTTTTCAAGATAATCAAAAATTGTTTTGACAACCGGATTTTCCGTCTCGAAATGTCCGGCGGCAACAAGAGTGACTCCGCAGGCGGACGCACCCAGAAATTCATGGTGGGCAACGTCGCCGGAGACAAGCGCCTCGCAGCCGAACGCGAGCGCATCGGAGAAAAATTCTCCGCCCGCGCCGCCGCACAGGGCGACTCGCTTTATATTTCTGCCGCCGTCGCAATAGCGCACATGACAGCAGAGCCTCTGTGAGACAAGCTCCGCAAAGCCCTTGGGCGAAAGCTCTTCTTTAAGTTCGCCCGCTCTGAGAAGCATCGTTTCGGCATTTGGGGACGGAATCTTGCAGACATTCTCAAGTCCGAGACAATTCGCCAGAACATCGTTGACGCCGCCGTCCGCGCAATCGAGATTTGTATGGGCGCAGATGGCGTTCATGCCGTATTTTGCAAGCAGATACACGGGATCGTGCGCACCGAGATTTTTTATCGGATGGAATATGACCGGATGATGGCTTATTATAAGCTGCGCTCCTGCTTCGTGCGCTCTTTCAACGGCATCGGGCGTTATATCGAGCACGACGGCGGCTCTTGTGACCTGCGCCGAGCTTTCGCCGACAAGCAAGCCTGCATTGTCCCACTGCTCATGAACTTCAAACGGGCAGAATGCGTCCAGAGCGTTATAAATATCACCGACAACAGCCATCACTTTTTCCTCCGTTCAAAAAGCTTTCAATACCGAGACAGGCTTTTTCGCAGTACTCCGCCTCATCGAGCTTAAGGTTCGCCTCGCGCAGTGACGACGCACGGATTTTCAGCCGCTTATGCTGTCTCCCGACGAGTCTGCATGCTATATCATCGTTCGGGTCGAGCCTTCCGTAGAACTCATAGCCCTGCGGGAAAACCTCTGTTTGCCCCGAATATTCAGCGCATATGACAGAATATATGCGCCTATCGTCACGGCAGGTGCGCTCTTCGATTATATCAAAGCCGTTGTTGCAGAGAAACAGTCTGACTTCCTCGGCATGGGACATCGGCTGAAGTATCAGCCGTATATTTTTGTCTTTTATCCATTCGGTGCGCTCAAGTATTTTGGAGATGAGTATTCCGCCCATTCCCGCCATTATTATATCGTCCGCCTCGCCCGCCGACAGCTCGTCGAGCCCGTCGGAGAGGCGCAGGGTTATTTTATCCGCTATATTCAGGCGTTTAACCGTCTCCGCCGCATTTTCAAGCGGCCCCTTTCGCAAGTCGCAGGCGAACGCACGCGGGCAGATACCGCTGAGAATAAGGTATGACGGAAGATAGGCGTGGTCGGTACCGATATCGGCAACGACCACGCCCCTGCGCACCATATCAGCCGCCGTTTTCAGGCGGGGTGAAAGCACGATCATTTACTTGGAAGCGAGATACTCATTGATCTCGGCAACAAGCGCATCGACATCAACGCCGTGAACCATGCACGCCTGCTCAACGCTCTCGCCTCTGGAGGCGGGGCAGCCGAGGCAGTGCATACCCATCTCAAGAAAGTACTTTGCGGTACCTCTGTCGGCGTCAAGTATATCTCCGATAAGCATATCTTTTGTAATTTCGGTCATAACACAGCTTCCTTTCCTGTTTATACTCTCATTTTACCACAGTTTCGGCGGCATATCAATTATTTTTCGCGCTTTTCGCGGTCAATGATAATTGATTCGATTATATATTTCGGGCGGTGCTTGGTCTCCGTATATATCTTGCCGACATACTCGCCGATAATGCCGAGCATGAACAGCTGAAGTCCGCCGAGCGCCCACACAGAGGTGCCGATGCTCGCCCAACCCGCGACGGCATGACCCGTCGCCTTGCTGACGATACAGTAGATAAGCATTGCGAAGCACACGAGCAGAGAAAATATACCGAGGGTCGTGGCTATCTTGAGCGGTCTGACGCTGAACGAGGTTATTCCCTCAAAGGCGAACGAGAGCATCTTTTTCAGCGGATATTTCGACTCGCCCGCAAGGCGCTCCTTGCGCTCATACTCGACCGTAGAAGTCTTGAAGCCTATCTGCGGCACTATTCCGCGCAGGAACAAATTCACTTCGTCAAACTCGTCCAGAGCATCGAGGGCGCGGCGGCTCATGAGCCTGTAATCGGCGTGATTGAAAACTATCTCAACGCCCATTGCCGCCATAAATTTATAAAAGCCCTCTGCGGTGAAGCGTTTGAAGAACGTATCGCTCTTGCGCGAGGAGCGCACGCCGTAAACAATGTCGTCGCCCGCAATAAAGTTGTCCACCATCTTTTCAATGGCACCTACATCGTCCTGAAGGTCGGCGTCGAGGCTTATCACGGCGTCGGCATATTTTTTCGCGGTCATAAGCCCCGCGAGAAGCGCATTCTGATGCCCTTTGTTGCGGGAGAGATTTATTCCGGCAAAGATACCGTCCTCGGCGCAAAGAGAGGTTATTATATTCCATGTGCCGTCCGTTGAGCCGTCGTTGACGAAGGCTATTTTGCTCTCGGGCGATATTTTGCCGCTTTGCGCCATAGCCAGCATGACGGACTTGAGCTGTCTTGACGTTTCGGGCAAAACCTCTTCTTCGTTATAGCACGGAACAACGAGCCATATATTTTTCATTTTCTCTTTCTCCGTAATCTTTGATTCCTATGTGTCGGTCATCGTTAATATAGCATTTTTGTTGCCTGTTGTCAATAAATCGCGGCACCGTGCTGCTCTCGACAGACGAAACAACCCGTTCTCAGACACAAAAAGTATTGCAATACGGGGGATTTTGTGCTTTAATATACCGGTGTAGCTTTTTTACAAAAATTTTGTCAGAATGAGGGATATTAATGGAGAAAAAACGAAGCAGCTTTACGGGACGCGTCGGTTTCGTTCTGGCGGCGGCAGGTTCTGCGGTCGGACTTGGAAATCTTTGGCGCTTCCCCTATCTTGCGGCAAAATACGGCGGCGGCATTTTTCTGTTCGTCTATATTATTCTTGCGATAACATTCGGCTTTGCGCTGATGGTGACGGAAATTGCCATCGGCAGAAAGACCGGACTTTCCTGCATCGGCGCATACAAGAAGCTTGACAGGCGTTTCGGCTTTCTGGGCTGGCTTTCGGCACTCGTGCCGGTTATCATAACCCCGTACTACTGTGTTATCGGCGGCTGGGTAATCAAATACTTTGCCGAGTTTGTTTCCGGTCACGGCAAGGATCTCGCCGCAAACTCCGCCGACTTTTTCTCAAACTTTATCGGCATGAAGGGCGGAATATCCGACAATCCTACTCTCTGGTTCATCATCTTTGTCGTGCTCACCTCCGCAGTCGTCATCTTCGGCGTTGAGAAGGGCATTGAGAAGGTCAGCAAAATAATGATGCCCGTGCTCGTTATCCTCTGCGTTGTGATAGCGGTCTTTGCCCTTACGATAGACGGCGCACTCGCAGGTCTCAAATATTACCTGCTGCCCGATTTCTCGAAGTTCTCCTCCGCAACCGTTCTCGGTGCGCTCGGTCAGCTGTTCTATTCGATGTCGCTGGCAATGGGCATCATGATAACATACGGCTCATACATGAAAAAGGAAGATAATATAGAAAAGAGCGTGCGCCAGATAGAGGTGTTCGACACCGGTGTAGCGCTTCTCGCAGGTCTTATTATTATCCCGTCCGTTGTCGCTTTCAACGGCGGTTCGGCGGACAGCATCAACGCAGGCCCCGGTCTTATGTTCATCACCCTGCCCCAAGTGTTCAATGCGATGGGCTCAATAGGCGGCGTAGTGGGCACTCTCTTCTTCCTGCTCGTTTTCTTTGCCGCCATCACCTCGTCCATCTCTCTCATGGAGACGGTCGTTTCCATGGTCAGGGACAAGCTGCACTGGAACCGTGCGGCGGCAACGCTCGTTGTCACAGCAGGTACTGTTATAATAGGTCTGCTCTCGGTTTACGGCTACGGTCCGCTTGCTGACTTCAAGATATTCGGAATGCAGCTGCTCGATTTCTTCGACTTCATCTCGAACTCCGTACTTATGCCCATAGTCGCTTTCCTGACCTGCATTCTCATCGGTCATGTCGTCGGCACAAAGGTCATTGCGGATGAGGTCGGTCTTTCCGCCAAATTCACGGGCGAGAAGCTGCACCGCGTGATGATAAAGTGGGTAGCTCCGATTCTCCTCGTTGTTATCCTTGTCGCACAGGTTCTTTCCGCCTTCGGCATCATTACAATCTGACAGATAACATTAACGGCGCGCCGTCTGAAAAAATCAGGCGGTGCGTTTTTTTACCATAAGATAGACGGAAATATAAATACACACGCAGAGCAGAGTGAAATTATTTCCCGTTTTAATAAGCAAAATCAGTCCGCACACGGTCAGAGGCAGCAACAAAACGGCGGCAAGGATATCAACCGTCTTATCCGCAGTGCGTTCATCATATTTGAGCAGCAGCAGGCTTTTCAGCGCCGCCGCTCCGTCCGTCGGCTCGACGGGCAGGAGATTAAAAACACCTATCCCCGCGCTCAGAGCAGCAAATTTTAAAGCAGCCGGATACCTTAACGCAAGCGGCAGAGCGGCAAGCGAAAAAATAAAGTTTGCCGCAGGTCCCGCCAGGGCGCAGACGGCTTCCCTGCGGTAATCAAGGCACACTTCCCCCCGCTCTATCCTCATACCGAATACGCCGAGAATTATCGCATCGGGCGGCGCGGAGCAGAGAGACAGAAGCAGAAAGTGCCCCGCTTCATGCAGAGCACAGCAAAGAAATACAGGCAGCGCCGTTCCGCTTTTGTCGAGCATGAGAATAAAGGCGGCTGACGCGGCGAAAGGGAATCCGACATCAACACGGGTCGTTTTTATATAAAAATGCATCAGATATTTTCGCTGAAAAGCAGCCGCGCAGGATCGTATTTAAGCCCGTTTATCCGCACCTCGAAATGAAGATGCGGTCCTGTCGCCATACCGGTAGAGCCGACGAGGGCTATCGTCTCGCCCTGCCTGATAACCGCATTCACGGGAGCCAATATTTCGGAGCAGTGACAATAAAAAGTCTCAAGTCCGTCCGCGTGGGTCAGGCGGATATACTTGCCTGCAATTTCATCCTCGCCTACCTTGGTGACGGTGCCGTAAAAGGCGGCTGAAATCGGACTCCCCTGCGCCGCCGCGATATCGAGCCCCGAATGGAGCGAATCTTCGCCTGTAAACGGATTCTCGCGCCTGCCGAACGGCGAGCTGACTCTGCCGCTTACCGGCATATGCGCTCTCACCGTTGTGTAATAAGGTGAAAAGCTCATTTTGTATGCCTTAACATCAAGCTCCGATGAGCCTTTACCGAGGCTTTCCGTGCTTGTGTCCTCGGTGTTATCGCTGTCCGCGAGCGCGCCTGCGGGTTCAAAGACAAAGCCCGCCGCGCTCTTTATTTTTCCCCATGCCTCATGCGCATTTATGCTGTACTGCATGGCGGATTTATATATATTCTTAAACGTCTCAAAGCTTGCGGGGGACAGCTTGCGTATGCCGAAAATCAGACCGACGGCGGCAACGCAGATAACGAGCTGGAGCAATATCAGACGCACTCCGGCATCGCCGCTTTTTTTGTGTTTCGCATTCGGCTCAGCGTCGAGTCCCATCTGTGCACGGTATTCTTTGCGCGTCATGCGTCCGTTTTCCGAGTCCATACATCCGCCTCCAAAAGAGATATCGTTTAAATCTATGCGGACAGGTCGGACAATATGAAAAAGAGGCTGCCGCAAATTAAATGCAGCAGCCCAAAATGTCAAATTTTCTCAGCCCTTGAGACCTCGCTCCTGTCTGTCCATATCCTCGACAACGATATCGTATATCTCGCCGAGGGACGCGCAGTATTCAAGCACCTTCCACGGCTCGTTGGTATGGAAATGAATCTTTATCAGCTCCTCGTCACCGACTGCAAGCAGGCAGTCGCCCTTGAAATGATCGGTGAAATAGTCGTTTATGACATCTTCGTCAAGATCGTGACCGTCGATAAGAAGCTGGGTATCGTATCTGAATTCAAGCATGTTTTTTCTCCTTTTGCGCCTTGTCATATATTATATCCCGACATCGGCGGGATATTGCAGCCGACTGTATTTTAACACAAGAACGCAAAATTGTATATAGATAACTTACAAATATTCCAAAAAAGACCTGTCTCGGCAGGTCTTTTTATCAGTCGGAATATCCTGCGATAAATTCGCGGGTACGCTCGGATTTGGGATTGTCGAACACCTCTTCGGGCGTCCCCTCCTCCTCGATAACTCCGTTATCCATGAAAATTATCCTATCCGCTGCCTCGCGGGCAAAGTTCATTTCATGCGTAACGATGACCATCGTCATCTTTTCAGCGGCGAGATCTTTTATAACTTTAAGAATTTCTCCGGTGAGCTCCGGATCAAGTGCGCTCGTCGGCTCGTCGAAGAACAGAATCTTCGGCTTGAGAGCCATTGCGCGGGCTATCGACACGCGCTGCTGCTGACCGCCGGAAAGCTCGCAGGGATAATTGCTCATCTTCTCGCCGAGTCCGACCTTGCGAAGCAGAGCCTTGCCGTTTTCCTCTATCTCTGCGAGTATAGCCTTGCGGTTCTTCTTGAAATCCGGACGGCTCTTTGCGTGGATTTTCGCGGCGAGAGTGACATTTTCGAGTGCCGTATACTGCGGGAACAGATTAAAGGACTGGAACACAAGCCCTATCTTGAGCTGATTCTCGCGCTGCTGCTGAGCGGAGAGCTTTTCGGCATCGCTGCCGTCAAAAACGACGCCGCCGTCAACGGTTATCGAGCCGCTGTCCGCAGTTTCAAGCATATTGATGCAGCGCAGCAGAGTTGTTTTTCCGCTGCCTGATGAACCGATTATAGCAAGGACATTCTTCTCTTCAAGAGAAAAGCTTATGCCCTTGAGGACATCGGCATCGCCGAAGGATTTTTTGAGATTTTTAACTTCAAGTATAGCCATAATCAACCTCTGTAATAGTTAAGTTTCTTTTCGAGCGCATTAAAGAGCAGAGTGAGAACTCCGCAGAAGATGAGATAGAATATTGCGGTATAGAACAGCGGCCAAATTATGGCGTAGACCTTTACTATATTCTGAGCTGACATTATAAGCTCGCTGACCGCGATGACATTCGCGAGCGAGGTATCCTTAACGAGCGTAATTACCTCGTTGCTCATCGGCGCCATAATGCGCTTGACAACCTGAAACAGCACTACCTTGAAGAAGGTTTGGGTCTTCGTGAGTCCGAGCACCTGACCCGCCTCATACTGACCGACCGGAATGCTCTCTATGCCGCCGCGGTATATCTCCGAAAAATACGCCGCATAGTTGATTATGAACGCTATGATAACGGCGATTATGCGCGATCTGAACGGCGTGCCGAATACAAGACCCGGAACATAAAAGACGACCATAATCTGGAGCATCAGCGGCGTTCCGCGGATTACCCACACAAAAGCACGGCTGATCCAGCGCAGGGGCTTGAAACGGCTCATCGAACCGAGAGCTATCGGCAGACCGAGCGGTATAGCCGCAACGAGGGTTATAAAAAATATCAGCAACGTATATTTAAAGCCCCCGAGCAGCTGAGCGTTGACGCCGAGAAAATTCATCTATGTATCCTTCTTCCTTTAAGGTTATCTGACTTCGATATATATTAAACCGTTTTTGAGCACAGCGCAAGCCCCGCCGCAAGAATCGGCAGGACCTGCGTGATATTTAATTTGTTGCTTTACTGAGCGATGATTCTGCCGGAGAGGTTATACTTCTCGGCAAGCTTTGTAAGAGTGCCGTCGTCGTAGAGCTCTTTGATTGCGGTGTTGATCTTCGCGGTGAGCTCGTCCTCGCCCTGGCGGATACCGACCGCATAGACTTCGGAATCTGCGCTCGAGATGACATCGACTATCATAAGATCGTCATAATCGGTTCCCTCGCCAATGCTGCCCGCTGCGGTAACGGCATCGATTATCGCGATATCAGCGGTCTTGCTCTTGATTTCCATGAGGGAAGTGCCCTGATCCTTGACGGGAAGGTAGCTCTTGCTGAGTCCCGCGTCCGCCTTGACGGCTATCTCGCCTGCGGAGCCTGCTTCAGCGACAACCTTAGCACCGCTCATCGAAGCGAGATCCTTATACTTTTCTGCGTCCGCCTTGCGGATAACCGCGACCTGAGAGTTGTTCATGTAAGCACTGGAGAAGTTGATCTGATTCTTGAGCTCGTCCGTTGCGGTCATACCGTTCCAGATGCAGTCGATGTTCTTGGAGTTGAGCTCGGTAACTTTGGAATCCCAGTCGATCTCCTGGAACTTTGCAGTCACGCCGAGCTTCTCGCAGACGGCCTTGGCAAACTCGGTCTCGAAGCCAACGAGCTCGCCGTTCTCCATGTAGTTCATGGGTCTGAAGTAAGTAATTCCGATGACCAGCTCGCCCTTATCCGCGATGTAGTCCCAGTCGGTCTTATCGTTCTTTTTGCAGCCTGCAAAGCCGAGTGCAAGCACGAGGGTAAGGACTGCGAGTACAAGTGCAACAATTCTTTTTTTCATGGTGTATTCCTCCGTGTTGTTTAGTGTGGTTGTATGATATCACACTACTACGCTAAAGTCAACACTTTTTTTTCAAAAATTTTTACTATCTGCCAAATGGTTAAAAACATTGCCGGCAGGCACTGAAAATTATGCAAAATCACGGTATAGCAATGCCTCCCGATAAAAAACGGGAGGCGCGGCAAACTGAGCTTTGCGGCAGGGCACATTCGGATATCGCTATGCAGCGGTATGTTCACGCCATCTTTTGTTCTGACGGCGGTAGAGTATAAATCCGACTGTTCCGGCGACGGTCTCTGCGACGGGGAAAGCTATCCATGTATAATCCAGTCCTATCTTCGACAGCACCCAGAACACAGGCACGAGGCAGAATATCTGCCTTGTCAGCGAGAGCAGCAGGCTCGCCGCTCCCCTGCCTATTGCCTGAAAGAACACCGGAAGCATAAGCGAAAACACGGCAGAGAGAAAGCTGCATCCGATTATCGGGAACGCCTTTTTGCCGATTGCTATAACCTGCTCCGAATCGGAGAAGATGCGCAAAAGCTGAGTCGGCAGGAAAATAAAGCAAAAAATGCCGACGACCATAAATGCGAGAGATATGAGCATCGATTTTTTCATCGTCTCCCGACACCGTGCGTAATCGTTTCGCGCAAAATTGAAGCTTATGACCGGCACGATGCAGGTCTGCAGCCCTATCAACGGAATAAAGAAAAAGCTCTGTGCTTTATAATAAAGTCCGAGAACGGTAACAGCCGAGTCGGAGAAGCCCGCGAGAATCATGTTGAGCATTACTATATATATTGTATAGAGCATCTGCATGATTATCGAGGAATAGCCGTAGCGGTATATCCGCGCAGTGCAGACCTTGAACTCCTCCCACTTGGGCGGCTTGCAGAAGCCCTTGACGCCGACTATCACGGCGGCGATAACCTGACCGGCAACGGTCGCATATGCCGCGCCCGCAATACCGAGCGACGGGACAGGTCCGACGCCGAAGATAAGTATCGGGTCGAGCACGACATTTGTCAGCGCGCCGACAACCTGCGCTATCATGGGCAGGCGCATATTTCCGCGTGACTGATGCACCTTTGACCAGTTGCTCTCGAGGAAAGTCCCTATGCTCCCGATGCAGGCGATTCTTCCGTAAGTCACCGCCTGTTCGATAGCTTCGGGCTCGGTCGCGCTCGTCATGACATATGGGCGCATAACAAGCGTTGACAAAACGGCAAACACTGCCCACGAGCAGAGCGCAAGTACCGTGCCGGTGCCGGCGGTGTTGTTCGCACGGCGGGCATTATTCTGGGCATATTTTCGCGCCATATATGTGTTGACCCCGACGCCAGTCCCAACGGCAATCGCAAGGATAACTATCTGTATCGGATATACGACGGTAACGGCGGTCAGCGCATCCGCCGAATATCTGCCGACAAAAAAACTGTCAACTATGTTATAGAGCGCCTGAATGAGCTGAGAGAGCATCACGGGCGGCGCAATCTTCAAAAGTATTTTTCCTATTTTTTCCGTTCCGAAAAAGTCCTGATTCTCAGTTTTCATCGCCATAAAATTATTTTCTCTCTTCCATTGCCGAGTTGAGTGCGCTCTCATAACACTCCGTCAGATAAGCGAGCTTTTCAAAATTTTCGAGTCCGAGGGTTTCTATTGCCCTCTCCTCTATCGAAGCGATATCGTCCATGAGCGGAGAAGCGTATTTTTCACCCTCGGATGTCAGCACAAACGCTTTTTCGTGACCGACGCTGTGCTCTGTGCTGACGCATATCGTGCCTGCCTTGCGCATGGCGGATATCACATTGTGTATCGTCTGGCGCGGGAGCAGGAAGCTGTCGCAGATCTGTTTTTGCGTGCAGAAGCCCGACTCGTGTATTGTATAGAGCACAAGCATTTCATTGTAGCCTATTCCGCGCATTGCCGACCACTTTGCATATGCGCCGCGGTATCGCACAAACGAGCGGTTCGCCCGAACAAGCAGGCTTTGCATCTGTTTATCCACAACAACATCTCCCACAGTCAGAATCCCAAATGGGATTTTAATACGTTTGTTATCAGAAGTCAACAGTAAATATAATAAAAATCGGAAGATTTGTTGAACCGTCTGCGTAAATTGTGATATGTCCTGCTCGGAGCAGTCCTCGCGACATACAATAGGATAAAAATGCACAAAAACAAGCCATTTGAGTCCTGCGTTTTTCTACTTGACAATCCGTGGTTTCGGGACTAAAATACGAGCATAAACGCGATGATGCGGAACAGTAGTCGTGATACCCTTTCAGAGAAGTGCCGGAAGCTGCGAGGCACCAAGGAGCTTGAGCGACGAACTCACCGTTGAGCGGCTGCGCTGAAAAGCCTTTCGGAAAATAGGCGCGGACGGGACGCTGCCGTTAAAAAGCAGGGATATGTCAGTATCCCCTAAGTGCATTCCCCGGAGGAATGAATAAGAGTGGTACCGCGGAAGGCTTTGCCCTTTCGTCTCTTATGCGGCAGGCATAGGCGGCGAAAGGGCTTTTTGCTTGCACAACAATCCATTCGCGGAGCACAAAAAGCAAGAAGGATAGTGATAAAAATGTCTGATTACAACATCAACTACAGCCTGTATCTGCCGAGCTATTCCATAGGTCCCGACTGCTACAGGGAGATACCGTATGTCACGCGGTTCTTCGGCAAAACCGCCGCAGTCATAGGCGGAAAGACCGCAATGGCAAAGGCAAAAAAAGCCATGCTCGACGGCGTTGCCGGAAGCGGTGTGAAACTGCTCGGCTTCATTGAATACGGCGGCGATTCGACATACGAAAACGGCGACACGCTGATAGCGAATCCCACGGTCAGAAACGCCGACATGATATTCGCGGTCGGCGGCGGACGGGCGTGCGACACTGGAAAATATGTTGCCGACAAGCTCGACAAACCGCTGTTCACCTTCCCGACCGTCGCCTCAAACTGCGCCCCCGCAACGGCTATCTCAGTCATCTACAACCCCGACGGGTCTTTTAGGGAATACTATTATCCGAAGCTTGCGAACCACTGCTTCATAAATTCCGCAGTTATCGCGGATTCGCCCGAGCCGCTGCTGTGGGCGGGCATCGGCGATGCACTGAGCAAGGAGTACGAGGTCGTATTCTCCTCAAAGGACGACGCGCTCTCACATACGCCGCTCATGGGCAGGCAGATAAGCAGGATATGCACAGACCCGCTGATTGAATACGGAGCGGAGGCTCTGGAGTCCATAAGGGCAAAGAAAGCGTCGTTCGCACTCGACCAGGTGACGCTCGACATTATCATATCGACAGGCATCGTCTCGAACATGATGAGCACGGTTGACAGCTACTATTACAACTCCACCCTAGCCCACTGCGTCTACAACGGCTCGACAGTGACCGAGAACGGACCCCGCCACCTGCACGGAGAGGTCGTTTCGCTCGGCGTGCTCTGTCTGCTTGAATTTGAGAAGAATGACAGCGAGGTCGAACGCATAATGAAGTTCAACCGCTCGATAGGTCTCCCCGTCTGCTTCGACGATGTAGAGATCGATGAGAGCGAATTTGAAAAAATGGCGGACAAATTCGTTCACACAACCGAATGGGCACACAGACCCGCAGGCGTGACACGCGAGGGCTTTATCGCCGCTATGAAATCGCTCAACGCCAAAGGGCGCCGCTTCAAGGCAGAAAGCAAATAAATTCAATAAATTGCACGGTCTGATTTTCAGGCCGTGTCAGTCTGTAGAAAAACCCTAAAACTCAAGAGAGTTTTAGGGTTTTAAAGTTGAAATAGAACAAAAAATTGGAAAACAAGGAAAAATCGGCAGATGGCTGAGGTACATTCAGCCTTTTCCACCTGTGAACTGCATATTTTTTCAGGTTCATGGCAACGAATTTAAGCCTAACCCAGTTGGTTACTTGGGATAAGCCTCTGTAAGGGGTGTATCGCATTGCGTGTTTTTCTTTTGCGTCTGCAAATACTCGTTCAATTGTTTCTTTTCTCCGTTCATACATTTCCTTGTATTTCGGAGTGTGTCTGATATCTTCCACCTTTTCAAGATAATCAGACCAAATGTGCTTTGTTACCGTTTTCTCATACTTGCTGTTTTCTGTGCACTTGTATCTTGACGGGCAGTTTTCGCATATATATGTTTTGCTCTTGAATTCTCGGTATCCTTCTCTGTTTGTTGTAGCATAATTCAGCACATGATTTTCGGGACATATTACACAATCATAGTATTTATCACATACATATTCGTACGGTTTAAAAAAGTCTTGTTTTTGTTTCTTTCATTTTGAAGCCTTATAACCATCCGCTTGCATAAAATAAAGTTTTTTGTAAATCCCATCAGCTTCTATA
>CAVFAN010000025.1:0-21107 GCA_963620555.1 bacterium
GTGAAGCTTTTCTGCGTTTTTGCGAGCTATTCTTTCATTTTAACTTTACACTGCCGTAAATTTTCTCGAGTATGTCGATGATTTCCTGCCTTCGTAGTCCCTTGGCGCGAGCCGCCGATATGGCGTCCGAAACCTCGGACACCGCCGTATCGTGCACCGAGTCGTTCTTGAAAGCCTTTTCGCTGACAAAGCTTCCCTTTCCGGGCACGGTATATATCGCACCGTATGATTCAAGGTCGGAGAATGATTTTTTTACTGTGTTTATGTTCACACCGGCATCGGCGGCGATAGACCGAATCGACGGCAGCTGCGAGTGCGGAGCGAATGTGCCGACGAGGATGAGCGTCAAGAGCTGATTTCTTATCTGCTCGTATGCAGGCACGCGGCTCTGCTTGTCGATTAAGACCACAGCGATTCTCCTTCCTGCTTGATTTTGCGCACCGCGATGCACAAAATCAGAATAGGTGTGCTATCTGTCGTAGCACACCTATATCATATCATAAAAAATATCTTTGTCAACAGGTATTTTAAAAAATTTTTTGCGCAGCAGAAAAGCCGCCCGACGGCAGCTTCTATGTATGTATGTTATAGTTAACAGAAAAGGCAATAAAGAACGCTTTGTTCCTCTCGGATTGAACAGCAAAAGAGCCTTGCTGAAATACTGCTCCATTGTTCCTACAACGAACATCGAGACACCTTTATTCGTAAAAGACACCTTGATTCCCATAAATCAGAGCACCGTGAAACAGCTTTTCAGGCGTCTGAAAGTGCAGGCTGATATCCCTCGGCTGCACCCTCATTTGTTGCGCCATTCCTTTGCTACACGGTATCTTGAAGCCGGGGGCGATATCTATAGTCTGCAATCTATCGCAGCATATATGACACACAGATCGGCACGGGATTAGGCTTTGAGTTCTCAGCTCTGCCGAAGGGTGCCGTAAACACCATAGTAAATGACCGATGGAAAGGCGCGAATTTTTCCGACCGCATCTGGCAGAACACATCCGCGCTTGCCAACAGCGCATACGGTATTGTGGCGCGTGGAATTATGACGGGAGCGGATCCGCAGGTAATGGCGCGCCAGCTCGCCGACGCTATGCAGTCCGGAATGTACAGCTCGATGCGGCTGATACGTACCGAGACTAACCGTGTGCATAACGCCGCCGAAAAAGCGGCATACGAAGAGGAAGGCATAACGGAATACAGATTTCTCGCCACCCTTGACGGGCGCACCTGTGATGTCTGCGGCGCTTTGGACGGCAAGACTTTTCCTGTTTCCGAAGCGAAGGAGGGCATAAACTATCCGCCGCTCCATCCGAATGACCGCTGTACGACTGTTGCGGCAAGGACGGATCAGGAACTTGCGGCTCTCAAACGTCGGGCGCGAGACCCGGAGACGGGCGAGACAAAGCTTGTGCCGGCGAGCATGACATATGAAGAGTGGCTTGCGAGGCTTGACAATGTTTCTGAGGATGGTATAATAAAATCGATTGGAAAAGACGTTTTACCCGTGTCAAAACCTAAAGCGAGAAGTGATAAGTCAAAAGTCGGTTCAAATCTCCTGACCAAAGAACAAAAAGCTTCATTGCTCGCTTTCGAAAAACATCATCGGGAAGAAGTGATTGAAAGTGCATACTGCGTTAATCCGTATACAGGAGAGTTTTTTGAAAAAACATCAGACAGTTCGACCTTTGTTGTTTTTACGAAGGAAGAACAAGTAAAAATGCGCGGATGTATTTTGAGCCACAACCACTCGAATAATGCAGAATTTAGTCCTAACGATATTTTCCAAATATATCACCTCGGGCTGTCTGAAATGCGTGCTTCTGTCGACGGGGGCGCTTTCGTAATTAGAGCAACCCCGAAGACTATATGGCATCGCAGCTTGCAGTCTTTGTCAAACAGTCTAAATGACTGTACGAAAGATAAAGCCGTAAAGTATTTCCAATTGTTACAAGAGGGTCAAATATCTTTTGTTGAGTATGATTCACTTGCTTCACAAGCCGGTGTGGAGGAGTTTGCACGAAGGTATCGATATTCGTATTTTTTCGAGGAGATAGGTGAAAATGATTGACAAAGACAAGTGTGAAAAAATGAGCGAATGCGTAATTTATGATT
Source organism: bacterium (assembly GCA_963620555.1). Classification (GTDB taxonomy): domain Bacteria; phylum Bacillota; class Clostridia; order Oscillospirales; family Acutalibacteraceae; genus CAG-177. The sequence continues at coordinate 2,119 of CAVFAN010000025.1, forward strand.
CGCCGGAAGAGCGCAGAATAAAGACTGAAATGCTTAGAAATCTATATCTCGAGTATCTTGAGAAACAAAAACGAGAGAGAAACCGCCAAGCGTGAAGCGAGGCGGTTTTGTCATATCACAACATAATAATTACAGCGTTTTGCAGTCAAATGCAAAGCGCTGTTTTTATATCCAAATTTATCCGCCACCCGGAGCAAAATGGTGTCGCGCAATATTGGGACTGGCCAAGTAAAAAGGGAGCGCGGGAAAGGACAGACATGGACTGGCTTAAAGACATTTTAGGCGACGCACACACCGAGGACATCGACAAGAAGATAGCGAGCTATATCGGCAAGAACTTTGTTTCAAAATCAGATTTTCGCGCCGAGTCCGACAAGGTCAAGAACCTTGAAGATCAGATAGCAGAGCGGGACGGTCAGCTTGAAGAGCTCAAAAAGGTTGATACCTCCGGGCTTCACCCTCATTTGTTGCGTCATTCCTTTGCTACACGGTACTTAGAGAACGGCGGGGACATTTACAGTTTGCAGTTGATTCTCGGTCATACCTCGCTTGAAATGGTCAAAAAGTATGTGCACTTGATTCCCTCAAAAACGGTAGTTAATTTTGCTTTTCTCTCGCCCTTGGATAACGCCCTCAAAAAATGAAAAAACCCAGCAGTTACAAGGCTTGTAGCTGTTGGGTTTCTCTTTTGGTGATCCATCGGAGATTCGAACTCCGGACACCTTGATTAAAAGTCAAGTGCTCTACCGACTGAGCTAATGGATCGCATTCTTTTTCGCTGTGCGGAAGCCGTATCCGCAAATCAGCTTGATTATCATATAATATTTGCCCGAAAAAGTCAAGCTTTTTTTGCATTTTCTTCCCGTCGTCCCACTCTTTGCGATAAAACGCGCTCCTTTAGCCCGAATATTCATTTCCGTCCGGCAGATACTATTCAGAGAAAACTGCCGGAGGCGTATTTTATGAAGGTGCTTTTTTATGACACAAAGCCGTATGACCGCGAGGCGTTCGAGAAGCTGGCGGGCAAATATCCCGACATTGAAATAGACTATCTCAAGACGGATATCTCTTACCGCACCGCGCCGCTCTCGAGGGGTTATGACGCCGTATGCCTGTTCGTCGCGTCCGATGTCGGCAGGCGGGTTGTGGATATTCTCGCCGAAAATGGGGTCAGGCTCATCCTCATGCGTTGCGCCGGGTATAACAATGTCGATCTTTCGGCGGCGCGGGAGCGCGGTATTTTTGTTATGCGCGTGCCGGGGTATTCCCCCGAGGCGATAGCCGAGCACGCCCTTGCCCTTGCGTTTGCCGTCAACCGCCGTATACACAAGGCTTATATAAAGGTGCGCGAAAATAATTTCAGCCTCATGGGGCTGACCGGAGTCAACTTCTGCGGCAAGACGGCGGGAGTCGTCGGTACGGGGAAGATAGGCGCATCGTTTGCACGCGCCTGCTGCGGACTGGGGATGAACGTTATAGCTTTCGACAAGTATCAGAATCCCTCGCTCGACTTCGTGCGATATGTCGAGCTCGATGAGCTTCTCGGCGAAAGCGATTTGATATCCCTTCATTGTCCGCTTACCGAGGAGACCTATCATATGATAAGTATCGACGCGATAGGGCGGATGAAGGACGGTGTTATACTTGTCAATACCTCGCGCGGCGCACTGATAAGCACACCCGACCTTATAAAAGGTATAAGGCAGCATAAATTTACGGGCGTCGGGCTCGATGTGTATGAGGAGGAGACGCACAACGTTTTTGAAAACCGTGAGGACGATATACTTGAAACCTCCGTGACGGCGCGTCTTTTGTCGTTCCCGAATGTTATAATTACCTCGCACCAGGGCTTTTTGACCCGCGAGGCACTTGAGTCGATAAGCGAGACTACCTTTGAAAACGCCGCCTCGTTCGGCAGGGGAGAACCTATACAGGCTAATATAGTTGAATAGAATCGCCGAGTAACATTCATATAATATGTATATACGCGGCGGTATTTTTCGCCGCTTTTTTCTGTCCGCTGTTGATTAAATCGCATTTGTGTGGTAGAATTTTCCCGTAACCGATTCAAAGGAGTGAGGGGAGACTTCGGTCTCGAAATATGAAAAACAAGGTTCTGCCCAAAATAACAAATATATCGGCCGTCGTTGACATAGCAGGCGCGATCGCTTTCTTTATTGTTCAGATAATCAATGCCGCAAAGCCGAATTTTGTCAGCGCATCGGTAATGCTCGGGTTTTTGACGGCGAGTACCGCAGCGATAATACTGTTCTTTGTGCTCCGCGTCGTCGGCATCGCGGTCGGCACGAAATCCTCGAAGGCACTGACGGTAATTTCGTATATTGTCGATGCCGCATGGCTCGTGTCGATGATATTCGTGCTCAAGAATCTCAATATATTTTAAGGGGTGGCGTGATGGTTTATTCTCTTATCGCCGCCGCCGTTTCTGCGGCATTGCTGATATATTTTATCGTCCGTATGGCACGCGATCCCGATGACGCACAATATGCCGTACACATTCCGAGGTGCCTTTTCTTCTTCGGTATGGCGGTCTATGTCATCGGCGCAGCGGTCTGCGTCGCTATGCTTGCCGCCGAAAGATTTTTTGTTGCTATACCGGGTCTCGGCTGTATGCTTTTCGGCGCCGCGGCGATGCTCTGCCGGCTCGACCAAAAGGTCGTTTCTGCGGGCGAGGGGATATATATCTATTCGACTATGTTCGGCAGGAAGAAGCGCTTCAATATTTCCGATTTTGTCTCGATGAAGCGAAACTCCGATTCACTCACGCTTAAATTCAAAAACGGGAAGATGCATATCGATAACCTCGCCGTTATCAGTGACGATTTCAAAAAGAGTCTGCTCAACGGCAAAAAAGATTGAATATCTGCTTAGTGCAAAAACAAAGGTCATAATCCACGGCTGGCAACGCGGATTATGACCTTTGTTTTTTTGGCTGCCGTGCAAATTTTTTTGAAAAAACTGTTGACAATAACATATGAATGAGCTATCATATGAACAGAGAGACATATGAACATACAGACATATGAATCATCATGCAAATGAACGGAGGACAAAAACATGGAACACAACCACGAAAAGATGCTCGATATGGTGAGGCACGAGCTGCCGACAGACGAGCTGCTTTGCGACCTGTCCGACCTGTTCAGGCTCTTCGGCGACACGACCCGCGTCAAGATTTTGTTTTCGCTCTTTGAGTCGGAGATGTGCGTTTGCGCAATTGCGGAACTGCTCGGTATGACGCAGTCGGCGATCTCTCACCAGCTCAAGATACTCAAGGACGCAAATCTTGTTGCCAACCGCCGCGAGGGCAAAACTATTTATTATTTTCTTTCTGACGACCATGTCAGAACGATTATAGCCAAGGGTTTCGAACATCTTATTGAAGAAAGGAACGAGAACAATGAAGAAGATCTTTAAGCTTGAGGATCTGGACTGTGCAAACTGTGCGGCAAAGATGGAGGCGGCTATCGCCAAGGTTGACGGAGTTGAGAGCGTCAGCGTCAATTTCTTCACCCAGAAGCTGACCCTTGAGGCGGCGGACGACGCTTTTGACGATGTGCTCAAGAAAGTCGTCAAGACCGCAAAGAAGGTTGAGCCAGACTGCACAATAATTCTTAAGTAAGAGGGTGTCTCCGATGACGAGAAAGCAGAAGAAAACGCTGATAAGAATAATCGTATCTGTCGTGCTGACGGGTGTTGCATGGGCAGTCGATGAGCTTTTCAGCTTCGAGGGCTGGCAAGCGTTGCTGCTGTATATCGCACCTTATCTTGTTATAGGCTACGATGTTCTGTGGGATGCCGTGCGCAACATTGCCCACGGTCAGGTGTTCGACGAGCACTTCCTCATGGCACTTGCCACTGTCGGCGCGTTTGGCGTCGGCGATTACCGCGAAGCGTCGGCGGTCATGATATTCTATCAGGTCGGCGAGCTGTTCCAGAGCATCGCGGTAGGCAAGAGCCGCAAGTCGATATCCGCGCTCATGGATATCCGTCCCGACTATGCCGTAGTCGTGCGCGACGGAAAAGAGGAGACCGTGTCGCCCGAGGAAGTCGAGCTCGGCGAGACGATAGTTATCAAGCCCGGCGAGAAGATTCCGCTTGACGGCGAGATAATCGACGGCTCGACCTCGGTCAATACCGCCGCCCTGACGGGCGAGAGCCTGCCCGCAGACAAGACTGTCGGCGACAGAGTGACGAGCGGAACGATAAATCTTTCCGGCGTTATCCACGTCAGAACGCAGAGCCGCTTTGAGGAGAGCACGGTCGCGAAGATTCTCGAGCTCGTTGAAAACTCCTCGGAGAAAAAGGCGAGAGCCGAGAATTTCATCACCCGCTTCTCGCGCTGGTATACTCCCTGCGTCGTCATCGGCGCCGTCGTGCTCGCGATTATACCGCCGCTTGTCACCATGCTCATGGGCACTCCCAGCACATGGAGTCTCTGGAGCAAGTGGATCGAGCGTGCGCTTACCTTCCTCGTTGTCTCGTGCCCGTGCGCATTGGTCGTCTCCGTCCCGCTGTCCTTCTTCGGCGGAATCGGCGGAGCTTCGCGTGACGGCATACTTATAAAGGGCGCGAACTATATGGAGACCCTTTCAAAGATAGATACAGTCGTGTTCGACAAGACCGGAACGCTGACGAAAGGCACATTCGCGGTCAACGCCATTCATCCCGAAAATATCACCGAAGCGCATCTTCTCGATGTCGCCGCCGCGGCGGAGAGCTATTCGACTCACCCGGTCGGCGAGTCGATAGTCGCGGCGCATAAGGGTCATATAGACAAGAGCCGTATAGGCAAGATAACCGAGCACGCAGGTGTGGGTCTTGAGGCTGTTATTGACGGCAAGACTTATTTTGTCGGCAACGGCAAACTTATGGATATGGCGGGTGCAAAGTGGCATGAGTGCCATATGGCGGGCACCGTTATCCATATCAGCGAGGGCGCGCAGTATCTCGGACATATCGTTATCAACGATGAGATAAAGCCCGACTCCGCAGACGCGATAGCGAAGCTCAAGGAGCTCGGCATCAAGAATACCGTTATGCTCACAGGCGACAATGAACGCGTCGCCGAGGCGGTCGGCAAGCAGCTCGGACTCAGCGCAGTCCACGCAAAGCTGCTTCCGTCGCAGAAGGTCGAGCGCGTTGAAGAACTGCTCGGCGAGGGCAACAGAGTAGCATTCGTCGGCGACGGTATCAACGACGCACCCGTGCTCACAAGAGCCGATGTCGGTATCGCAATGGGCGCGATGGGCAGCGATGCCGCGATTGAGTCGGCAGATATCGTCCTCATGGATGACAAGATTTCAAAGCTCCCGACGGCGATAAAGACAGCCAGAAAGACTATGCGCATCGTCAACGAGAATATCTGGATAGCACTCGCGGTCAAGGTTATCATCCTTGTGCTCAGCGCATTCGGAATCACGGATATGTGGATAGCGGTCTTCGGCGATGTCGGCGTTCTTATCCTTGCCGTGCTTAACGCCATGAGAGCAATGCTGAAAATAAAAGACAAATAAACAACAAATAAAAACGGACGGCGGCAGGGTACAGACCTTGCCGCCCGACGGATTTTTAGGGTAAAAAACTCTTGATTTTTATATCTTGCTGTGATATAATATCCGAGCATTACGCACGCGAAGCTTTAGGAAGCCGCCCGGTGCGGTGATTTTTCACCGTTGCGGCCGCCCTGTTTCGCGGAGGAAAAACCAAAGGAGGAAAAACAAATGTCAGTAGTATCAATGAAGCAGCTGCTTGAAGCAGGTGTGCACTTCGGTCATCAGACCAGAAGATGGAACCCCAAAATGGCTCCCTATATTTTCACGGAGCGCAACGGTATTTACATCATCGACCTTCAGAAGACGGTCAGGAAGCTTGAGGATGCCTATATGGCGGTCCGCGATATCGCTGCAGACGGCAAGGAGATTCTTTTCGTCGGCACGAAGAAGCAGGCTCAGGATTCTATCCGCGAGGAGGCTGAGCGCTGCGGCATGCCTTATGTCAACGCCCGTTGGCTCGGCGGTATGCTCACCAACTTCAACACCATTCAGCGCCGTATAAAGAGACTTGAGCAGCTCAAGACCATGGAGGCTGACGGAACCTTCGATTTGCTTCCCAAGAAGGAAGTTATCAAGCTCCAGCTCGAGATAGAGAAGCTTGAGAAGTTCATGGGCGGTATCTCCAAGATGAAGAAGCAGCCCGCCGCCATGTTCATCGTCGATCCCCGCAAGGAGAAGATCGCTGTTCTTGAGGCTCACAAGCTCGGTATTCCGATCATCGCTATCGTTGACACAAACTGCGATCCCGATGAAGTAGACTATGTTATCCCCGGCAACGACGACGCTATCCGCGCTGTCCGTCTCATCTCCGCCGCAATGGCAGACGCTGTTATTGAGGGCAGACAGGGCGAGCAGGGCGACGCAGAGGCTGCCGAGACCGAAGAGACAGAGGAGGATAAATAATGAACTTCACTGCTAAAGACGTACAGGCACTCAGAGAGAAGACCGGCGTCGGCATGATGGACTGCAAAAAGGCTCTCCAGGCATCCGACGGCGATATGGATAAGGCAATCGATTTCCTTCGCGAGAAGGGTCTTGCCGCCGCAACGAAGAAGTCCTCGAGAATTGCCGCCGAGGGTGCAGTCCTCGCTTACAATGACGAGGAAAAGAAGGTCGGCGTTGTTGTCGAAGTCAACTCTGAGACCGATTTCGTTGCAAAGAACGATGTTTTCCAGGCGTTCGTGCTTGATATAGCAAAGACTATAGTTTCAGAGAATCCCGCAGATGTTGACGCTCTTCTTAACGTCAAGCTTGCAGGCTCTGACAGAACCGTTCAGGAGAACCTTCAGGACAAGATCCTCGCTATCGGCGAGAACCTCAAGATCCGCCGTTTTGTAAGACATGAGGGCATCGTTTCCACTTATGTCCACATGGGCGGCTCCGTCGGCGTTATGGTTTTCTTTGACACCGATGACGCTACCGCCGCAAAGCCGGAGTTCAAGGTCATGGGCAAGGATGTTGCGATGCAGATCGCCGCTATGAGCCCGCTTTACCTCTGCCGCGATGAAGTCCCCGCAGATGTCATCGAGCATGAGAAGAGCATCAACCTCGCTCAGATCAAAGAGGATCCCAAGATGGCAAACAAGCCCGAGAAGGTCATCGAGGGCATCATCAACGGCAAGATCGCAAAGTTCTGCAAAGAGAGCTGCCTGCTTGATCAGCAGTTCGTCAAGGACGGCGACCTCAATGTTGCGAAGTATATCGACAGCGTTGCAAAGGAGCTCGGCGCTTCCGTAAAGGCCACCGGCTTCGTCCGCTATGCGAAGGGCGAGGGTCTCCAGAAGAAAGAGGAGAACTACGCTGAGGAAATCGCAAAGATGACCGGCAATAAATAATTAAATAAAAACGAGGCAGTCGAAAGACTGCCTTATTTTTATGCCGTGATATAGCTCTTTGGTCTGCGCTAAATGCGACAGCTCCTCGAATTTATTCTGTTTTTGCCGGCTTGCTATCTTTTTTATAGATGCTGTGGCTCAGCCAGCGTTTGCCTTTGTATCTCAGGCAGAACGCAGCTGCACGGAATATCCAGTCAACTATCATCGCTATCCATACTCCGACAGCGCCCATGCCGAGCTTGAGACCGATTATGTAGCTCAGAAGCAGTCGGAAGGTGAACATCGAGAACAGCGCGACGCACATCGTAAATTTGACATCGTTTGCCGATTTGAGAATATTGGGCACCGTAAAAGCCGCCGGCCAAATGAGTATTGCGCAGCCGTTATGGATGATTATAAGCTTGAGCGCGAGCGAATATGCGTCCGGCGAGATGTTGTACATCTTGAGCGTCAGCGGCAGTGTGACAAGAATTATTGCGTTCCATATCGCGGACATCAGGTATGTCAGCCTCATCAGCTTTTTCGCGTGCAGTCTTATCTGTTTTTCGCTGCCCAGACCGACGCACTGACCTATAACCGTTATCATCGCGAGCCCCATTGCCTGACCGGGTATGCATCCGATTCCGTCGAGGTTGTTTGCGACGGCATTTGCGGCTATCTGAACCGTTCCGAAAGAGGTTATTATGCTGACGACAAGTATGCGCCCAAGGTGAAAAAGACTGCTCTCAACGCTGTTGGGAATGCCTATTGTGAGTATTCTTTTTATCAGCCCGAAGTCGGGCTTGAACTTGTCCTTGAGTGATATATAGATGGGATTATCTTTTTTGTGCAGAAGAATCAGCAGCAGGAGCATCGCCGAGAAGCGCGAAATGGTCGAGGATGCCGCCGCACCCGCAACGCCCCATTTTACCCCGTATATCAGCAGTGAGTTGCCGATAATGTTCATAACATTGGTCATGAGAGAGGCGAGCATCGATATCTTCGAGTTGCCCATGGCGCGGAAAAGCGCGGCACAGCAGTTATATACCGCGATGAACGGGAACGACAGCGCGGATATCCAGAAATATGTCAGTGCCGATTGCATGACGCCCTCGTCGAGTGTGCTGAAAAACAGTCGGAGCAGCTGCGCCTTGAAAACGAGGGTAAGAGCCATGAGCACGAGCGAAATTATGAGCGCGATAAATATCAGCTGCGACGCGCTGCTCCTTGCGTCTTTTGCCCTCTTTGCGCCGATGAATTGCGCGGCGACGACTGCGCCGCCTGTCGCAAGCGCGGCAAAGACGTTTATCATCAGCGTCATTATCATATCAACGAGAGAAACGCCGGAAATCGCCTCGTCGCCGAGACCCGATATCATAACCGTGTCGCAGAATCCGACAGATATTGCAAGAAACTGCTCGATGACGAGCGGGAATATAAGCTTTTTGAGTGCTTTGTTGCTGAAAAGCGGCTTTTCAGCGCGGGGAGTGGCAACAGCTTCCAATTTCAGACCTCCGTTCGTTATACGGGTTATATACTATCATAATTGACCGGCAAATTCAATCCGTACAGACTGTAAAATATGCACTGCGGGCTTTTCCACAGTGCACATCTTTATTTTTTCTTAACTATTTTGAGTTCGCTTATCATAACTCCAGCGTGTTCTTCGGATATTTCAATTTCAACGCATCCGTTGACAAACACACCTTTGGGCAGCTGATATACCGCGCAGACGAAGCCGTCGGGGAGCATCTCGCGGTTGAATTCTTCGTCCTCTTCGCCGAACTGCCCACCCTTGTAGACGACCGTTCCGTTGGCTTTTACCGTCAGGTCGTCAATGCTCTCATCTTTTTTCTGATGATAGGTGACCTTCAGCTCATAGTCGGTGTCATATCTGAAGCCGCCCAGCCTGCACCTGAACGACCGGTTGTCGAATACCTTGAAAAGGCAGGTCGGGAGACTGCCGTTGTTGACATCGGGGCGGTCGCCCTGAAAGTTCATGTATATGCCCTCAGATCCCGCTTCCTGCTTGCAGCCGAGCACGCCGAAACCGTGCTCCGCGACCGAGAAATAATATTCATCGCTCTCGACTTCGTTACGCCTGACGCTGCGAATCATGTATTTTTTCGCTTCATCTTCGGGCATCGATTCAGCCTTTTTGAGCCGACCAATAAGCCATGCGCGGTCGGTGTTGGGCAGGTCAACAGTCTCGAGCACCGCGCCGCGCTCCCAGCTGTCGGCGCAGTATCTCTCAACATCCGTCTGCAAGCCTATCTGCTCAAAAAGCTCTCCCGCAATGCGCTCTATGTCCGCACGGAGTGCCTTCTCGCGCCCGTCCTCGGCATTTTCGAGTATATTTTTCGCGCTCGCGAGCCTGCCCGCGAGAATTTCGCGCTTCGCTTCTTTTATGGCTCGAAGCTCGATTATGCGCTTGTGCCTTAGATATGCGTCGCACTTTGCGCGGAACAGGCACTGGTTGAACCGCCAGAGCTTCACGGCATCGGGATATCTTTCGGCAAGCGACTCCCAACCACGGAGATTGTCGTCAATGCCGGGATTCTCAGCAGGGTCTGTCTGCCAGTTTAGCTCAAGCCCGAGAATTCTGTCCGCAACCTCGCTTGCCGGCAGAGAGGGGAAATACAGGCGCGAATAGTCATCGAGAGAGTCGCGGACATCGACATCGGGGAAGAAGTCCATGTCGCTCCAGACGCATTTGTTGACATCGTCCGTTATGCCCTCGGAATATGAAACGCTGCCGACAACATATCTGCGCGTTAGGCGGTGAATCTCCCTGTATTCGCAGGGACGGGGATTCGTGCATTCGCGGCTGAGTCCGGCGGCGAGCGCATAGTGCCAGTCGTCGCGGTCGAAGTGAACCGGATATTCGCAGCGCACATTGTGCGTTATATCAGGATAGAATCTTATCGGATATTTTGCGGGCACTCTGCGGCGTAATTCATCCATTTCAAAGGCATGGTTCGGACCTGTTATAATGCCGTCAATCTCGTCGGGCAGCTTTTGCAGTTCACTTATTAGCTTTTCTCCCCAATTCGGTATCGAATGCGGCTGCTGGGCGGACGGCCACATCTCGGCGTTCGGGTGATATTCCTTGAGCAGGCGCGAAAAATCGCGGCAGCGGCTTATAAATTCGTCCGCGTCGTAGTCGCCGGGATCGCCCCCGGGCGGGAACATCGCATCTATTCTCGGCGTGCGCCCAAAAACGAGCCTGCGCCGTCTCTCTGCGTCCTCAAGGCTCTCACGGTCGTTCGGGTACCAGAGCGACACATCGAGGTCGTATTCGTCCGCAATTCTTGAAGCTTCAACAAGAAAGTCCTGCGGGTCATATTTCATCAGCCTGTTCTGCTGCGCTCCGAGCCCGTCATACGGAATGTGCTCAACCGTGTTGCAGCCGAAGAACATCAGGTCGAGATAGTATCTGCGGTAGTCCTCCAAATCCCATGCGTCGTAGCTGTTGGGCGTTGTGCGGTAGCCGAGCTGATGACCCCTTATGCGTTTGTCGGGCTTGTATTCTCCGCCGATATCCTGTATGAGCGTGATTTTTTCGCCCGAAACTTCGATTTTTCGCAGAAACATGCCGTTGGCGAATATCAGCCCGCGTATGCCCTGCGCCCTGAAAACAAGGCGGCTGCCGCTCTGCTCTATCTTATATCCGTCGCGCAGACCGTTCGGGTCGGCGATGAGAGATATGTCCGCTTTTTCGGACTCGGTCATTTGCGGCATAACTCCCGTTCGCGATTCTATTTCGCCGCGCACTATCTCCGCGGCTCTGATTGCGTCGCCGCCCTGCGCGAAAATTTTAATACTTTTATACTCGTATCTCATTTTACCCTCACTCAAAAAGCTTCTTCATCATTTTAAGCCCCTCTGCCGCTTCGGCTTCAAAGTCGATGCAGTTGGCTTCAATGCTCATTCTTCCGTCGTATCCGGCATCCTTTACTGCTTCCACGAACGGCGAATAATTGTATCCGTCGCCCTCTGCGGGGAAGATACGCTTCATTTTTCCGCCGTTCGGAGAATCCTTTGCGGTCGGGTTCGAAAAGTGTATGTGTATCAATTTGTCGCCCGCATACCTAAGTGCACCGAAGTCCTCGCTTTCCATGACCATATGATATATGTCGGCGAGGACAAATATGTTTTTGAGCCCCATAGCGCGGCAGATGTCAACACTCTCGCGGACTGTCATAAATACATTCGTTTCGAGCCTGTTCAGCGGCTCAATAGCAACTCTTATTCCGTGTCCGCCCGCTTCGTCGTCTATAACTTGAAGAGCCGAGTGTATCTGTTCGAGTCCTTTTTCTCTGTCGAATCCGTCCGGCACGCTGCGCGAACGCCCGCTTCCGAGCACGCAGGTTTTGATTCCGAGAAACACTGCGTTATCAAACGCGCGGCGCGTGTAGTCTCTTATAATTTCAATGTCCGCATCCTCTCCGGCGAGGTGTATCTCTCCGGGAAAAAAGCAGTTCGCCGCCTCGAGCTTTGCACCGTAGCCGTCGAGCATCGCTTTTGTATTTTTCAGTTCCTGCCCGCTGAGACTTTTTATGTGCCCCAGGTTGCTCTCGAGATAGTCATATCCGAGCTTCGCGGCAGATTCGAGCTTGTCAAATCCAACGCAGGTTCCGAATCGCATAGTGTGCCTCCCTCAATATATTTTTTATTCCGGATAAATGGTAACACGCCCGCCGCCGCCGTGTCAATCTCAGTTCAAAAATTTTTGCCCACAGTATTAAGAGCGCGCTATATGGGAATAATTTTTTATAGCGTGAGCAAAGTGGGAGGCGGCGGAATGCAGTACAACAGGGTCGAGATCTGCGGAGTGAATACATCGAAGCTGAAGGTGCTCAAAGAAAAAGAAAAGACGGAGCTTCTGCGCCGTATGCATTCGGGGGACAAGTCGGCGCGGGACGAGCTTATAAACGGAAATTTGCGCCTCGTTCTTAGCGTTGTCCAGCGGTTTACAAACAGGGGAGAGAACCCCGACGATCTCTTTCAGGTCGGGTGCATTGGGCTTATAAAAGCTATAGATAACTTTGATATAAATCAGAATGTCCGTTTTTCGACCTATGCCGTCCCAATGATAATCGGCGAGATACGCCGCTATCTGCGCGACAACAACTCGATGCGCGTCAGTCGGTCTATAAGAGATGTAGCCTATCACGCGATGCAGGAGAAAGAAAAGCTTGTCGCAAAGCTCGGGCGCGACCCGACGGTCGAAGAGATAGCGAAAGCGATGAACATGAAAAAAGAGGAGATAGTTTTAGCCCTCGAAGCGATTGTCGAGCCCGTCTCGCTCTATGAGCCCGTGTTCTCGGACGGCGGCGACACGATATATGTCATGGATCAATTAGGCGACAGCGGCGACGACGGGAGCTGGCTCGATGAGATAATCTTTCGCGAGTCGGTCGAAAATCTGCCGGAGCGGGAGAAAAAAATACTTTATCTGCGCTTTTTAAAAGGCAAGACTCAGATGGAAGTGGCAGGGGAGATAGGCATCTCGCAGGCGCAGGTCTCGCGGCTCGAAAAGGGTGCTATCGAGGCAATTAAAAGAAACAACAGAGCGTAATTTAGGGCCTGCCGCATTCAGCGCAGACCAAAGAGCAAGAGATGCAGGTCATATTTCGTATGATTATAATGCGGAGTATGACCTTTTATTATTGCTCTTTTAAGCGCCTTTTTGCCCACTCGCAGTATACTTATACAGCTTTGGGTCAAAAAAACGCTTTCTGCATCTGAATGCGGCAACCCCTTTTTAATTTTAAAAATGGTGACAAATCCCGCGATTAATGATATAATCCGTATTGGTGAAATTTTTAAAGGAGGTCATGAATTGAAGAAAAAGATAGAATTTGATTCCGGAAAGAAAGTGTTCCCGATAATCGTCAGCGTTATCGGCACTGCACTCATGCTCGCGATGTGGATAACGAGGCTCAATATGACCGCGGTCGTCTGCGTGGGCTTTTGCTGCATTGTGTCCGCGCTTATAGTTATCGGTATGTTCTTCAAGCGCCGACTTTATCTCGGCTTTCTTATCGGCTACTGCGCCGCGCTTTTCGGCGTTATCACTTATTACATAATTTTCGGCGCGGATGCGGGGTTCGGCGCGTTCACTTCCGGTCTTGCGGGATTTTCGAGTGCTGAGCATCCCTGGCTCACGGGCGAGGGCAATTTCTTCACCCGCCTGCTCGGCAATCTCCTGCTCGCCCTGCCGAGTATCGCCGTCATAGTCGGCGTTATTCTCTGTGTTGTGAAAATCGATAAAAAAGTCACTCTTCAAAAAGTGCTTTCGCGTGTTCTCAGCGTGCTGCTCATGTTCACTACCGTTGCGTTCGTGCTGACCATGAACCTGCGCTCGAAGCCCAACACCGAGCGCCTGTGGGACGGTCAGGACGACTACCTCAAGGGGATAGACAAAAACAAGACAAAAGAAAATTCGCCCAATGTCCTGTTCATTCTCATGGATGACCTCGGCTACGGAGATGTCTCCGCAAACGGCGCGATATATGATACCCCGAACATCGACCGCATCGGCGAAGAGGGCGCACAGTTCACGAATTTCTATTCGAGCTACTCCGTCTGCTCTCCTGCGCGTTTTGCCGCGCTCACCGGGCGCTATCCCTATCGCGGATATGCCGACAATGTCATATATCCGACCGTTGACACATTCTCTCCGTTCGCCTCGACCCGTATATTTAATTCCGTTGAAATGGGCGGCAATGCCGACGGTATGCTCGGCGACGAGATAACCATAGCGGAGGCTCTCAAGGGAGCGGGTTATGCGACAGGCTGCTTCGGCAAGTGGCATCTCGGCGATTACGGCGAGTATCTGCCGACCAATCAGGGCTTCGATTATTTCTACGGCAGCCACTATGTCAATGATATGAACCCGTTCTACCATGTCCGTGAAGAGAACGGCGAATATGAAATAGCCCGCGGCACCGACGAGCTTAAAGACCAGAGCAACGCCACAAAGTGGATATATGAAGAGATAAACAGCTGGATAACCGAGCAGGTCAAGGAGGGCGACGAGCCGTTCTTCGCGTTCTATGCAACTCCGTGGCCGCACGCGCCCGTGTATGTCGGCGATGAGTTCAAGGGCAAATCCGGCATGGGCACATATGTTGACTGCGTGACCGAGTTCGACTATTATCTCGGCAAGCTCTTTGACACTCTCGAAGAGCTCGGCGTCATGGACGACACGATAATAGTATTCACCAGCGACAACGGTCCCGCACTCCAGGGCTCGACGGGCGATCTTCGCGGCGGTAAGTATCTCGCCTATGAGGGCGGTCAGAAAGTGCCGTTTATGATCCGCTGGGGCAACAACGGCGGTCTGTTCAAGGCGGGTTCGACCTATGACGAGTCCGCAACGCTCGTCGATCTGTTCCCGACTCTCGTTGAGATGTGCGGTATCACCGGAAACGGCGGAACGGAGAAGAATTATCTCCCCGCAGACCGTGTTATAGACGGTGTTTCGATGGTTCCCGTGTTCACTCAGAACAAAGTTATACATACTGCCGAAACTCCGATACTCCACATGAAGCGCGAAAAGCTCAAGGCTATCCAGTATGCTATACCGACTGCCGATATCCTCTCGCGTGAGGAGTATAAAGATTATGATTTTGATGTTCTCAAGAATAATGAGTATGTCGTGTTCAAGTATTTCAAGAACATACAGAACGACAATTCCGCGTTCTTCGATAAATTCCGCAAGAACTGGCTGCATATCCTGACCGACGACGCAGGCGAGAACTACAACCGAACTCCGGCGTATCCGACAATTGCCGATGAGATGCGCGACAGACTCGATGAAAAGATGAACGAGTTCAAAAATAACCGCCGAGGAATTATAGAAAACAGCTGATAAAACGCCGCCGAACGGGTGAACAGTCCGCTCGGCGGTCGGAATATCCGGGGGGTGAAATTTTGCCTGAACTTTCAATAATGATAAAGCCCGCGTCGAGTCTTTGCAATCTGCGTTGCGAATACTGCTTTTATCACGATGTTTCGCAGATAAGAGAAGAGCATAACCTCGGCATTATGTCCGCCGAAACTTCTGACAGGCTCATAAAAAGCGCGCTCAGCTTCGCAAAAGGGGACAGCGTAGCTTTCGCGTTTCAGGGCGGAGAGCCGCTGCTCGCCGGGATAGACTATTTCAGGGACTTTGCAGAGCGGGTAAAAAAATACAATCTGCGCGGCAGCCGCATATTTTTCAGCATACAGACCAACGGCTTATTGATGGACGAGCAATGGGCGCAGTTCTTTCACGATGAACATTTTCTCGTGGGTCTGAGCCTCGACGGCGATATGGAGGCGAACCGCTTCAGAGTCGATGCCGACGGCACAAACAGATTCTATAAAATTCTCAACGCCGCTCAAATGCTGACCATGCACGGGGTCGATTTCAATATCTTGACCGTGCTCACGGGTTACGCCGCCGAGAATATCGACAGGATATATTCGTTCTTCAAGCGCAAAGGCTTCAAATATCTCCAGTTCATCCCGTGCCTGCGCCCGTTCGGCGACAAGAGCGAGAGCGAATTATATATGACTAACGAGCAGTATGCATATTTTCTGATACATCTGTTCAACGCCTATGTCAAAGACTATGTCCGCGGCGAATACACGAGTATCCGCCAGTTCGACAACTGGGTTCAAATGTATGTCGGCAGACAGCCCGAGCAGTGCGGAGTCTGCGGACACTGTATGCATCAATTTGTGGTCGAGGGCAACGGCAATGTCTATCCGTGCGACTTCTATTGCCTTGACGAATGGCTGCTCGGCAACATAAATTCAGATGAACTTGAAGCGATGGCAAATTCAAAGAAAGCCGCCGATTTTATTCGCGAGAGCCTGAAGGTAAACACGAAGTGCAAGGCGTGCAGATATTATCCCCTCTGCCGCGGCGGCGGATGCAAGCGAAGCAGAGCCGACCGCGACTATTGCGAGGCGTATAAAAAATTCTTCTCCTCATGCCTGCCACTGTTCCGCGTGTTTGTTGACGAAGCAAACAGATAAATAAACTCATTGCCCCGACAATGCAATAATAAAACAAAAATCCTACCCATTAGCTACAGGCTAATAAGGCAATTTTTTAGGAATTATGGTGCAGTCCGATAATGGGGCTACACCTTTTTCTTTTTGTTTAAACGGCTTTTTCGCATTATTATGTTTTATTCTTTCCGTTGTATAATAAGCTGTTATCAGCGCAAACGATTTTACGGATGTCTATATTGCCCGTGCTTTTTTGTGTTTTTGCCGTATTGAATAGCAAATTTAGGACAGTGATGCAGGCAGGACAGACACATTATGCATTGCTCCTTAACCCATTCCGGCTTACGGTCTTTGATTTGAATGGCTGAAACCGGGCAGTTTTTGGCACACAGTCCGCACCCGATGCAGGTATCTTCAACCGAAAAATGCTTTGTTTTACGCATTGAATCATATTCCATGTTATAGCCTATTTTTGCAAGCGGATAAGGCAGTTTGTTTTTCATAAAATCACCAACGGCAAAATCTTTTATTTGTTTGATAATATAATCAATTTCAGATTCGGCATTATCATTTGTTTGCCGAACCTTTTCTTTATTACTTAACTCAAAAATCGGAGTCCAAGTGTCCGGCATTTTCACACTGAATTTTGCGGTCAACGGCAATCCTTTGGGAGCAAGAATATTATCTGCAAATTTTCCGGTTTGTCCCGGAGTTGTTCCGTAAGTTGCAATGAAATATATGTAGTCCGGTTTACGGCTTAAATCAAGTCGTTGTAAAAACTCGGCTACTATAACAGGCAATCCCCAAGAGTATGTAGGGCTTACTATACCGAGTGTTTTGCATTTTCCATTAAACGAGAAAATTTGTTTTTTATAGCAATCTGTAACAGAAACGGCAATGTCGCCCGTTTCGGTCGCAATTCTTTTGGCAACATATTCGCTATTTCCGGTTGCCGAAAAATATAAAATCATAATCTATCTCCTTATCCAAGACCTGCAAATTTAACAAGAAGTGTATGCGGAATAAGCTTTGCAAGCAATTGGTAGCATTTATAAAATGCTCCGGTAGTGTAAACGGCTCTGCCTTTTTTTGCTGCTTTCAGCGATTTCAGAGCGGCGGTTTTTGGGTCGATTACAGGCAAACGGCTTTGACCTTTTGTGATTTCGGACTTTGTCATTTCCGTATGCATAAACCCCGGACACACAGCACATACATTTATATGTCTGTTTTCAAGTTCTTCACGCAGTCCGAGAGAAAGTGCGGACACATAGGATTTTGATGCACAATAAACGATTAAGTTTGTATTCGGGACAAATGCAGAAGTAGAGGATACCTCCAAAATTGTACCGCCATCTATAATATACGGCAGACATACCTTTGTTACCGCCGTTGCTCCTTTACAGTTCAGGTCAATGATTTTCAGCATGCTTTCAAGTTCCATGTCCTCAAAAGGAGAACCGATTGACATACCGGCATCATTTATTAAAACTTTTATCTGCGGATTATCGGCTTTTAATTTTTCTTCCAATATTTTGAAACTGCTCATATCAGCCATATCCATAGGAATAATTATGCAATGTTTATCGGGATATTTCATAGCAACTTCTTTTAATCGTTCTTCACGGCGGGCAATCAGCCACAGCTCATCTATTTCGGGAAATAATTTTGTGACGGCGTCAATATAGCAGACACCGAGTCCGGAGGACGCTCCGGTTATAACTGCAATACTCATAAAAGCACTCCCCTTTACACAAGTGAATAATATTAGACACTTGCAAAATTCTTGATTTCATACTATACTGTAACCGTCAACAAAACAAGTGACAAATGAGCCTGCTTGTTTAAAGTTGGACAAATATTTAATTTTGCAAAAGGACTCAGTTATGAAATACGATATTACGAAGCCATTAACAAAAGGAGCAAAGCGAACATTGGAGGCATTCAGCAGGGAAATGTTTATGCTTTTATCCGAGAAATCTTTTGAAGAAATCACTGTCGGACAGTTATGCGAAACGGCACAATATCCCCGTGCAACATTTTATAATTACTTTGATGATAAATATGATTTGCTTGGTTACTGTTGGCAGACACTTGCTGAGCAGGTGGGATTTAGTGATTATCATCACGCCGAAGAAAATGAAATGTTGTACCTTTATTTTGACCGAATTTATGATTTTACAAAGCAAAATGAAGCTGTTATACGCAAGGTTCTTTTGCATAACAGCGAGGTTGGATATATGTTTTCAAGCTTCAGAAATTTTCTGAACAATAGAATGCGTTTTATATTTAAAACCTGTCCAGAAGCAACGCAAAAAGACATTCCAAATGAATTACTTGCTGACTATTACAGCAATACTTTATTTTTGGTATGGCAATGGGTAGCTATAAGAAGCACTAATTGTTCAAAGGAGCAGGCACACGAATATTTAAAAGTATTGATTTCTCAAGATTAAAAAGGGGCACATGCCCCATAAATAACAGTACGATGAGGTTTATCGGAATGTCATTTGGGTTGAAAAATGCTCATTACTAAACCACAGCAAAAATATTTTATTTTTTTGAAATCTGTGGAAAATAAAAGATAAGAAAC
>CAVFAN010000026.1:0-18322 GCA_963620555.1 bacterium
GGAGGTAAGCTAAAATGAAAATCTGTATATCAATAGGTCACGGAAAGTCGTCAAAAGGCGGCTATGACAGCGGAGCGGTCGGCGGAGGTTTCCATGAGTTCAAGATTGCCCGCAAGATCGGCTTTTATGTCGCCGAAGCACTTAAAAACTACGGCTGCGACGCGGTGCTTATAAACTACGATGCCGATATGTATCTGACGGACAGGATAGCTTATGTAAACCGCGAAAGCTTCGATTTGGCTGCCGAGATCCATTTGAACGCGGGCGGCGGCACGGGTAGCGAGGTATATTATAAGCACGCCGACGAGGGCGGCAAAAAGCTTGCGGCGAAGATAAGTGCGGGCATTGCGAAAACATTTTCCCTGCGCGACAGGGGAGCTAAAATAAAGCTCAATTCGGCGGGCGGCGACTATTTCGGCTTTGTCCGTTCGGTCGGATGCCGCAGTCTGCTCATTGAGACCGTGTTCATAGACAGCTCTTCGGACAGAAAGAAAGTAGAAACGGAAGCGGGTCAGAAAAAATGCGGCGAGTCGATTGCCGCGTCGATAGCCGAATTTTACGGGCTTTGTGTGAAAAACGAACCGCAGAAAGCGGAGCAGTCCGCCGATATCAGGGCGGGCGACCGCGTGAAAATCACGGGCAAAAACTATGCCACGGGTCAGCGCATCCCGTCGTGGGTGAAGCTCAGAACGCACACGGTTGCAAAGGTCGAACCGAGCCGCGCACTGCTGAGGGAGATAAATTCGTGGGTTATGCTCTCCGATTTAAAGCTTGCGGAAAGACCGTCAGTTTCTGTCGGGAGCGTTGTTGTGATAAAGTCCGGCGCTGTCTACGGCGGCTGCACCTCGGCTCGCGGAAGGCGCGTGCCGGATTCCCAGCTGTCGCCGAAAAAGCACACCGTCACAAAGGTTCAGCATAACCGCGGCACGATCGAAGCCCTGCTCGGAGATATTTCGAGCTGGGTGGCGGTCGGCAGTCTCGAGGAGGCTTGAGATGGACGCGGAAATAACCGTAGCTCTGCTCTCTGCGGCGGGTACGCTCATAGGCTCGCTTGGCGGCATACTCGCGTCGAACAGGCTGACAAATTACCGCATCGCGCAGCTCGAAAAGCGGGTGGAAAAGCACAATAATCTCGTCGAGCGCATGGCGGCGGCAGAGGATTCGATAAAGTCCGCGCACAGGCGGATAGATGATATTGCACGGAGAACATAAGGGGGATTTTTATGAAAGGACTTTTTGAAAATATAACAAAAATATCGGTCGGCACATGGGTCAGAGGCATTTTGTCCCTGATATCCATGGTCAATATGGTGCTGACCGCGTTCGGAAAAACACCGGTCAGCGTCGAGTACGGCGAGCTATACACGGTGATAAGCCTGATATTCACCTTCGTTGTCGGCGCTGTGAGCTATTGGAAGAACAACAGCTTCACCTCGGCTGCAATCGAGGCGGACAAATTCATGCACGAGCAGCGTATGGCTCAGGGTGAAGATGATAACGACGCTTCTTTATAATATAATGAATATCTTCGGGATGTATCTCGCGGCGGTTTTGGCTGCGATATGCCGCATCTTGGGACTTCGCTGAAATAACACGAGCCGCCGCAGGGAAAAATCTCTGCGGCGGCTTCTTTGATTCTTTTCTCTTCAAAAAATGCTTGCAGATGCAACACTCTTGCGGTATACTGTTACATATTGCAGGCAAATATCCGCACAGCGGAAAAATATATTTTTGGAGAGAAGAATATGCTGGATTTAAAACAGACCGACAGAATGCTCAAAAAGCTTGAGCGCTTTGTCGATATCATCGAGCCGATGATTTTTGAAAAAGTCGGCGAGACAGACCCGGTAAGCGCGTTCGCCACCCTTGAACGCCTCCACTGCATCCCGGAGGACAGCCTTTTTGACCCGATAGAAAAGGGCTACAAGTGGGGCGAGGAGTTCGGTTATTGCTGGTTCAAGACCGGCTTCACCGTTCCCGACGGGCTTGACGGAAAGGATATCTTCATCCGCCCGCAAATTTCGGGCTATGAGGGAATGCTTTGGGTTGACGGAGTGCCCTACGGCAACTTCAGCACGAAGATAGTTTTCACCGGTCATGGCAACCACTATTGCGACCTGCTCAGAAAGAACGCAAAAGCGGGTGAGAAGATAGTTATTGACCTCGAATATTACGCGGGTCACTCTTATAAGGGCTGCCACCCGACCGAGAATAACCCTCTGCTCACCTATGATTTTTCATATGAGGGCATTGATATCTGCGTCAAGAACTATGCCGTTCAGGAGTTCTATTTCGATCTGCGCACCCTCGTGCAGCTCGTTCAGAATCTGCCTGAGAGTTCCTTCAGACGCGCCTCCGTTATTAACAAGCTTGAAAATGTGTTCAGGGAGATATATCAGTCGCCCGACGATGTTGACCGCAGCGAGTTCATGGCGGCTCTCGAGAGGGCGAAGCCCTATCTCAAAAAAGCCCTCTCCGTCAAAAATGGCGACGATGCACCGAAGGCTGCGCTGATAGGACATTCGCATATGGACACCGCGTGGCTCTGGCATGTCGGCGAGACGGTCAAGAAGTGCGCACGCACCTATGCAAACCAGCTCGCGCTCATGGACGAGTATCCGGAATATAAATTTATCCAGAGCTCCTCGTGCCACAGCGACTTCCTGCGCCGCAAATATCCCGATCTCTTTGCCCTTATTCAGCAGAAGGTCAGGGAGGGAAGATATGAGCCCAACGGAGGCGTGTGGGTCGAATGCGACTGCAACATAACCTCCGGCGAGTCTATGGTCAGACAGTTCCTCTGGGGTCAGAGATTTACGAGAAAATATTTCGATTTCACCTCAAACTGCTTCTGGCTGCCCGACACCTTCGGCTACAGCGCGGCTATCCCGCAGATAATGAAGGGCTGCTGCGTCGATTATTTCCTGACAACCAAAATAGACTGGAACGACACCAACGTATTCCCGTATGACACCTTCTATTGGGAGGGTATCGACGGCACAAAGGTGTTCACCCATTTCAACCGCACCCACATCTGGCCCGACGCCGAGGATCTTATAGATTACATTACGGGCACTCCCTCGAACGACCGCTCCTGCATTAAAGACAAGCGCGTCACCGACACCCGCGTTGTCTCCTACGGCTACGGGGACGGCGGCGGCGGACCGCAGTTTGAGATGATTGAGGCGGCAAAACGCTGCGCCGACTTAAACGGATGCCCGAAGTCCGAGCACAGGCTTGTCGGCGAAGTGATGAAGGAGATAGAGAGGGACGCGGTCGAGCCCGATACATACGCAGGCGAGCTCTATCTTGAGCTGCACCGCGGCACGCTCACCAACCAGCATATCATCAAGCGCAACAACCGCAAGGCGGAGTTCGCACTCAGAGACCTTGAAATATTCACTGTAAACGACGCCGTGAAGAGCGGCAAGACGGCGGACGGCGCGGATATCGCTCCGCTCTATGAAAAGCTGCTCGTCAACCAGTTCCACGATATTCTCCCCGGCACCTGCATCCCGCGTGCCCACGAGGAATCCCGCGCCATGACCACCGCACTCATTTCCCGCGCCCGCGAGCTTGTCAAAGAACTCGCTCAGAGCGATAAAAACGACTGCGTGACCGTCACGAACACCCTTTCCTTTGACCGCTCCGATGTCATTGTTCTTGACTACAGCGGCAAGATAGTTGACGGCGGCTACAGACAGCAGGTTTACACCGATGTCAGAGGCAATAAAAAGCTCATGGTCGGCGGCGTGACCGTTCCGGCGTTTTCGAGCGTCACGCTCAAGCTCGTTGACGGCGAGCCCGAAGAAAGCAGTGTGTTCAGCCTTGACGATAACAGCCTTGAAACTCCGTTCGCGTCCGTCAAATTTGCGGATAACGGCACGATTTCTTCCTTTGTCGATAAGCGTGCCGACCGCGAGATCTGCGGCGAGGGCTATAATCTCAACACTTTCATCATGGCGGAGGATTTTCCGTCCGAGTGGGATAACTGGGATGTTGACGCCGATATCGAGATGAAGTTTGCGGATGTCTCGAAGCTTGTCGGCCGCGAGGTCATTTCAAACGGCTCAGTCGCGCTCGTTATCCGCAGCAAGTACGCGATAAGCGGCAAATCGACCGTTACGCAGGACATGATATTCTTTGCGGACAGTGCCGAGGTACGCTTTGATACCGTCATAGACTGGCAGGATAATCACCGCTTCCTCAAGACCGCGTTCGATACCTCAGTCAGGCAGGAGTTCGCCCGCTTCGATGTCCAGTTCGGCAATGTCAAGCGCCCGACCACCCGCAACAACAGCATTGAAAAGGCAAAATTTGAGGTGCTCAACCATAAATATACAGACCTCTCAGAGACCCGCTTCGGCGTCGCCGTTCTCAACGACAGCAAGTACGGCATCAGCGTCAACGGCGGCAAGCTGCGCCTGTCCCTGCACAAGGGAGGCCTGCGCCCTGATTTCAAAGGCGACAGAGGCGTTCACCACTGCGTCTATTCGTTCCTGCCGCATGACAGCGGCTTCGATGCCGAGAGCGTTATCCGTCCGGCATATGAGCTCAATGTCCCCGCCGCGGTGACTGCCGGCGAATATTCCGCTCAGAAGCTCATGAGCATCGACGCCGACAATATATTTGTCGAGGCTGTCAAGCCCTGCGAGGATGCTCAGCGTGCGTTTATCGTTCGTATATACGAGGCTGAGGGCACCTTCACCAACGCAAAGGTCAGTTTCTTTGACGGCGCAAAGAGCGTGAAGATAACCAACATGCTCGAGGAGGAGCAGAGCGAGGTCGAAAGCATTGCGCCCGCGAAGCTTCAGTTCAGACCCTTCGAGATAAAGACCCTCAAGGTCACTTACTGAGGAGGCACATCATGACGGTTGAAAAGCTGGAGCTTAAAAGCAATCCCGGGGCGACGCTCACCGCGTATCTGCTCGATACATCAACGGAAATGCCGAATATGACCGACCGACCGGCGGTTCTCGTCATACCCGGCGGCGGATACTATATGTGCTCCGACCGCGAGGCAGAGCCGATAGCCATGGCTTTTGCCGTGCACGGATATAACACTTTCGTCCTGCGCTATACAGTAGGCGAGGGCAAGGATTTCAAAATGCCCCTTGCCGATGCCGAAGAGGCGTTGACGCTCATACGCGAAAGGGCAGAGGAGTGGCATGTCGTAAAAGACAGGATAGCCGCCATAGGCTTTTCAGCCGGTGCGCATCTTGCGGCGGCTCTCTCGACTCTCGGCAGCGCAAGACCCGATGCGTGTATGCTCGGCTACCCGTGTATCCTCTCCGAGATAAGCCGTATTCTGGCGTTCCCCGTGCCGTCGCTTGACGAATATGTGGACAGCAACACTCCGCCAACATTCATCTTCGGCAGCGCGTCGGACAAAACCGTCCCGATAATAAACTCCGTAAAATATGCCGAGGCGCTCGCCGAAAACAGAGTGCCGTTCGAGATGCATATTTTCGCCAAGGGCTGGCACGGCTTCTCGCTGTGCACCCCGAGCGTCTGCGATAAACCTGAGTCGGTCATAGAAAACGCCCGCGCCTCACAATGGGTGAAGCTCTGCACCGATTGGCTCTCGGATACCTTCGCCCTCGGCGAGATGTAATAAAAACAAAATGAGTCTCCGTATTTCGGAGGCTCATTTTTTTCAGCTTGCAAGCATCTCTTCAATTGAATTGCCGTGGAGAACGCGCCTTGTCGTCTCCTCTTCGCACTCGGTCGTCGGCTCGTATGAGTCCTCGCTTTTGAGATACGGGACATACATGGTTCTTATCGCTTGGAATGTCGAGCAGAAGCCGACAACTGTCTGCGGCGTTATCTGGGCTTTCGGGGTGCGCTCGGATATCCACAGTATCGGTCTGTTTCGATGAATATAAGTAATGCCCAAGGCGACATCATAAATCGGATATTGTGTGTCGGTTACAGCGAGGTCGGCAGTATAGAAGATCCTCATTCCGGATTTGTATTCAAACTCGACATTGGAAACGGTGCCGTTTTTTGTCGGGTCGGTGCTTCTTTTGACTCTGATTGGCTTGTTCTTTACGGTTTGACCGTTTTCCTCGGTCAGAATCAGAAGGGAATCGCTGCTCAAGGAAAGGTCGTAAGTTTGCCTATAACATAACTTATCGCTTTCCTCAAATTCCATGCAGTCAACATAGTTCTTTGACTTGTCGTTGCCGCTGAGCGGCGGAATGTTTTTGAGCTTGAAGCAGCAAAGCATGTGCTTCTGCCCGTCGGAGTCCGTGACGCAGTATGTGAGCCTTTCAATGTAGTATGCAGCGTTGTCACGGTATATGTATCCTGCATAAACGCCGCTTTTTATTTCGCCGTCGCTGTTCTTTCTGCTCTGATATTCCTTCGTATATTTAATACCCTGAAGGGATCTGCTGCTCAGCTCGTCTACGCTTGCCGCGTTGCTAAACCTCATAATCTCGCTGTTGGGCAGGAGCTTCAGGATATCTCTGTCAACTCCGTAGTCGGCAAGAGTGTTTTCTATTCTCGTGCGCTCGTCTGCAGAAATTTCGACGTCCGCCGTGCTGTACGGCTCGGTTTCGGCTTTTCTCGTGAGTCGGTATGCGTCAAATCCCGCGCATGTCGCGAGAACCAGCGCGAACGCGCAGAGCGTTATGGCGGTTTTCTTCAGTCCGGAGCACTCCGCGTCGTATTCGTGTCCGCTCTTGTAGAGAAATTTGTTCGCCCGCCGCAGGACGGTTATTGTGATTATCATGTTGAGTATTATCAGCGATGTTGCGATAAGGAAGAAAAGCGGCGTGTTGTCCGCGTTGAGAGCTGTCGTGCCGGTTGCATACATGTATACATATGCCCCGCAGATGAGTGCATAGAGAAACACATTTGATATTGCGCACAGCGGGAGACGCAACGCTCTTGCGCCCTCGCGGCCTTTTGTGATATCGATAAGCCCGCCAACAAAAAAGAACCAGAATGCCGCACCGCATATCGCGCCGAGCAGCGAAAGAATGAGAATCGGGAGCGGGTGATCCTCCGCTATCGGAGTCAGCACCGTTGACGCGCCAAAAAGAAAATATTGACCCACTATTGCGGAAAATGAAATTTTGAGCTTTTTGTGTGTCTTGAGCAGGCAGAACATAGCCGCGATCATTATCGATTGCCCGAACAGCTTTATGAGTATGTCCATGCCGCTGAGCAGACTTACTTGAAACGACGCGAAGAAGAATCCGACTATAACGAGCGTCAGCGCACTCTTGAACGCAAGCTCGGGGAAGCTTGCGTGAACCTGTTCGAGCTGCGCACGAACAGCATTCCTGTCTCCCATGGCGTTCTCCGCCTCGATTGCCGCGTGCTCCTCGTCCATGCCCTGCGCAAGATTGCATTCGTAGGTGCACATCAGGTGGTCGTAAAGCTCGTTTCTGGCGTTTTCGCGCTCACGCTTCGAGATTATATTGCCGCAAACATAGTCGAGAAATCCGTCAAACCTCTGTCGCAAGCTTCGCACCTCCCAGTACCTTTGAAACGGCGCCTGAGAAGCGCTGCCACTCGCGTTTTTTGTCCGCAAGCTCGGCGAGCCCCGATTCGGTTATCTTATAGTATTTTCGCTTTCTGCCCTCAGCTTCGCACCAGTAGGATTCGAGCGCCCCCTCTTTTTCGAGCGAGTGCAGAATGGGGTAGAGCGTGCCCTCGTTGAGGCTGAACACGTTTTCGCTCATCACTTCGAGCGTCTTGATTATCTGGTAGCCGTACATATCGGTCTTTGATATGACGCTGAGCACCAAAAGCCCCGTGCTGCCCTTTGCGAGTTCCTTGCTTATCTTCATAATATCACCTCGTATACAATTTTACTCAATGCATCGAGTATCTACGCATATATGCTATCATGTATTTTCGCCTTTGTCAACAGAAAAAAGAAATTTTTGCATTCTCCGCCCGCATTGAATATGCAATACGGTTGTGATATAATCTACCTGTTATTCAGCTCGGAGGTGTGTTTTTATGGATAAAAAGGTAGCGGTTTTGACGGGCGGAACATCGGGCATAGGTATGCAGACGGCGCTCGCGCTCAAAAATGCGGGCTGCACCGTGTATGAATTGAGCCGCCGTGCGCAGGGCGTCGAGGGACTCAATCACCTTGTCGCCGATGTGACGGACGAGGCGGCGGTGAACAGAGCGGTCGATGAAATAGTTGCTCGCGAGGGCAGGATAGACGTGCTCGTCAACAACGCGGGCTTCGGCATCTCCGGCGCGGTCGAGTTCACCAGAACCGAGGACGCCAAGCGACTTTTTGACACTAACTTCTTCGGTATGGTCAACATGAACCGCGCCGTCGTCCCGATTATGCGCGAGGCGGGGCGGGGGAGAATAGTCAATATCAGCTCCGTCGCAGGGCAGATTCCCATTCCATTCCAGACCTATTATTCCGCGGCAAAAGCGGCGACAAATTCATATACCATGGCTCTCGCAAACGAGCTTCGCCCTTACGGAGTCACCGTCTGCGCGGTTCAGCCGGGCGATATAAAAACGGGCTTTACAAAGGCGCGCGAAAAGACAGTTGACGGCGACGATATTTACGGCGGGCGCATCGGGCGTTCCGTCTCCCGCATGGAGCACGACGAGCAGACGGGTATGGATCCCGCAGTCGCCGGACGGTTTATTGCCAATGTCGCCATGAAGAAAAATGTAAGCCCGATATATACTATAGGTGCGAGCTATTCTTTCCTGACCTTCCTCACCCGCCTCATGTCGTGGAAGACCATGAACAGGATAATCGGCGCGATATATGCAAAATAAGAACAAAATTAAAACAGAGTCTCCGCTGTCCGGCGAGGCGGAGACTTTTTTAAGAAAAACTGAAAAAAATTGCAAATAAGACTTGACAGAACGTGGAATTTATAGTATATTAATCTGCGTCGTCGGACGGAAGACCGATCGATCAGGGAGCATAGCTCAGCTGGGAGAGCACTTGCCTTACAAGCAAGGGGTCACAGGTTCGAGCCCTGTTGTTCCCACCAAATGGCCCGGTAGCTCAGTTGGTTAGAGCGCTAGCCTGTCACGCTAGAGGTCGACGGTTCGAGACCGTTCCGGGTCGCCATTATTTCGCCGAAATCCGGCTTTGCCGGTTTTCATATATTTGCCTCTGTAGCTCAGTTGGTAGAGCAGCGGACTGAAAATCCGCGTGTCGCTGGTTCGATTCCGGCCGGAGGCACCAACCGTGCGGATGTAGCTCATCCGGTAGAGCGCCACCTTGCCAAGGTGGAGGTAGCGAGTTCGAGCCTCGTCATCCGCTCCATCCTCTTGATGCCAATTAAATTTAATTGGCATTTTTTTGACCGAGATAGCGTAAAATTCAATACGGCGCCATAGCCAAGTGGTAAGGCAGAGGTCTGCAAAACCTCGATGCCCCAGTTCAAATCTGGGTGGCGCCTCCAGAAAAAAAGAGCATTGCTTTCGCAATGCTCTTTTTTTCAACGAAATAAATCCCTGCGGGATTTGTGAAATGCGCCTTGCGGCGCGTGAAATACGCCTGCGGCGTGTGAAATCGCTGCGGCGGTGAGGGATTTATTTCATTTCACTTGATGCGAAGCATCAAATTTCACAATTCACGTAGTGAATTATTTCACATCGAGCGTAGCGAGATATTTCACTTAAAAAGCCTAAAAATTATCGCAATCGTTAATATTAGACTAATCCGAATAAGGCTTGTGATTAATATCTTCCAATTACATCTGCCACTTTGGCTGTTAAGTTAAAACTTTCCGTCGATATGTTTTGTTGAGTGGTTATATCAATATAACCACTCTTCTTTGAATGCTCTTTTTTTCAACGAAATTTGCCCTTGCGGCAAGTGAAATAGCTGCGCTGTGAAATATCTGCTTCGCAGATGTGAAATGTTTGCTGCGCAAACGAGGGCAAATTTTATTTCACATTGCGACGCAGGAGCAATATTTCACAATTTGCGCTCGCGCAAATTATTTCACATCGAGCGTAGCGAGATATTTCACTTAAAAAGCCTAAAAATTATCGCAATCGTTAATATTAGACTAATCCGAATAAGGCTTGTGATTAATATCTTCCAATTACATCTGCCACTTTGGCTGTTAAGTTAAAACTTTCCGTCGATATGTTTTGTTGAGTGGTTATATCAATATAACCACTCTTCTTTGAATGCTCTTTTTTTCAACGAAATTTGCCCTTGCGGCAAGTGAAATAGCTGCGCTGTGAAATATCCGCTTCGCAGATGTGAAATGTTTGCTGCGCAAACGAGGGCAAATTATTTCACATCGAGCGCAGCGAGATATTTCACTTAAAAGAGCGCAGCGAGATATTTCACTTGATAATTTAGAAATTTTGTAGTATTCTGAACTGAGAGGTGATATCCGTATGGCAGAATCAAAGCTTCGGAATCTGGCTATGGACTTTTCGGTGAATATCATAAAAGCGTGTGATACGGTAAAAGGTCATCGTTCGTTAGTAAATCAGCTTGAGCGTTCCGCAACATCGGTTGGTGCTAATATCCACGAGGCGAATTACGCGCAGAGCAGGTCTGATTTTGTTGCCAAACTTCAGATTTCACTCAAAGAGTGCTACGAGACCGAATATTGGCTCGAATTGTTTGTGAAATCCGGTGTTATCGAACCTGAGTCGGCGAAGGCACTGTATGCTCAATGCGGCACCATAAGAAAGCTCCTCATCTCCTCCATCAACACCGCAAAGCAGAACTCGCAGTAAAACGAAAGGGTGATTCTATGACAACAGAATGGAAAAAATTATATGCCGCTGCGCTTGCCGTTGCCGTGCCGAAAGTGATATCGGAACAGATGTGTTCCGGCGGGGTGGGTGCCGCCGTGCTGACAGAGAATGGAAATGTGTATACGGGCGTGTGTATCGACACCGATTGCTCGCTGGGTATGTGCGCGGAGCGAAACGCGCTGTCGACGATGATATCCCACGGGGAGTATGCCGCAAGAAAAGTCGTTGCAGTAACAAAAATGGGAGAGATTTTGCCCCCGTGCGGAGCTTGCCGTGAGTTTATGATGCAGCTCGGCAGCCCGGAGAATATAGAAATTCTTGTTGATTCCGATACTGCCGTGACATTAAAAGACCTCGTGCCTTATCCGTATTAAAATAATCATAAAAGCCTCCGCAAGCATTGTCGCTTACGAAGGCTTTCGTTATTTATTTATCCTCTTTTGCCTTGCTCTCTTCAAGCAGCCTGTAGATGTCGGCGGGCGTGAACACATATTTCTTGTCGCAGAACTGGCAGCAGACCTCGGTCTTTTCGTCCTCTTTGAGCTTTTCGAGTTCGTCTCTGCCCATGCTTATCAGCGCGCGGGAGACGCGCTCGCGCGAGCAGTCGCATCTGTATTCCGGCTCCGAGGTGTCGAGTATGTCGAGCTTGAAAGCGGGGAGCACGGTGCGGCAGATGGTCTCGGGGGAGAGCCCCTTGTCGAGCATCGTCGTCACAGGCTCGATGTCGCTGATGCACTTCTCAACCTTGTCTATAACCGTGTCGTCGGCGGTCGGGAGCAGCTGGATTATGAACCCGCCCGCCTTTCTTATCGTGAGATCGGGGTTGACGAGTACGCCCAGCGCGCAGACGGTCGGTATCTGCTCGCTTGTCGCGAAATAATTCGTGATGTCCTCGGCGATTTCGCCGCTGACTATCGGCACCTGACCGACATATGGCTCCTTGAGTCCGAGGTCTTTTATAACGGTCAGAAAGCCGTCCTTGCCGACCGCGCCGGAAACATCCAATTTGCCCTTGTCGTTGAGCGGCAGCTCAACAACGGAGTTCACAGCGTATCCTCTGACGTTGCCGTGGCTGTCCGACGCCGCGAGCACGGTGCCCGCAGGACCGTTTCCGTTTATCCTGAGTGTGACGGAATCGTCTGTTCCTTTGAGTGCGCTGCCCATGAGGCTCGCCGCCGTCAGAAGCCTGCCGAGAGCCGCCGAAACGACGGCAGATGTGCCGTGGATCTCCTGCGCCCTGTTTACTATATCCGTTGTGTCGGCAGCCATAACGGTCAGCGTGCCGTCCTCGGAAATGCAGCGTATAAGCTTGCCCATATTTTTGTCCTCCTGTTATTTCCTGCGCCTCGCGGCAATCACCGCGCGCTCGGAATCTTCTCTGACGGGTTCATTTGTCATGCCGTCATATATGTTTTCAATGTCAAATCCCGCGTCGCCGAGCCATGTTGAAAGATCGTCAAGACTGTATGCGCGCTCGCTGAAATCCTCGCTCGTGCGCTTGTATGTCCCGTCCTCGTTCTCCTCGAAAAAGTCGAGCATGATGTCTACAATGTCCGTCTCCTCGTCGAGGCTGTTCTGCCAGACGCAGAAAACATCCGGATATTCGTAGACGAACGAGTTGTCCGCGAGAATCTCGCGGTGCTTGTAAATCGTGTTCACATCGAATATGAACATCCCGCCCGGGCGGATGAATGTACCGAGGCGGCGGAATGTCTCCCTGACATCCTCGGGCTCGGTCAGATGATTGATGCTGTCAAGCGTGCAGAGTGCGGCGTCGATTTTTCCGAAAAGGTCGAGCTTTTGCATCTGCTGGCACAGAAACAGAATATTCTGCCCCTCTTCAAAAGCTCTGTTCTGCGCAAGAGAGAGCATATCGGGGCTTGAGTCAACGCCGATCATGTCGTATCCGTGCGCGGATATCAGCGAGGTCAGAGTGCCCGTGCCGCACGCGAGATCGAGAACCGTTCCGCTTTTTATCCCATATGAAAGCAGAAGAGCAGAAAAATGCTCTGCTCTTCTCTCGTAATCAACATTTTGCGTCAGCTCGTCATAAAAACGGGCAAAGAATGAATAATCGCTCATTGTCAGTCTTTCTTCTCGGCTTCTGCGGCGTCGATGCGCTCGAATATCTTCTCGTATCCGTCGCAGCCGTAGTTGAGCGAGCGGTTGACGCGGCTTATCGTGGCGGTGCTCGCGCCGGTTTTGCTGACTATCTCGCTGTAAACCTGCTTGTCGCTGAGCATCTTCGCAACAACAATGCGCTGTGAAAGAGCCTTGAGCTCGGTTACGGTGCAGAGATCCTCAAAAAAATCATAGCACTCGTCGATGTTCTCGAGGGCGAGAACCGCTTTGAACAGAAAATCAACATTGCTGTCTTTGAGCTTGCCGTTCATCAAAGTTACTCCTTTTCGCGGTCGTATTGGGCTTTTATCCCTATATATTTTATCACACTAAATTTTGAAAGTAAAGAGAAAAATCAAAGCATCTGAGTTTCAACGGAATTTATAACGATATCCTCGAGCGGCTTGTCCGAAGAATCGCGCTCAACCGAGGCTATCGCATCGACGACCTCCATGCCCTCGAACACCTGACCGAACACGGTGTGCCTGAAATCGAGCCACGGAGTCCCGCCGACCGCCTTGTAGTCCTCGATGGACTCGTCAGTGAACATATCGGGCAAACGCTCCATCTGCGGGATAAAACGCTCGTCAACCGACGGAGCCTGAACGATAAAGAACTGGCTGCCGTTCGTGTTAGGACCTGCGTTCGCCATGCACAGCGCACCTCTGAGATTGTGGTAGTCGCGGCTGAACTCGTCCTTGAACGGTCTGCCCCAGATGCTCTCTCCGCCGATCCCCTTGCCGAGCGGGTCGCCGCCCTGGATCATGAAATCCGGGATGACGCGGTGGAAGATAACCCCGTCATAGTAGCCGTTGAGCGCGTGGGTCGTGAAGTTCTCGACCGCCCTGGGCGCGGCTTCGGGGAAGAGGACAACCTTTATGTCGCCTTTGTTCGTCCTTATTGTTGCAACGGTGTCGCCCGCTGCGGGCTGTCTTAACTGCTTGCTCATTTTATTTCCTCCGTACCTTCGTTTTTCTGCGCGGGCTTATAGAGCTTGGCGAGTCCGCCCTCGCTCGTCTCGCGGTATATTTTTGAAAGATCCTTGCCCGTCTGATACATCGTCTCGACAATCAGATCGAACGATATCTTTCTTGTGTATGTCAAAAAGTTTGCGAGGCTCACCGCGTTTATCGCCCTCATCGCGGCGACTGCGTTGCGCTCGATGCAGGGCACCTGAACGAGCCCCATGACCGGGTCGCAGGTGAGCCCGAGATGGTGCTCCATCGCGACCTCTGCGGCGTATTCTATCTGATCCGTGTCCATACCGTAGAGCTCCGCGAGTGCCGCCGACGCCATTGAGCACGCCGAGCCTATCTCCGCCTGGCATCCGCATTCCGCGCCGCTTATCGAGGCGTTCGTCTTGATTACGTTGCCGATTATTCCGGCGGTCGCAATGGCTCTGCGTATTTCGTTTTCGGAAAACCCGCGCCTGTCCGCCGTGTATCTCAGAACGGCGGGCAGAACTCCGCAAGCACCGCAGGTCGGGGCGGTCACTATCTCGCCGCAGGAGGCGTTTTCCTCGCTGACTGCGTAGGCATAGGCGCACACGAGCCGATTTTCACGCGTCTCCGGGCTCTCGTCCATGTGGCGGCGGCTGTTGAGCATATGAGCCTTTCTCATTATCCCCAGCCCGCCGGGCAGCTCGCCCTCGGCGGCAAGCCCGCGCTTTATGCAGCTGTTCATGACTATCCACACGCGGTCGATATAGTGCCAGATACCCTCGCCCTCAAACCTTTCAACGAGGTCGGGTATGCGTATATTTTCTTTCTGGCAATATTCTTTTATCTCCGCAAAATTCTTGAAAGGGTAGACCTCGGGCGGCTCCGCGTCCTTTCTGCCCTCTATTTTTATCGCGCCGCCGCCGACGCTGCAAACTCTGCGCTTGCCGATGACGTTTCCGTCCTTGTCAAACGCCGTGAAGTCGAGCGTGTTGGGGTGGGGGAGGTCGGTCGTTGTCATGTCGAATTTTATGTCGAGCACGCGGGGCGCGAAGGTCTCGCGCAGAACTCTGTCCGT
This sequence comes from bacterium, assembly GCA_963620555.1. Taxonomy (GTDB): domain Bacteria; phylum Bacillota; class Clostridia; order Oscillospirales; family Acutalibacteraceae; genus CAG-177. The sequence goes on from CAVFAN010000026.1 coordinate 14,869, forward strand.
GCCATGCCCTTTTCCGGTCTTTGCGAGCGAGCCGTAGAGCACCGCCTCATATCTGCTTGCCGACGGGAATTCGCCGATAAATATTTTGGCGGCGGACTCGGGACCCATTGTGTGCGAGCTTGACGGACCGCGACCGATTCTGTAAATTTCCTTTATAGATTTCATTTACCTCTCCTGTAAGCCGTTGAAATATATTGCTTCATGCATCGCTAAGTATATCACATAACTTCTCCAAACTCAACAATTGTCGCGACAAAAAGACATTGACAAAAAATAACCGAGTGTTATAATTGCTCTATCACGGTTTTGGAGAGAGTCATGGAACAGCCCAGGAACAGAGAAAAAATACTTTCGGCGGGCACTCTGCTCTTTGTTGCCTGTTGGGCGGCTTACTGCGCATCATATCTCGGCAGAATAAACTATACCGCTGCGCTGACTGCGATAGTGGCTCACGGCGTGTTTTCAAAGTCCCACGCCGGACTTATCGGCACGGTCTATTTCTTCTGCTACGGAGCGTGTCAGATATTCAGCGGAATACTCGGCGACCGCGTCTCGCCCTATAAGCTGATAGGCGCGGGGCTTGCCGGCACGGTGTGTGCGAATATTCTCATGCCGCTGTGCTCCGGCAGCTACATAGTCATGAGCGTGGTGTGGGGCTTCAACGGAATAGTCCAGTCGATGCTCTGGACGCCTATACTTTATATAATATCGAATGTTCTGCCCGAGGAGCAGCGCAGGCGGGCGTGCCTGTATATCGCGGCGTCGTTTCCGGTCGGCAGCCTGCTGTCTTATGTCATATCCGCCGGCGCGATAAAATTTGCGTCGTGGCATTTTGCGTTTTTCATTCCCGCCGGAATAATAGCGTGCATATTTATCTTTTGGTGCTTAGCCGCCGGGAAAACTTCAAAAATACTCGGAAGAGGGGAGAAAAAGACCCTCCCGGTTCAGGAAAATACAGGGACGAAAGCCTCTCTCGGAAGGCTGTTCATAGTCTCCGGTGCGGCGGTTATCTGCGTCGGCATACTCGTTCAGGGTATGCTCAAGGACGGCGTTACATCGTGGGTGCCGACTCTCATTAAAGAAAAATATAATGTCTCGGCGTCGTTCTCCGTCCTGCTGTCGGCTGTCCTGCCGATAATCAACCTCAGCGGCGCATGGTTTGCAACGAAGCTCTACGAAGGGGCGTTCAGGCTCAACGAGACCGCCGCAGCGGCGTTCTGCTTCGCGCTGACGCTCATTCCGCTGACGGGAATACTCTTTGTCGGCCACTATCCAATCGCTCTGTGCGTCATATTCTTCGCGCTCTTTACAACGCTCATCACCGCGATAAATCACCTGTTTATCACGCTCATACCCGTGCGCTTTGCGAAATACGGCTGCGCCTCGACAGTCGGCGGAATATTCAACTCCTGCACATATATTGGCAGCGCGATATCGACCTACGGCTTCGGCGCGGTGTCCGAAAGCTTCGGCTGGACTGCGACAGTCATATTCTGGATAGTCCTCGGTGCGCTCGGCGTTGCCGTGTGCGCTGTACCGATGCGCCGCTACGGCAGATTTGCGAACGGGAGCGGGCATAGGGCGTAAAGCAATACATATTTTGGCAAAAAATCAGAATATCCGACAAATCGTGTCAAAAAGCCGCCCTCGGCGCAAAAAAATTAAAATTAGGTATTGCAAATCAGGGAATCTTATGTTATTATAATGTGCGTTCGGTGAGAGCCGACAAATTGGCCCGGTAGCTCAGTTGGTTAGAGCGCTAGCCTGTCACGCTAGAGGTCGACGGTTCGAGACCGTTCCGGGTCGCCATTCGCTGCTATGGCTCAGGTGGCAGAGCACATCCTTGGTAAGGATGAGGTCACCAGTTCGAATCTGGTTAGCAGCTCCATAAAAAGCCTTGAAACTTGATTGTTTCAAGGCTTTTTACTTTAATCGCGAAAATAACGACACATCTATAGCAATCAATATAAAAGACGGAGGTTGAACAATGAAAATCATCGATACTTGCGATAAAATAAAATCACTTTTTCAAAGCGGATTTGATATGGATATATGGAGAAAATATGCAGGGGAAATATCAAAAGAATTGCCTTCAAAATGTGAAAACGACTCAAAATGTTATAATTTCAAAGAAGATGTTCTGCCTGTTATCGAAGCCGCATTGAATACGGATAAGATTGATCTTGTGAGCAAAAATTTTCATAATGTTATTGATACTTTGAACAGGAATTTAGCAAAACTTTTCGATGCGGAGCCGGATATAAATATTATTCTTTACCTCGGGCTTTGTAACGGCGCGGGTTGGGCAACCGTGCTTGACGGTAAAGACACTGTTCTTCTCGGAATTGAAAAGATAATTGAACTCGATTGGTGCGATGAAGCGGATATGCGCGGCTTGATATTGCATGAAATCGGTCATTTGTGGCATAAGACAAACGGCAAGATGCGTATTTCTGATTTTCCAAAGCGCAAAAGGGCTGTTCAGCAGCTTTACAACGAGGGCGTCGCCATGGCTTGCGAACATATTCTTTGCGGGGATAATGATTTCTGGCATCAGGATAAAAACGGTTGGCTTGACTGGTGCCGTAAAAACGAAAGCGAGATCAAAAGGGAGTATCTTCGCCGCCTCAATACAAATGAAAGTGTTCGTGATTTTTTCGGGGACTTTTATTTATATAACGGATATTCCGATGTCGGGTATTATCTCGGCTGTCGGTTTGTTGAGCATCTTATGAAATCATATTCATTGAAAGAAATTGCAAACTTTCCGTTCAGAAGGATCAACAAAGAATTCAGCGCTTATGCCCAATAAAAATGGGCGATAGTATGCAACAAGTAAAAGCAGGATGCGATAGACAACTTTGATGCTATAAAACCATATATCAAAAAATAAGCTCCGCGCCAAACGGCGTTCGGAGCTTATTCCTTTTTATCCGTCTCGTCCGGCTCATGGTGTATGATGCCGTCAACATCGCAGTCAAGAATATTGCACAGATCGTTGAGTGTCACGGTGCTTATCGGCTTGTTGTGCTTGAGGCGGTCGATGAGGCTGCGGCTGATGTTGAAGTCCCTTATCAGCTTGTATGTCGTCATACCTCTGTCTTTCATAGTCCTGTAAAACGGCTCGTAAGTAATCAAAAAATCACCTCAACGCCATTTTAATTTATGCTCAATATATTGACAATTGTCGATATATAGAGTATAAATATATCAGGCACCCAATATGCAAAAATCTCTGTAAAACCTCAAAAATGTTCCAACAAATAAAATAAGACGGTTATTTATCCTCGAAATTTACCAGTTGTACAAAGTGTATTGAATTTATGACAAAAATTGTTATTATATTTATTGCAAACATCTCGCAGAATAGGCGGCATAAAATGCACAAAATCAACACCACCATAGGCTCCCCTGCAGGGGAGCTGGATTGGCGAAGCCAAGACTGAGGGGTTAG
>CAVFAN010000027.1:0-15768 GCA_963620555.1 bacterium
CTCGGCTCGGCTCGGCTCGGCTCGGCTCGGCTCGGCTCGGCTCGGCTCGGCTCGATTCGGCTTGCCCCGATTCGGCGGGAGCATAACGCCCCTTTTTCAGTATGTCAAGTCGTAACTGTGGTGCCAATCTAATCAGCTGACTTCGCTTGATCTTAGTAATTGCCCTAATCTGCAAATTCTGTATTGCGTCAATAATCGGCTCACCTCGCTTGATGTCAGCGATTGTGCCAAGCTGGATCTTTTGTTATACTACAGCATCCGCTCTTTTTCCGGTCACGGCTGCATCTTCTTGAATAGAGATGCCGGTTTGCCGCACTGCGGGCATTTTTCAGGCGGATTATCCCCAGTGTGGACTTCGTGGATGTCAGTCAGATGCAGAATGCGGAATTTCCCGTCCGCGCCGAAGCGCAGGGGAGCCTGCTTTTCTTTTATATGTTTCTTTGAATCCGGTAGTCCTTTTGCCAGGTCATTCCCTACGATATTTGATACTGAAATTATATACTCGCTTTGACACAGTGTCAATGATTATGTTGCGTTTCGCTGTGGGTATCGGTGCTGCGGCAATAGATAATAAAAAACTTATTTGGGCACAATGCCGATGATTGTGTTGCACTTCTGCACACTGGCTGTTAAAAATACACAACAAAAAGCGGTAGCTTTTGGCAAAAATGTACATTGCGAAAGGTGATGTACGGTGATATAATTTTACCGTTGGGAGCTTTTTGCGGGCGGCTCCCGCACGGCAGGCGTCCGTGTGCAGATTCCCGCAATTTTGTTTGCTTTGTGGGAAAGTAGAATATATAAGCAGAACAATAATGTCCAAGGAGGAGTGAGAACCGAAAAAACAGGATATACAGACCGCAAAATGTTTTCGCAGAATTGAAAGGAGAACAGAGTGTATGAAAACATTTAAAAAAGCACTGAGCGTTATGCTCTGCCTGTGCATGATTATGTCTGCAACGGCAATTGGTCTGAATGTTTTTGCGCAGGAGAAGTCAGAGGCTGTTACGAGATTTGAGGCAAATGTCAACGCATTCACCGGCGATGTTACCGGCTCAGATCCCTCCGCCGAGGCTCTTGAAGCCTATGAAAAGCTTGTTTCGGAGTATAAGGCTCTCAGCGACTCCGACAAGGAAAGCATCGATGTTATGGTCTTCGATGTGTTCTATCACGATGTTTTGATGAGAGAGCGTCAGACTTCCATCAAGAACAACCCCGGCGTTTCAGCCACAAACAAGACCCACTACATAAACGGCGCGGCGCAGGTCGTCACCACTCTCGGCTATGTTCCCGCCTATATCGATAAAGCCGTCGCGCTTGCACAGGCCCTTGCAAACTCCAAGCTTTCAGTTGACGACAAGAAAGCCGCATGGTCTGCCGCAGATTACAACACCCGCGTCATGGCGGGCGGCTACAAGAGTTCGCATACCGTCATTTCCGGCTCTGTAAAGGGCAACGCCTTTACCGGCTTTAAGCTCATGGCGGATGTTATTTACAACGACCTTCTCAAGTCGAATCCCGCGCCGTCGAAGCCGAAGAGCCCCGGCTCTGCGCCGAAGGCAGGCAGCTATGCTCAGGGCGAAAACGATCCCCAGTATATCGCGGATTTCGCGGCATGGCTCGAAAAGGCCAAGGCATACAACGAGGGCTACGCCGCCGAATATAACCACAAGGGCGACCTCTATATCGAGGCTCTCGAGTGGCTCGCATCGGTCGAGTCCGCAGTCAAATCACCCGTAGAGGCGGCAAAGTCTCTGCGCAGCGCAAAGGCGGCATATGATTCCGGCGCAGGCACCTCCAAGGCGTCCGCAGCCGTCAAGAGCTACGACGCCATGAGCGACACTGAGAAGGCGTTCTTTGACGATATCAGCTACACGCTTTACGCCGTCGCCGTTGACAAGGGCACAAGCTGGAGTTATGTGACCTACGGCACCTCCAAGCTTTATGATGCCTGCGTCGATCTCAGCAATGTAAGATACATCGATTATTTCGTAGTCGTTATCGAGAATATTGAAGAGCCATATGACCGTGCGGACATTGAAGCGGCAAAGGCCGCCTATGAAAAGGTTCCGTCGTCTCTTCAGTCCCAGATACCGACCGAGACCATTGAGAAGTATAAGGATATCCTTGCAAGCATCGCTCCCGACGAATCGACCGGAGAGAGACCGAATGTCGAGAGAATGCAGAGCACCGCAGTCAAATATCCCTTCGGAGCCTCCAAGAAGGCTGTCAACAAGTCGATAGGCAGAGTTGAGGATATTCTCTTCACCGCGCTCAGCGTTCCCGACGGCGGACTTTCTCAGATGCTCAAGCAGGGCGTTTACACCAACTATACCGTCGCCCTTATTGCAAAGAAGCTCTTCCCGCTCGTCGGCGGACTCAGCAGCCTGATTGCAATGGGTCCGAAGGATCTCGCGTCTAAGCTGGACGAGGACACCTGCGCAGGCGCTATTGCCGCTCTTAACGCTGCCGCTCAGACCGTCGGTGAGGACGGCAAGACCGTCGGAAAGCTTGACGCGTGGCAGTATCTCACTGTCGCGGACGGCGACTTCGGCTTCGCGGACGGCGACAGAGAGGGCTTCCTCGATGCAGTCGCGTCGCTGTTCAGACCTCTTTCGTTCATCGCTTCACTCATAAGCTTTGAGAACAAGGCGGACACCTCGAAGGGTATCTACACCTACGGCATATATGAGGATCTCGTTCCTGTGCTCGAGGTTCTCGGTGCGGACGGCATTATGTCATCTGTCGAATATACTGAGTATGTAAATGCCGGCGCAAACGCCAACGAGAAGATGGATCGCCGCATCCGCGCAATCCTTGTGCCCGTGTTCAACCTTGTTGATGCCGTAGCTTCCGCAGAGTCTCCTCTCACGGAGCTTTTGAAGCTGCTCCCGAAGGCCGCTTATGCCATAGACACAGGCATTGTTGACACGCAGATTCACGAGATACTCAACAAGCTTCCTCTGGGTCTCGGCGACAGCATAAGCGTTGACCTCACCACCGACGGCGTTTACTCTATCCTTTCCGAGAAGCTTGCCAACATCGAACTTCAGTCAGCTAAAGTTGATGAGAACGGCGAGGAGACCTCTCCCGCAGTCACTCTTTCGATAAGCCTCGATAAGGAAAAGTTCGCAGCGGCAGTAAAGGATCTCTCCGGCTGCGGCGTATATACCGCAAACGAGAGCATTGCACGCGGCAGGAACTGGTTCGTCAGCATTGACGGCGACGCGGCTGACGCATTTGTCGTCCTTTTCAGATACCTTCACTCGGAGCTTACCTCCGAGAGCAATGCGGAAGCCATAAAGACCGCTGTCAAGGCTCTTGATATGAACTTCGCTCAGAGAATAGCCGTGAACTTCCTTGTTTCTGTTGTGCTTTCGTCCTCTGCGGACGGCGCACTCAGAACACTTGTGTTCATGCTCCCGATAGTGAAGATAGGCGTAAAAATTGCAAGCTGGTTCGGCGCGTTCAAAAAATAAGCGTTGACTTACAGAACAACAGTTTTATAAAATCAAATTCGGCGGAGCGTCCATGCGGCGTTCCGCCGTTCTTTTTGCGCGGAATGAAAGAAACAGTATGTGACGCTCTGCGCTGTTTGCAGCATTCTTTAAATACCGCGCCGACGCCTGCAAAGATTGTTTCGACAGACTGCTGATTTTGCCGATAAAACGAGCCGGGACGGAATAACCGCCCCGGCTTCAGTCTGCTGAAAAAGTCTGTCATTGCGCTGTCTCAAGACTCCCCTGTGTAAGGGGAGCTGTCACGGCAAAGCCGTGACTGAGGGGTTGCTGTAATGAAAGTGAAAAATACCCGGCATTTTTGAAAATTTGCAGCTTATTCAAAGCAATCCCTCCGGTGCTTCGCGCCACCTCCCTTTACACAAGGGAGGCATTGATTCCGGCGAAGCCCCAAAACCGGGTTTATCGATACGCTGAAGCCGGGACGGAATAACCGCCCCGGCTTTTGTGCATTTTATTCTGCTGTTATCAGTATGCTATGCAGGAGACTCTGCCGCTGAAATCGGATATATATATCCTGCCGTTGTCTATAGCGGGAGAGCCGAATATCGGCGCGCCTGTGTCGATTGTCTTGATTGCTTCTCCGCTCGGGGAGACAACGAAAAGCTTTCCGCTTGAAGCAGCGATGAGAATATTGCCGTCCGGCAAAAGAATAGGTGAAGCTTCAACGGTCTGCGCCGTGCCGCTCGTGTATGGGGCGGTGTATATCGGAGCACTGCCGGTTTCAAGCGTCCATATTACAGCCGAAGTTTCCGTATCGAAGCAGACAACGCCCTTGTTTGCGGTCGGAATAATAAGCTTTTTGCCTATAGCAAGCGGCTGTGCACTCGAAGAGAAGTTGTAGCCGTCGCTGGTGATTTTCGAGGTTATCTTTCCGCTTGATAGCTCGACTGTCATTATCGCGCCCGAGTCGGCGACCGCCGCAGTGTTCTCATTTATAACAATGGGGGTCGAGCTGCGGAAGCGGATGTCGCCGTCCTTGTTCTCCCAGAGCCGGTTGCCGTTTTTGCGGTCGAGCGCAACGAGCGCGTCCCAGTGCGAGCTGATAAGGAGCTTGTCGCCAGCGACAACGAACTCGGCAGGGGAGGACTCGCCGCTGCCGCGCCTGTTTTCCCATATCTTCTCGCCGTTTTCGGCGTTCAATGCGGTTATTGCCGCGGCGCAGCCCGCATAGACCGTTCCGTCGGCGAGACAGACTCCGCTGCTCGTCGAGAGCGCGTTGCCGAGCGAGACGGCGGTCTTCCATTTGAGCGAGCCGTCCTCGGCGTTCAGGCAGTATACCGTGCCGTCGCAGTCCTGGGTGTAGACATATCCGCTTTCGACAACGACATTGTTCTTGACGGAGTTTCCGGTTTCATAGAACCATAATTTTTTGCCGCTCTGCGCGTCGAGACAGGTGACTCCGCAGGTGCGCGGATAGTCCTCGTCCGCAGTTGCGATATATATTTTGCCGCCGTATTTCACCGTGTTGCAAAAGAGCGGGTTGCCGTTTATATTAGTTGACCATACCGCGCCGTCAATGTCAGGGGCTTCACCGTTGAATTTGTAATATGTCATTTTGGTGGTGACGGTGCCGTCCTCGGCGATGTTCACCGTTCTCGCGCCCGATACAGACGAATCGATGCCGCCGCAGTCGGGGCGTGCGGTGCTGATGGCGAGCACGCCGTCACTCTCTTTTACATAGTTGTAGTGATAGTGACCGAACACCCACGCAATCAGGTTGTGCTCCTTGAGGTCAAGCTCCTTGCGGTCGAAGGAGATAACATAGTCTTCCGAAACAGGGCGGTTGTGGTTGAACATGACGACTTTCATGTTCTCGTCGGTGTTCGCAAGGTCGTTTTCGAGCCAGCGCCAGCGGTCGTCCGCGCTGTAGCGCGACTTGTAGTCGCTTCCGTTCTGGAACGAGGTCACGACATAGTGAACATTGCCGACCTCGAACGAGTACCAGACGGGACCGTAGATGCTCTCGAAAAGATCCTCGCCGTATTTGCCCTTGACATAGTCGTGGTTGCCGATAATATATCTGACGGGCACGCCCATGTTTTCGGTGTTCATATCTTCAATATGCTTCTTGAGTCCGGCTTCGTAGCAGATGTCGCCGGTGTGGATAAGAAACGCGGGATGCTCCCCGTCGATTATTTCTTTGATATAGTTCTTCCATTCGCCGACGCCCTTTTCGCCTATCTCGGTGTCGGATATCTGAAGGAAGCTGTGCGCTTCGCCCGCCGCGATAGAGGACTTCCGGAGATCGAAGTCATAGCCGGTCTTTTTGTGCTTGTCGGCGGAGATATAGTAGTTCTCGGTTGTATAGCCCGCGGGTGTGGTGACGGTTATGAACCTCGTCTTGCGGTAGCCCTTGAGCTTGAACTTGCCGTTCTCGTCCGTCTTGACAACATGGCGTCCGTCCGAGACGCTGACGTTTTCAAGCGGCTCGCCCTCGGCTGTTACCACTCCCTCGTAGCCCGTCGCGTAGCCGCGCAGGAAGAAAAACAGCACCCCCGCGACTGCGAAAATAATGGTGAAAATAAGAATTACAATATTCGTTCTGCTCATTGTCCTTTCCCTTTCCGTTTTTTGTCGGTACTATTATACATTATATAAATCGCGCAAATCAAGCCGTGAAATCAACTAAAAATGCGCACTCTTTTTTGGCACTGCGGGCTTTACGCCGCTCTTGTTTTTTATTTCGCGTTATGTTAAAATCAAGTTGTATGAAATATATTTTCCGGAGGTCTTTTTATGAGAAAATGGCGAGTAGGTATTATCGGCATCGGCGGAATCTTCAACGGCGCTCACCGCGAGCACTATCTGAATGACGACCGCCTTGAGGTCGTTGCTCTTTGCGATATCATCGAAGAGAGAGCGGCAATATGCCGCGACAAGTTCTTCCCCGACGCAAAGGTCTATACCGATTTCAACGAGCTGCTCAGGGATGAGACGATAGACTCTGTTGATATCTGCACCCCGAACTATCTTCACTCGATAATCGCGGTCGCCGCGTTCAAAGCGGGCAAGCATGTCTTCTGCGAGAAGCCGGACGCCGTCAATGTCGAAGAGGTCATGAGGATGAACGACGCGGCAAGGGCTGCGGGCAAGACGCTCATGATAATGAGAAACAACCGCTTCTCCGACGCTTCGAAGCTCGCGAAGAAGTTCATTGACGACGGCAGAATGGGCGAGATATACTGCGGCCGCTGCGGCTGGCAGAGAAGGCGCGGAATCCCCGGCAAGGGCGGCTGGTTCACCACCAAGGCGCAGTCCGGCGGCGGTCCGCTCATCGATCTCGGCGTGCACATGATCGACCTTGCGATATGGCTCATGGGCAGCCCGACTCCCGTTGCCGTGACCGGCAGCACATACTGCAAGTTTGCCGACAACGATGTCAGCGACTCCGTCAACTCCGACTTCGGCGACAAGAAAGAGGACGGCACCTTCGATGTTGAAGACCTTGCAATGGGCACCATCCGCTTCGACAACGGCGCACAGCTCCAGATCGAGTTCAGCTGGGCATCGAATGTCAAGCACGAGACCCGCTTTGTCGAGCTCCGCGGCACGGACGCGGGACTCAAATGGCAGGACGGCAAGGTCGAATTCTACACCGAGGAATACGGCAAGTGCGTCGATATCGTCCCGACTAACTACGCCACCGACAACGAGCACGCGAGAAACCTCAGAAACTTCTACGATGTTGTTATCGAGGGCGCCGAGCCGTGCTTCAAGCCCCAGCAGGGCATAGATATGATAAAAATTCTCTGCGCGGTCTATGAGTCCGCAAAGACAGGCAGAGAAGTTGTGCTTTGATAGATATTCGATGAAAAGCTCCCCGCATTTCAGTTTGCGGGGAGTTTTTTGCGCCGATAAGGCTTCTGCTTATAAACCAAAAGGTCACAATCCGCATTGTCTGCAAATTGTGACCTTTTTTATTTGATGTTTTATCTGTGTCGCAGATTATTTCTTCGACTTCTTGTCGTATTTTTCGCCGAGTCTTGCGTCAGCCTCGGCGCGGGTTATCTTGCCGCTGTTGCAGTCCGCCATGGTCTGAACATCCTTGTCGGTGAGCTTGTAGCGGGTCCAGATAACATAGGCGACAGCGTAGCCTATTGCGGTGAACATAACATAGATGAACCACAGAACGGCTTTGGCGTGATCGGTCTGTGCGTAGCCCTGGAGGTCCGCAAAGTTCTCCGCGCCTTCAACGGAGACCCAGCCGGTGGATTTAAGACCGAGCACGAACATTCCGAGTGCGCCGGAGACGGCTGCGGTGAGCTTTGCCATGAAGGTCTGTATGGCGAAGGTAATGCCCTTTGCCTCAATGCCGGAGGTGAATTTGCCGAATTCCGCGCAGTCGGGCGTGAACATGAAGAGCATGACGCCGAGAATAGCCATCGGCACGTTGCGTATAACCGAAATGATGATGAAGCCGATTATCGACTCATAGCCTAAGAGCCACATGATAACGCTGAGAACGACCGTGGCGAGGGTGCAGGTGCGGAATATCTTCATCTTGTCAAATTTTCTGACGAGGTGAGGGACGAGGAAAGAGAATATCGCCGCGGGAACAAGACTCAGCATTTGAACGATGAGAGAGAACTGAGAGTTGTTGAAGAGATAGAACGAAACGAAAAGGTTCAGCGAGCCGGCGACATTTGCGCTCGAATAGAAGAAGTAACCGAGGTAATATATGAGCAGATACTTGTTTCGGACAAGGTAGGTGAACATCTTTTTGAGAGTGAAATCCTCCTCGCCCTTGCCGCCGAAGCGCTCTTCGAGGTTGAAGCAGGCGGGAATCATCGTGAGAATTGCGAACACGGCGCAGATTATCGCGACTATCGTGTAGTTGAGCTTGACCTTCTCGCCGACGAGGACTGTGCCGAGAATGAGCGCAACGCCCGAGCCGACGCCTGACCATATCTGCTTGTAGGATATGATGCTGTTTCTCTCGTCAACATTTTCGCTCATCGAGGTGATGACGCCGAAGATAGGCACATCGCAGAGGGTGTACGCGGTGTCCCAAAGTATGTATGCGACGGTGAGCCAGATAAGCTTCGCATTTTCGCTGAAGCTGTTGGGAATGGCGAAAAGCAGCACGGTGGTCAGCGGGATAAAGACGAGCGATATTCTGAGCCACGGAACGAACTTTTTGCCGCTCTTGAATTTTACTTTGTCAAACAGCACGCCGAATATGGCGTCGTTCACCGCGTCCCATATCTTGACCGCGAGCATAATTCCCGCAGTTTTGACAAGTCCGCCGATAGAGAGCATGAGATAGGTGGTCAGGAAAGAGGCGACGAGGTTATATATCGCGTTCTGTCCGCAGAAGTAGAGATAGTAGCTCAGTCTCTCCTTCGGTTTGGTCGCCCAGCCGCTCGGGGTGGACATAATCCTTTTTGCCATTTTTGACGATCCCTCCGATTTTTGTGGATTTCATATCTAAAATCCGTTTTTATTCAAACAATACTGTACCATATTTACAATAATCAGTCAATGAAAATTCGACAAATTCGAGAACATGCCGATATTTTTAACATAAAAATAAATGCCCCGTTCGCAAATTTATTCTCCCCCGTGAGACTGCGGAATAAAACGCTGTCTGTCACGGGGGAGAATATCTCCGCACGGAGGGCTTAGTTATGCTGTCTGACTGTTCTGATTTGCGCTTTGGGAGCTCGACTGCTGACCGTTCTGCCCCGAGGAGCCCTGGCGCGGGTCGCCGTCGGGCGGAGTGGGTCTGTCGCCGCTCTGCTGACCGCCCTCACCGTCGGGCGGCGTTCCGTCCGGCTTTTCGCCGCCCTGTCCGCCTTGACCGGGCTGCATATCCTGTCCGCCCTGTCCGCCGCCCATCGAGCCGCTGCCGTAGATAATGCTGTCAAGCGTCACCGACTGGCTCTGACCGCAGGCGGTCACGGTGTATGTGCCGCCCTTTGTCAGCCCCGGGCAGCTGACGACAACGCAGCTGTAGTTCTTGCTCGGCGTGTATTCGGCGAGCACATTGCCGCTCGAGTCCGCAACGCTCACCTTGCCGCTTGAGGCGGTCTGATATGTGAGCATGATGCTGCCCTGAGTTGAGCTGTCTCCGAAGTTCTGCGCCATGCCGCTCGAGCCAGCCGCTATCATAATACCGCCGGTTATCGCCGCAGTGCCGTCATAGTCGAGCGCGGAGTCGCCGCCGCTTATCGGACCGCTGATATATATTTCGCCGCCGGATACGGTGAGACTTCCGTTTGAGTCGATGCCGTCGCCCGATGCGTCAATGTTTATCGTACCGCCCGAGATGTTGATATAGTAGGACGATGAGCCGCCGAAGGTGTCTCTTGCCATGCCGCCGCCGAAGCCGCTCTCGTCGTTTCCGCCTGCGGCGTTGATTCCGTCGTCGCTCGCGGTTATTGTTATATTGCCGCCCGATATATCTATTGTCGCGCCCTCAAGTCCCTCGTAGCTCTTTGAAACGGTTATCGTTGAGCCGCTTATCTTCAGGTTTTCATCTGCGTGAACGCCGTCGTCGCCGGTCGATATAGCGAATGTGCCGCCGGATATTTCGGCGCTGCCGTTTGAATGAACCGCATCGTCGCAGCAGTCAAGGGTGAATGTGCCGTCGAGTATGGCGATGCTCTTTCCGGCTTTTATACCCTTTGCGCTCGCGTCGTCGCTTATCGTTGCGCCGCTTCCGCCGCCGGATTTGATGCTTATATTGCCGCCGCTTATCGTCATGACCGTCTCGGCCTGCATACCGTCCTCACCGGAGACGAGAGTCAAGTCGGAGTTGACGGATGTTATATATCCGAGCGTTTCGTCGCTGTCGTTGGTCGAGCGCAGGGAGTCGCCGCCGCTTGTGACGGACACCTTCGCGCTCTTTAGAGTGAGATAATCCTTGCCGTTTATGCCGTGGTTCTTAGCCGTCACGGTTATTGCCGCAGAATCGATCCTGAGCGTGTCCTTGCTCGTGATGCCGTTATTGAAGTTGGCATTGACTGTCAGACTGCCCGCTCCCGCAATAATAAGATCGGACTTTGAATAGAGGCAGGCGTTCGGCTCTTCGTCCTCAGAGGACGAGTAACTGTCGGAATAGGTGTAGCTCCCGCCGTCGGTCAGCTTGTTCTCCGTGTCCTTGAGCAGATAGACGGTCGCGCACGACGCTTTATAGACATAGAGCGGGCTGCTGTATGAGCAGGTTATGTCCGCACCGTTCAAGACTACCGTCACCTCTTTGTCAGGTGCGTTGACAACAATTCTTCCGTCTGAGAGTGTGCCGCTGAAAACATATGTGCCGCTCTCTGTGATTGTCACCGTGCCGTCTGTTTCCTCGGCTCCGCTGCCGCTTATATTTATATTGGTATCGGACAGCGTGATTTTTGTCGCGTTCGTGAGGTCGGGCTCCGCGACGCTCTGGCTGAGCACCGCCTGAACCGCCTCGTTGCTGCTCGTCTGCGTGTCCTCAGATGTGCTGCCGCTGTCATCTGTATTATTGCGGCAGGCGCACAGCGTGCCTACAATCAAAAACGCGCAGAGTAACAATGATAAAAGCCTTTTTGTCATTTTCATGTCGAGACCTCCTTTTGGTTTCTGCCCGTATTCTACCGCCGCAAGCTAAAAGTAACCTAAAGGAAAATCTTTAGGTTATCTTTAAGTTCGCCGTATATAATCGCAGCATAAAGGAGGCGCAAGCAATGGCAAAGGGAATCCAGTACAGCTTCGAGCGGTACGAAAAGAAATACTTTCTGAATCAGGCGCAGTACAGCGCGATGCTCGAAGAGCTCGAAAAGCATATGAAGGCCGACGACTACGGGCAGTACACCATCTGCAATATCTATTACGACACCGACGATTGGCGGCTGATAAGGGCTTCGATAGACAAACCTTTATATAAAGAGAAGCTCCGCGTGCGCAGTTACGGGACACCGGAAGACGAGCAGAATGTGTTTATCGAGCTCAAGAAAAAGTTTGACGGCATCGTCTACAAGCGGCGTATGACCGCGCCCGCATATTCCGTTGAGCCGTTTCTCTACGGGCTGATGTCCGACCCTTGTGCGGGTCAGGTCGGCAGGGAGATTCAGCAGTTTCAGCAGCTCTACCGAGCCGAGCCGAAGGTGTTTATAGCCTACGACCGCACTGCGTTTGCGGGAACGGAGGACGCGGAGCTTCGCGTGACCTTCGACAGAAACATACGCTGGCGCACCACACAGCTCGACCTGCGTGACGGCGACTTCGGTCAGCAGCTTCTCGACGACGGACGGATACTCATGGAAATAAAAATCCCCGGTGTGTGCCCGATGTGGCTGAGCCGAGTGCTCTCAGAAAATCTCATTTTCCCGACTTCATTCTCAAAATACGGTACCTGCTACCGTGAAAATATCCTCAAAGAAAACAAGGAGGCGCGTTTAAGTGCTTAGTTCAATAATCGGTTCGGAGATAACCCTTTCGGTGTTCGCAATATGCACGGCGGTGTCGCTTGTGCTCGGTATCGGCACCGCGCTCGTCAGCATGTTCAAAAACCGCTGCTCGCAGAGCTTCGCCGTGGCTCTTGCCGTCCTGCCCGCAATCGTTCAGGTGGTTATCATGCTCGTCAACGGCAACATCGGCGCGGGCGTCGCAGTCGCGGGCGCGTTCAGCCTCGTCAGATTCCGCTCGGCTCCCGGCAGTGCGCGTGAAATAGGCTATGTGTTTCTCGCCATGGCTATAGGTCTTGCGACCGGCATGGGCTATGTCGTTCTGGCGGCGGTGTTCTTTGTCGTGATAGCCGCGGTTATGCTCCTGCTCGCCGCAGTGAATTTCGGCAACATACACGACTCCGAGCGCGTGCTCAAGATAACCATACCCGAAAATCTCGACTACGACGGACTCTTTGACGACCTGTTCGAGAAATACACGAAGTCGCATGAGCTTGTCAAGGTCAGAACCTCAAATATGGGCACGCTCTATGAGCTGCAATACAGAATCGTTCTCAAATCCGCGCAGCCGCCCAAGGCGTTCATTGACGACATCCGCTGCCGCAACGGCAATCTCAACATAATCTGCGGCAGGGTAAGCACCGACGACGCGCTTTGATGTTTGAAATGTTCAAAAATGTGCGCTATAATAAACACGGGTGATATTTATGCGTTTGCTTATAGCCGAAGACGAGCTTGACCTTGCGGAGGCTCTGACGGTATTTTTTCAAAAAAATCACTTTTCGGTCGATGCGGTAAACGACGGCGCGGACGCCTATGAATATGCGTCGTCGGGCGAATACGACGCGATAATCCTCGATGTCATGATGCCGAAGATGAACGGCATTGACGTGCTCCGCAGGCTTCGCGCCGAGGGGATAAAAACGCCCGTAATGATGCTCACGGCAAAGGGCATGAAGGACGACCGCATAACCGGCTTCAACGCCGGCGCGGACGACTATCTTCCCAAGCCGTTTGAGCCGGATGAATTGATCTGCCGCGTGCGTGCGATGCTTCGCAGAAGCGAGAACTACCGCCCGAACGCGCTCGAATTCGGCGATGTAACGCTCGATCCGTCAACGGGTCTGCTCGCGTGCGCCGACCGCTCGGTGCGTCTGAGCGGTCGCGAATATCAGGTTATGGAGCTGTTCATGCGCTCGCCGAACGTCGTGCTTTCCGCCGACAAAATCATGGAGCGCGTCTGGGGCTGGGACAGCGACGCGGAGATAAATGTCATTTGGGTGCACATCTCGAATCTGCGCAAAAAGCTGCGTTCGATAGGCTCGAAGGTGACTGTTCGCGCAGTGCGCGGGCTTGGCTATGCGCTGGAGGAAAGCGATGATTAAACAGCTCAGAAAAAAATTCATCCGCATAGCGATGCTCGCCGTCACCTCCGTGCTGCTTCTGCTGTGCGTAATAGTCAACCTCGCAAACTTCCTCTCGGTCAACTCTCAGCTCAACGAGATGCTCAGCGTCATCCAGTCGAATCAGGGCTCGCTGCCGCCGATGCCGCGAGGGGATAAGCCGCCGGACGGCGAAAAAAAACCGAAGCAGGACGGACAGTTTACCCAGGAGACGGCATATTCGACGCGCTATTTTGTTCTCAAATTCACCTCCGACGGGCAGCTTGTCCGCGCCGATCTCGACAATATCGCCGCCGTCACGCAGGACGACACGGACGAATATGTGCAGATAGCATTAAATCACGGCGAGGGCTTCGGCTACACATCGGGGTACAAATATTATGTGACAAATGACGGAGACGGAAGATACATGGCTATCTTCCTTGACTGCTACCGCGATGTCCGCTCTATGGCAACGCTTGCCGTGCTCTCTGTAGTCGCCATGGCGATAAGCATTGCGCTGGTCTATGTCATAGTCGTGCTCTTCTCGCGCAAGGCGATAGATCCGGTGGTCAAGAGCGTCGAGCGGCAGAAGCAGTTCATAACCGACGCGAGCCACGAGCTGAAAACGCCGATAACCGTTATTGCCACGAGCCTCAAGGTGCTTGAGCTGGAGGTCGGGCAGCAGAAATGGATAGACAAGGCGCAGGCGCAGACGGAGAAGCTCAAGGAGCTTGTCAATTCGCTCGTCACGCTCTCGCGCATGGATGAGGAGAAAACTCCGCTGAAGTTCGCCGATTTTGACATCAGCGCGGCGTTAAGCGAAACGGCGGATTCCTTCAACGAGTCAGCCGAGGCGGCGGGACATAGGCTCATAACCGACATCGCGCCGGATATACGGTATAACGGGGACGAATACGCGGTGCGGCAGCTGGCTTCAATATTGCTCGACAACGCTGTGAAATACGCTTCACCGGACTCGCCGATAACGCTGAGACTCGAAAGGGACAGGAAAAGCGTTGTTATCCGCTCGTCCAACGGGTGCGATAATGTTGACGCGCAGGACACGACGAAGCTGTTTGACCGCTTCTACCGCGCAGACAAGTCGCGAGGCTCGAACGGCTTCGGAATAGGGCTTTCGATAGCGCGGAGCATCGCCGAGGCGCACAACGGCTCGGTAAAGGCCGAGCTTACGGACAGCGGCACGATAGAATTCACGGTTCACCTGAAATAAAAAAGGCTGTCGCATTTAGCGCAGACCAAAGAGCAAAAAGGTCGAAGGTCATAATTCGCGGCTGAGAACGCAGATTGTGACCTTTATTTTAGTTTGTTTTTTTGTTCTTTAAGCGCTTTTTGATCGCTTGCAGTACCTTTGTCCGGCTTCGGAGCAAAGAAACCGCTTGCTGAATCTAAATGCGACAGCGTCAATTAAGCAAAGAAAAAACAGGGCAATCGCAGCACAAAAAGGATTTGCCGCAATTTACACGGATTTTTTGACCTCTATTCTGACTCTGCCCTTTTTGGTCTGCCTGAACTCCTCTCCGAGAATCGCTCTGCCCTTGCCGCGCAGAACGATTTTGTCCTTGGGGGAGAGACGGCGATATATTCGCGAGATTCCTGACGCTTAAAAACGGAGAGGAGAACGAATACTGCCGCGTGAGTCATGCGGGCAGAGGTTCGCCGGACGAGATATATTATCCGGTTGTCGCTGAGCTGTGGTTCGAAAACGGAAAACTCAGCGACGCAAAGCTCTATTGTCTCGACGAGTATGTGTATAACGAGACGAGAGTGTATGAGCTCCAAAAGTAAAAATAAACCGCAAACCGTCCTTTGAACGGATGAATAAGCCGAAAATCCTACCCGAAGCTCGCGCTTCAGGCAGGATTTTCCTTTTGCGTTGAGGGTTGGATGTGAAAATATACGGTAAGTCGGTATGACTTTTCAATTTACTCTCTCGCATTTTTGCAGTATCGCGTCCCAATCCTCCAAGGAGTAGCCTCCGAAGATTATTCTGTAGTTTCGCATCGGCGAATTTGCGCCCGCAAATCTCGAACCCGTTATCACATTTTTGCTTTGCAGGGATACCGAGACATATTCTGCCCCGTTTTTCGGTTCGCGGTAATAGATGTTTACGGTCATTTCGCCGCCGTATGCGGTCGGTGAAAGCGATTTTATGCAATGCGCGTTATTGAGAAAATCGCATACGCTTTTTCGCACGCCGAAATCTTCGCTGCGCCAAATTTGCTGTGTCTCGCGGTTTTTGATAATTTCGATCTTCTCAACCTTAACAGGGTCGATATCCGCCGCGCCGTGAAGCCCGGCAACCGTTACCGTTCCCGCACAGACGCTGTATACGAGTGCCGCCGCAAGAAGAATCATCACCGCAGCGGCAGCGATTTTGCCTCGCTTCTTCATAATTCGTACCTCCGCTTATGAATTGCGCCCGCTCTGTTGTAAACTACGAACCTACATTTGCAGAATATT
>CAVFAN010000028.1:0-12777 GCA_963620555.1 bacterium
CCGTACGACGGTTTTCAAGACCGTTCCGTTATAACCACTTCGGTATCTCTCCATAAAGCGTAAGTTATTTTAGCATAAATCAAAGACCTTGTCAACGCTTTTTGCGTGAATTTTTGTTTATCCCCGTGCCGAGAGCGTCGGCTGTTGCGGTAGTTGCGGCAGCACTTGCTTTATATTTCTTTCGGCTTTGTATTTTCCCGACATTCTCCGAATAAATCGGTTTTCTTCTTGTATTCATCGGCGGTTTCTGATAACATTTAGCTTGGAAGCAAAAACCAATTCCGGAGGATATATAATGATAAGCTTCGACAGCAAAAACAAGACATTCAAGCTTGACACGCCGAACACGAGCTATGTTATCGGAGTCATCGACTTCGACCAGCTCGTCAACCTTTACTACGGCAGCAGGATAGCCGACGCCGAGGGTCTTGAGGCGCGTTCGTTCCGCCCGCGCTGCGCGTCATTCAGCCCGCTGACAAGCGAATACACCACCGACGCTCACGACTTCTCTCCCGACTGCGCCCCGATGGAATACGGCTGCAACGGCTGCGGCGATTTCAGAACGAGTGCGCTCTCGATAAGAAACGCAGACGGCAACACCGTCACCGATATGCGCTATGAGGGGCACAGGATATACGCGGGCAAGCCGTCCATCGAGCCGCTGCCGTCGGTCTACCTCAACAGCGAGAGTGAGTCGGACACGCTTGAAATAGACATGGCGGACAGAGTAACGGGTATGCGCGTAACACTCATATACACCGCTTTTAACTCCCTTGATGTTATCATACGCAGCGCAAAAATCGAGAACGCGTCGCAGAGGTCTGCGGATATCGACCGCGCAATGAGCGTATGCGTCGATCTTCCGAGCATGGACTACGACCTTATAACGCTCTACGGCAGGCACGCGAAAGAGCGATCCGAGTCCCGCCGCCCGCTCGCCCATGGGCTTCAGGGCATCGCGAGCAAGCGCGGAGCTTCGAGCCACTGCCAAAACCCGTTCGCGGCTCTCGTCTCGAAAAATGCCGGAGAGAACAGCGGCGAGGTATATGGCTTCAGTCTCGTGTACAGCGGCAACTTCGAGTTCTGCACCGAGTGCGATTTTTCCGGTACCTCGCGCATACTCATGGGCATAAACCCCAATGATTTCACCTGGCATCTTGAGCCGGGCGAGAGCTTCCAGACTCCAGAGGCGGTCATGGTTCACACGAACGGCGGCATCGGCGAGATGAGCCGAATATATCACAGGCTCTATAACTTCAATCTCGTCCCCGGAAAATACAAAACCGCCAAGCGACCCCTGCTGATAAACAGCTGGGAGGCGGCATATTTCGATTTTGACACAGACAAGCTCGTTTCCTTTGCCGAGCGTGCAAAGGAGCTCGGAATAGATATGCTCGTCATGGACGACGGCTGGTTCGGCAAGCGCAACAACGACCGCAGCTCGTTGGGAGACTGGTTCGTAAACGAGGAGAAGCTCAGCGGCGGACTCGGCGAGCTGATAAGCAGAGTGAACGCCCTCGGGCTGAAATTCGGAATATGGTACGAGCCGGAGATGATATCCCCCGACTCCGAGTTCTTCCGCGCCCATCCCGACTGGTGCGTCCATGTTCCCGACCGCAAACCCTGCATAGGCAGGCATCAGTATGTTCTCGATATGTCCCGCAAGGATGTCCGCGACAACATATTCGACCAGATGTATTCTGTGCTTTCAAAATACAGGATAGACTATATCAAATGGGACTTCAACCGCAACATCTCGGACGCGGGCTCTGCGCTGCTCCCCGCGGACAGGCAGGGCGAGTTCTTCCACCGTTTTATCCTGGGCACATATGAGCTCATGGGCAGAATTCGCGACGCCTTCCCGGACATGCTCTTTGAAAACTGCTCGGGCGGCGGCGGACGCTTTGACCCCGCCATGCTCGCATACTCGCAGCAGATTTGGGCGAGCGACAACACCGACCCCATCGAGCGTCTGTCGATACAGTTCGGCACCTCGATGTGCTACCCCGCCTCATCCATGGGTGCGCATGTCTCCGCCTGCGGCAGAACAGATTACAAGGTCAAGGGCGACGTCGCTCTCTGGGGCACATTCGGCTATGAGCTCGACCCGAACAGGTTGACGGATGAAGAGCGCGGAGAGGTTAGGGAGCAGGTCGGCGAATATCACAAGTACTATGACCTCATCCACTTCGGCGATCTCTACAGGCTCAAGAGTCCCTACGAGGACGGATACAGATGCGCGTGGAGCTTCGTCTCCGAGGACAAGAGCGAGGCTCTTGCGACGGTCGTTACGATGCGTGCGCCGGAGGTTCCGTTCTTCATTCTCAAGTTCAGCGGACTCGACCCCGACAAGCACTATCTTTGCGACTTCGACGGCAGAGTGTACTCCGGCTCGAACCTTATGAACGCAGGACTCAATCTGACCCGCCCGACCGAAAAAACATATTCAAGCCTAAAGATATATCTCAGGGAGGAATAACCAACATGAAAAAGAAAATTCTCAGATTCGTCTCGATTACCCTCGCATCGCTTGTGCTCGGCGGTATCGGCACCTGCGCCTTTGCCGACGGCACAGAGGGCAGCAGCATCAACGGGTCAAACTGGATGAGCACACTCCGTTCCGATGTGTCAATAACTGCCATCAACATGCCGGGCACGCACGACAGCGCGACTAAGTATGTGAACTTCAGCCCGATAGCCAAGACTCAGGACGGTTCAATCGCCGAGCAGCTCTACCGCGGCGTGCGCTATTTCGATATGCGCTACAAGCTCACGGACGATGAAAAATTCGTCGCCGCCCACGGAATAGCCGACTGCAAAAAGGCTTACGGCTTCGGCGCAGAGGATTTCACGGCAGGCGACGCAATCAAGATGTGCTCCGACTTTTTGAAAAACAACCCCGGAGAAACAATACTCTTTCAGCTCAAAGAGGAGAACAGCAGCAGCGGCACCGCATTCTTTGATAAATTTTACGACCAGTTCATCAAGGGCAACGAGGAGCTCTGGTATCTTGAAAACCGTATCCCGACTGTCGGCGAGGTGCGCGGAAAGATAGTTCTGCTGCGCGTTGTCAGCGTTGACTCCTCGCGTTTCAATGATTCCGACTGCGGCATCGACTTCAGCGCATATCCGTATGTTCCCGAAAAGCAGGTTATAAACTTCATTCGCGGAGACATAAGGAAGCTTTCGACGGGCGAAGCTTATGCGCAGATGTATGTTCAGGATTCATACAAGCTCGGCGGAGATGATAAGTGGGAGGCTGTTACAACTTTCCTTGAGTCCGATCTCAGTCCCGATGACTTTAACATATGCCTTACGAGCTGCGTCGGACTCGGAATCCCGCTGATGAATTCGAGAATAATTAACCACCGTCTCGAAAAATATGATTTCAAGGACGGCGAGACCTACGGAATAATCGCCATGGATCATGTTCCCGAGGATGTGTGCCGCAGCATATACATGACCAATTCCGCCGTAATGACCGAGACACCCAACGCGCCCCCCGAATATTCGGAGAGTTATTCGTTCGCATTCCTCGGCCGCACGCTCTTCCTGCTGCGCTGTGTGCTGTTCGGTCTTGTCTATGTAATCGGCTTTGTCGCGAATATGTTCTACCGTTAAAATTCAATATTGACACTTCTCGCCACGGCGCGGCAAAAGCTTGTGTTTTTTGCCGCGCCTTTTTTGACATGTTTTTTATATGTGAAAATATAAAATAATAACCGTGTCAATGCAGCCCGTACATAAATTATATGCGGCGCAATAACAAAAAAAGAGAAGTGAAAAAGCATGGAGCGTTCAGAAGTCAAGGCGAACAAATTCAGATTCACAGACGAAAAAAAGCGCGAGAAAATCATTCTCTGCCTCAAATGCATATCTTCGTGCGCGGTCGGGCTGCTGCTCGCACGCGCAAAAATTTTCGGCAGTCTCTCGCCGCTCGGACTCGCATTTTCCGCTGCCGCCGCCGGGCCGTATGCGCTCGCGGCGGCGGTCGGCTCGCTCGTCGGATATCTGCTGTCATTCTCAGGAACGGCGGGAATAAGATATATGGCGTGCGTCGCGGGAGTTGCGCTGATAAACTTTTCCGTAAGCCGTCTGCGCGGAGAGGGCAGCGTGGGAAAAATCGCGCCTGCCGCCTCGGCTCTGTGCTGTGCGTCAACGGGCATAGCCGTTCTGCTCGTTGAGGGCTTTTCGCTCAACGGCATTGTTACCTTTCTTGCCGACTGCGTTCTCGCGGGCGGAATGACATATTTTTTCTCGTGTTCGCTTGCGCTTATCGACCGCAAAGAAGAAATACGGCGCCTCGGCAGGCGCGACATTATATGCGCCGCCATCTCCTGCTGTTCGGTGCTCACATCGCTCGCGGAGTTCGATATCATGAATTTTCGTCCCGCCGGAGCTGCGGCGGCGTTTGCCGTTATGCTTCTGTGCTTCACTCTGCGCGAAGCGGGCGGCGCATTCGGCGGGATATGTTCGGGAATATCAATATCGGCGGCGTGCGGCGATCCCGCTATCGGCGCGGTGTATTCGGCAGCGGGACTCTGCGCCGGAGTGTTCTGTCAGTTCGGTCAGCTCGGAATATCCGCGGCGTTTATCTGCATATGCGGAATAAGCGCAGTCATTTCGCCAAGCCCTCAGACGATAGCCGCGATAGCAGAGAGCGCGGCGGCGGCACTGATATTCGTTCTCATTCCGCGCTCGAGGCTCGAAAAGCTGCGCGATAAAATCAGTCCCGCATTGGAATATACGCCGAGCGGAGAGCGCAGCGAGCTGTGCAGGCGGCTCGGCGACGCGAAAAGCGCGCTTGAGGGCGTCGGGCAGTGCATTGAACGGGTGAACAAAAGGATAGTCACAGTGCGCCCCGACGATCCTCAGATAATGGTCGCACGGGTCAAGCAGAGCGTCTGCGCCGCGTGCGGAAAATGCGCCGGCAAAAATGAGAAGTTACGCGAACGGACTTTTTCGGACGCCGTGAAGATACTCCGCGAAGAAAATCATATAACATCAGCTGAGCTCGGCACGGAATTTTGCGCCGAGTGTCCGAAAGCCCCTTCGGTCGCGGAAAATTTTAACCGCGTTTTTGCAAACAGCGTTGCATCGGCGTGCGCGGCGCAAAAAACAAATCAGCTTCGCCGCACGGTTGCGGAAAGCTTCGGCGCGATGGCGGATATTCTCGGCGAGATAGGTGCAGAAGCGGCAAAAAGCGATATACTTCTCCCCTCTCAGACCTCCGCCGCCGCAGATACGCTTGGCGGGATGGGGATGAATGTCCTCTCCGCGTGCTGCAGGCGGGACGGTGCGGGACACATAAAGCTCACGGCAAAAATCGCCGAGCTGCCCGAAAACGCCGTTTTGCGCGAGGCGACAAATGCACTTTCCAAAGAGTTCGGCACGGCTCTGGCTCTCCCCGCGATACGCGATATCGACGGCGGAGCAGAGCTGACGTTCAGTGCAAAGCCGCGTTTCTTTTTTGAGATAGGCTCGGATCAGCGTGCCGGCTCGGACGACGGCGACTGCGGAGACTGCTATGACTGCGTGGGGCTAGAGGACGGGCGGACTGTGATAATCTTAAGTGACGGCATGGGTACGGGCAGACGCGCCGCTGTTGATTCCGCGATGGCGACCGACCTTTTTTCTTCGCTCATCTGCTCCGGACTGTCCTGCGAAGCGGCGCTCAGAACGGTAAACACCGCACTCATCGCCAAGAGCGAGGACGAGAGCCTCGCGACCCTCGACATAGCGTCGCTCGACCCGTATTCGGGCGAGATAAGCTTCTTCAAGGCGGGCGCCGCACCCTGCTTCATAAAGCGCTCAGGGCGCACCGCGATACTCGAGCTGCCCTCGCTCCCGGCGGGCATACTCAGCCGCATCGGCTTTTCAAAGGCGGGGGCGGAGCTTCGCGAGGGCGACACGGTGGTCATGATATCCGACGGAGTGGCGGCGGACGGCAGCGAATGGATAACGAAGCTCCTCCGCTCCTGGCGCGGCGACGCTCAGGGGCTTGCAGAGGAGTTGACCGCCGCGGCACTCAGCCGCCGCAAGGGCAAGAGGTCGGATGACATGACGGCGATATGCGTGCGCATTCACAGCGCGGACGGAATCGGGAATTGACAAAGCCCCCTCCATAATATATAATACTTGAGAAAACAAAATGGAGGTATAAATTATGATTTTAGCAGCTGTCGGTAAGAACGGCACAGGCAAGGATTTCTTCCTTGATTATGTTGCTCAGAAGTACGGCTTCCCGATGATCTCCATCGGCGATGTCGTCCGCGAGCTTGCAACCAAGGACGGTCTTGAACTGACCCGCGACAATCTTCATGCTACCAGCAAGAAGTACATGGGCGAGTTCGGTCAGACATTTTTCCCCGAGATGATCGTCAAGAAAATAAAGGAGTCGGACGCTTCGAACTACCTTGTTTCCGGCATCCGTCCGCCCTCGGACATCGAGATTTTCCGCAAGGCTTTCGGCGAGGATTTCATCCTTGTTGACGTTGTTATCAGCGACGACGAGGTTCGTTATCAGAGAATGATCGCCCGCGGCTCCGAGCGCGACGGCAAGAGCGTTGAGAAGCTGCGCGAGAACGATCTCCACGAGGAGGAGATTTTCCACACCAGCGAGAGCGAGAAGATGGCAAACTATGTCATCAAGAACGACGGCGGCGTTGAGGACTTCTACGCGGCAGTCGATAACTTCTATGAGACGGTTCTCAAGCCGAAGCTCGGCTGAGTAAAAGCCAAATAAAGCAAAAACCCCGTATGAGATATATCTTATACGGGGGTTTTTTTATCTGCATAGTAAAAAGCCCGCACAGCATAAACTGCGCAGGCTTTTCCGATGTAAAGATTGATTACTGCTGGGGAGCTCCAACAGGGCAGACATCTGCGCAGGAACCGCACTCGGTGCAGAGATCCGCGTTGATCTCGAACTTGCCGTCGCCCTCAGAAATAGCTCCTACGGGGCACTCAGCCTCGCAAGCGCCGCAGGAAATGCAATCGTCGCTGATATGATAAGCCATTAGTCAATCCTCCTTACACATATTTCTCTTTGACATCGCACGCGGATATCCGCATACGCTACACCATCATTGTATCACATTATATAGAAAAATCAAGAGTAAAATTATGCCCTCGTTCATTCTATTCCCTTGAGAGCCTCGAGTTCGGAGCGATCGACCTTTATTTTGCCGTCCTTTATCGTCTTTACCTCGCGGCGGCTGAACGAATGCGGCGCGGCATCGGGGCAGCGGTCAAGCCTGACCTTGAGCTGGCCGGAGAGAAGATTGACCTCGACCACGGTTCCCCTGCCCTCGGGGGTATCGACAAGAGCACCCTGCTTCGGGGTTATCTTGAGCAGATACTCGTAGTTGTCCTGCTCATATTTGAGGCAGCACATGAGCCTGCCGCAGGTGCCGCTTATCTTGACGGGATTGAGCGAAAGCCCCTGCTCCTTTGCCATCTTTATCGACACGGGATGGAAATCGCCGATAAACGTGCTGCAGCAGAACGGTCTGCCGCACATGCCGAGACCGCCGAGCATCTTCGACCCGTCGCGCACGCCTATCTGCCGAAGCTCTATCCTCGTGCGGAACACGCGGGCAAGATCTTTGACAAGCTCGCGGAAATCGACTCTGACGTCGGAGGTGTAATAGAAAAGTATCTTCTTGCCGTCGAAGGCATATTCGACATTGACGAGCTTCATCATGTCGAGCCCGTGATCGGCTATCTTTTGCAGGCAGATATCAAAAGCCTCCTGCTCCCTTTTGCGGTTCTCCTCGACTATTTTCAGATCCGCCTGCGTCGCACGGCGCACAACGGGCTTTAAAGGCTTGACTATCTCCTCGTCGCCGACCTCGCTGTTTTCGAGCGCAACCTCGCCGCACTCCATTCCGCGAACGGTCTCGACGATAACATGGTCGCCCTTTTCAAATTTATTGTCGAGGGGGTCGAAATAATAGACCTTTCCGACCTCTCTGAATCTGACTCCTATGACCTGGGCCATTTATTTCATCCTTTCATCTGCCGGACGCCCTGCGCAGCTCGGCGCACATACGGGTAATGAGCAGAGTGTAATTTTCATTTCTTTCAAACGAAGCCGCCAAATCGTCCGCGCAGGTTATCATGCGCATAAGATTCGCCGTCGTAACGCTTCCCGCGAGCTTTTGCGTCTCGTTTTTGTATTCCTCGGGCGCTGCGACTCCGGATTTCACCAGCACCGCCGCACGGAAAAATTCTGGCAGAACCTGCAAGGCTGCTCTGAAAAGCGTTTTATCCTTTTCAAACGCTGCCGTCGCCGCAAGCAAAGGATATTCATTCGCCTCCGGCACAGCTGCCGCAACAGCCCGCGCCGCTTCAAAAACGCCGCTGTCCACGCGCCTGCCGCCGCCCTGGGAAAAGACTGCGCAGCGGGACAAGACGGTCTGCAAAAACACATTCTTGTCATCCGTCAGCAGCAGAAAGCACACGCCCTCCGGCGGCTCCTCAAGAACCTTGAGCAATGCGTTCTGCGCGGGGACGAGCATATTCTGCGCGTCCTTTAAGATATACACCTTTCTGTCCGCCTCGTTTGCGACTATGTAGGCGTCGGAGCGTATCTCGCGGACGGTTTCGACCTTGAAATTATTTGTTTTCGGGTCGGGCTCGAAAATTTTTATGTCGGGATGCGAATCCGAACGCGCCTTGAGGCAGTTTATGCACCTGCCGCAGGGCTTACCGCCACCGGAGCACACCAGCGCGGCGGCGAGGGTCTTTGCAGTCTCCGTCAGGCGTTCGCCGTCCTCATCCTCGAGAATGGCGGCATGAGGGAAACGCCCTGAGTTCACGGAGGAACTCAGAGCCTTTTTAAGCGGCTCTGATATTTGCAAAGACTCGAATCCCATATTTTCTCCGGCATTACAGCTTGTAGAATTCATACATATTCACAACAAACACAGTGGCACCGCCGACCGCGACCTGCACGGGCAGGGTCACGAAGCTCTCCGCGTTATAAGCGGGAGCGGCGGTCATGAGCTGAGTGCGTCCGGAGCAGTTTTCCCTGAGTATCTCCATAACATCGTCAACGCGGCTGTCCTCAACGCCTATGAGCAGAGTGACATTGCCCGCGCTCAGGAATCCGCCCGTTGTTGACAGCTTCGTGGCATCAAAGCCTGCCTTTGTAAGCTCACTCAGAACATCATACGAGTCGTCGTTGCTGATTATCGCGATGACAAGTTTCATCGGAAGAGCTCCTTTCGTATCTTACTCGATAATATTATAAGACATCTTAGATTATTTTACAACTTTTATATTGAAAATACCGTATCCGCGAAGCTCCTCTGTCTCCCGCTCGCCGAGAATCTCTCCCGGCATCGCCGCGGGGATAGCGGGCGGGCACGGACAATATGCCTCGGCGGCTGTCCGTCCGAGAGCGGAGTCAATATTTATATATTCGCACTCCGCGAGCAGAGCTTCACGCGGGGACATTGCCATACGCGGCAAAAATGCGTTGACCCCGATTGGAGTTTTATCGCACGGCACGGCTTTTGAAAATATATCAGCAAGAGCCGCGTCAAGCCTGTCGAAATCCGCTTCGGTGTTCATGACTGACGGGATGAGAATTATCTTCCCGAGTCCCGCATATTCGGGCTCAATTCCGTGCGCACGCAAAAGCTCGCCGACATCCGCGCCGTCGAAGCCGAATTTTTGAACATCAAACGCTATGCGGGTCGGGTCGCATTCACCCTCGGGCAGGATAAGCCCTATCGAGCGGCAAAGCTCCTTTGTTTTTTTCACGCGGCGGCTCAGTCGGATAAATTCACCGGCGTTGTTCTCAAGCCAGTCACGCGCAAGGTCCAATGATATCATTATCGGATAGGACGGGCTTGTCGAGCCGAAAAGAGCCATGGCGCGGCGGATCTCCGGCACAAAGCGTTCGTCGCCTACCTGGAGCCATGCGCCGCCGGTCAGGACGGGCAATGTCTTATGCGCACTTTCGGCACTCATCGAGGCTCCGAGAGCAAGCGGTGATATATCTTTTTCAAGAAATTTCAGATGTGCTCCGTGGGCGCAGTCAACGAGCAGGGGCACTCCGAACTCCTGTGTCACAGCCGCTATCGCTTTGACATCGCAGATAACACCGAAATAATCGGGTGATGTGATATAGACCGCCTTTGCCTCGGGCGTTTTTTCGAGTGCGCGGCGCACATTTTCTGCGGTTATGCGTCCGGAAAACAGCTCGCCCGCACTTGAGTCCGGCAGAACCCATATGGGGTCGATTCCAAGCAGAGACATTGCGTTGACCGCGCTGCGGTGGACAACGCGCCCGCAGACGACCTTTCCGCCGTGCGGCACGGCGGCTCTGAACATCGCCTGGATGCAGAGCGTGCAGCCGCCGGCACTCATAAATGTCGCCGCAGAGCCGAACAGCCTTTGCGCCCGCTCCTCTGCGAGAGCTGTTGCGCCCTCGCCGTCAAAGAGGCTTCCCGTGTCCGGTATCTCCGTTATATCAAAGCTCTGTATGCCGCCGAGCGCGGAGAAATTGCCCTTGTGCGCGGGCATATGCATACTGACCGTTTTCTTTTTCGCGTGCGCCGTCACGGCGTCAAAAAGCGGAGCTGACATCTTTCACCTCAGAGCTTTGCTTCGTTGAGCATTATTCCGCCGGCCACAATATCAATCATGCCGTAGTGTCCGTCGCGTATGCTGCCGGGATTCATGATATAGAGCCCGTCGTCATAGCAGGTAACACCCGTGTGGGTATGACCGTATAATACTATGTCGGCACCCTCCTGCCTTGCGCGGTGAATAAGCTCGTCCGTGCCGTATTTCACATGCTCGGCGTGACCGTGGGTGCAGTATAGCTTTTTCCCGCCGAGGGTCACCACTCGCAGAAGCGGCAGATCGGAAGAAAAATCGCAGTTGCCCGCGACCCTTATGACATTCGGCAGGCTGTGATAATAGCTTTCGACCGTGTCGAGATCCCGCTCGCCGTCACCGAGAAAAATCAGCACCTCAGCCTCGGGATGCGCTTCGACCGCGTCGAGTATGCGCGAGGGCATACCGTGGGAATCGGAAAGAACAAGTATTCGCATTATTTCGCCCCGTTTTCAGGTCACATATGACCCGTATACCGCCTGCGCGCCCGACAGGTTCTATGAAGAGCGCGCCTGCATAAGTTTATTATATATGAAAAAAGGTGGTTTTGCAATGAGCAATATTAACAGCCCCGAAGGCTTGACACCCGAACAGCTGATGAAGCTCGCCGCATCGCTCGGCGGCAGGAACGCGGCAGACCCCGAAAAGGCGATAAACGCGGTGTCAAAGCAACTCAGTGACGAGAAGCGGCAGAAATTAAATGAAGTTCTCAGCGACAAGTCGGCTCTTGAAAAGCTGCTTCAAAGTCCCGAGGCGCAGCGGCTGATGAAGAAATTCGGAGTGGATAACAAGGGGTAAGCAATGGACAACATCGGCGACATACTCTCCTCTTTAAGCGACGACGACATGAAGGCTCTCGGCGACGCGGCGCGCAGTCTGCTCGGCTCATCGGAGCGGGAGCAGGGGCAGGACGGTAACGACAGTGGCTTTTCCATGGATCCGGCGACGATGGCGAAGATAGCGCAGATAATGGGCGCAATGAACCGCCATGACAGCCGCTGCGACCTCATCGCCGCCCTGCGTCCACTGCTCAGCGAACCGCGCCGCCGAAGAGCGGACGACGCAATGCAGCTGATAAAGCTCATGGATCTTTTGCCGATGATAGAGGAGCTCGGGAGGAAATAGGCATGCCCGCATATACGGAAAACGAGCTTATGAGAATGCGCGAAAGAGCGATCGCGAGCGCAAGGGAGATGCACAGACGCGCAGCGATAAAGGGAGACGAGCAAAGTCAGTGCAGCCGTCCGAGTCCGCCGAACCGTCCCGCCCGACCCGAAAAGCCGCCGATGCCGAAACGACCGCCCGAAAAGCCGCCGCCCTCCCCTGTTGACGACGACAGGCTGCTGATAATCGCGCTAATAATAATTCTCTCGGCGGACGGCGCGGATATGCTGACAATATTCGCGCTGATGTATATCCTGATGTAATACATAATATATTTGCCTCGGCGCGTCTTGAAAAAAGCTCCGTTTTGGGTTAGAATAAAGGAAACCTGACTAAAACGGAGGAATAAACATGACATATTCATATACCACTCACGGCACCTGTTCACGGCGCATTGACTTCGATATTGACGACGACAACACCGTTCATAATGTCCGTTTCACGGGCGGCTGCAACGGAAACCTCGCGGGGATCTCGTCAATAGTCGAGGGAATGGATGCGGAGGAAATTATCGACAGGCTCGACGGCATCCGCTGCGGCTTCAAGAAGACCTCATGTCCCGACCAGTTCGCGGAGGCTCTGCGCGAGGCTCTCGAAAAGAAAAACGGCTGAAAACACAACGAACGGGAGCGCATCGGATATCCGGTGCGCTCCCGCCGTCATTTGGAAAGGCAATAACTATTTTGGAGGATAGTATTGAGTGGTCGTCTTTTAAATAAGCCCGACGGACTTGGCAGAAATTGTAAGGAATAAGGGAAAAGATGGAAAAGAGGGATTGCCGTGTCCGTCGGTCTTTGGCTCTATTATAGCTGTCTTTATCTTTTTTTCAAACGGTCAAAAATCATTTTTTGTTCCAAAAAATCACATTCTTTGGAAAGTGTCGCATTTTGGGACACTTTTTCGTTTTTGTCCAAAAGCAAGAGACCGGGGCTGTCGCATTTAGATGCAGAAAGCGGTTTCTTTGCCCCGAAGCTGTACAAA
>CAVFAN010000029.1:0-10657 GCA_963620555.1 bacterium
TCGTATTTCCTCAGCAGGTCTCCGAATTTGTGCGATATATATGACGGGTCATACAGTGCGGTATTGGTCGGCGAAATAATTGAGCGAAAAACAGATTTCGAGACTGCTGACACAAGAACTCTTTGCGAAATACTTCGGGATAAATGGATGATTCATGATGAGTTTGATTCGGTGCGCGATACCGATAAATTTAAAGCAATTATACAAGACCTCAGCAAATAATTTTTAAGTGTCAAAATGCAGGGCGTTACCACACGCAAACCGTGCACTTACCACATGCGAGCATAGCGAGCATTTCGCGGCAACAAGGTTCTCGCTTTAAACGAGCAAGTATTTTTGCGCAAGATTATTCGGAATATCATGCCCAAAGGACAGAGAAGCGAAGACAAGAATTTTATATATCAAAGACAAAAATCGCCAAGCGAAAGCGAGGCGGTTTTGTCATATCACAGCGCAATTAAAATGTCAATTCTTCCACCGTGGGAATCAGCTTCTCAAGTCGGGCTTTGTAATGAGCTATCAGCTGCTCACGGTTCGGCTCATCACGGCGTACGGTGCGGCGCAGCAAACGCATATAGCCGACGATTTTGGCTTTGCGTTCCACCTCGTCGATCCGAGTTTCGTCGTCAGTGCCGAGATACATGGCGAGCGCCCTGCGCCAGAAAAGACCTGCCAGCTCGTGTGAAATTCCGAGAAAATTCAGGATTATTTCATGGTCGGTCTCCGAAAAGCCGACGAACGCATTGAACATGGATCCGAGTTCAAAAATGGGATGCCCCACACAGAGCGTGTCCATATCGATGAGAAGCGCCTCGCCGTCGCGCACCATGATGTTGTTGGTGTGATAGTCGCCGTGCAGCATAGTGCTCTGCTCGGGGACTGCCTCCACCATATTATAGAGCTTGCTTCCGAGCTCATTCGGCAAAAGCTCTCTGTCAAACGCAGCCCAAGTCAGAGCGACGCTCTTCATGTCCGGCATATCGCCGTGCTGAACCTCGGTATTGTGAATCTGCTTGAGCATGTCCACATAGTATTTCAGCGGCAGTTCAAGATGCTCAGGGTCTTTTTTTATCATCTTGGAAAGCGAGGTCGCCGCCAACAGCTCCATCACTGTTCCGTAGCTCTCGCCGACACGCACGACATCATAGGGTATCGCCGTGTTGATGCCAAGCACCAGCGCCTTGCGTGCAAGCTCGCGCTCGCGCTGTATCTCGGGCAGGGCATCGGGATTGAAATACACCTTGATAATGGTTTCCTCGTCGTAACGGTAAACGGCTCCGTTAGCACCCTTTCCGAGCAGCTCGCAGCCGTCCACGGAAAAACGGCGGTACGCCTTTTTTACGGTCATCATCTCCGTGAAGCCGGTCATGTCCAAAATCTCATAGACCTCCGGACATACGTTGATAACAGCCAGGTCGGGCACTTCCTTGCGCAGCCGCAGAATGACGCGCAGACCTGCGCTCGAAATATAAGAAAGCCCGTCGGCGTCCAAAACCGTTCGCAAGCCCGGGTGCGCTTTCCTTATCTCCTGCAATTCCTTCTCCGTCCAAGCCGCGTTGCCCGCGTCGATGCGCCCGACAAGCCCGATATAGAGGGTGTCACCGGCAGTGCGGAATGTTATATTCTGTGTCATGTGTCTGCTCCCTCCCCGAAAACGACTCGGATAAGCCAATCATATTCCTTCCATGCAGGGCTTTCTTCAAGCTCGCGTATGGACTCCGCTATCGTGCGATAATACCATCTGTGCTGTTCGGGATCAGTCTGGTTGAAGTCCTGCCAGACAGCATCGCCCACCAGCAGCCACTGCTGATAAACGGAGCGCATATTTGCCAGCTTGTCGCCGAGAAAGACCATTTTTATTTCGATATCCTCCGTGCGCCGCAAAAGTTCAACGGCTTCCTCCTTCCTGTCGCGCCAGCTCTGATCGGGAGGGATATTTATTCTCTTGTCCTCGGTTTCCGCCGCGACAAGCTCCGCCACGCGTGAACCGAAGTTCGCTTCAATCTCCTCAATGGTGACGGGAGTATCCTCAACCGTGTCGTGCAAAACGGCGGCGGCGATGACCTCCTGCTTTGAGGTGAGCGAGCCGACAATAGCCGCAGCCTCTATCGGATGCAGAATATACGGAGCGTCTGATTTTTTTCGACGCATACCGTCATGCGCCTTGACCGCAAATGTGATTGCCCTGCTTACAAGCTCCATTATTCAACCTCTAAAATATCTGCAAAGCCGGTCATTTCAAGAACCTCCATGACCGTTTCACAAACGCCCGTCAGCTTCATTGAACCTACCTTCATCATCTTCTTCTGCGCACCGAGCAGCACTCGCAGCCCGGCAGAGGAAACATATGTAACCCCTTTCATGTCCACGGTAAGCTCCGTGATTTCTTCGGCAAGCGCGTTGACCTCTTTTTCCAGCTCAGGCGCGGTAACGGTGTCGAGCCGTCCCTCAATGTGAAGGGTCATCGCATTGTTTTTCTGTTCGGCGGTAATTGTCATTTATGATTGCTCCTTTCCAGCTTTTTGGTCATGGTAAGTCTGTTTTCTCCGTTTTCGCGGGCATATGAAACAGAATCCATCGTTTTCTTTATTATAAATATGCCGAGTCCTCCGATCTCCCGCTGTTCGGCGGAAAGCGTGATATCCGGGTCGTCCTTTTTCAGCGGATCGAACGCAACGCCGGTGTCGGAGACAACGAAGGTCGCCACATTTGTCTTTTCGTCTATGTCAATGGAGATTTTCGCGCTTCCGGTTCCGTTTGGGTAGGCATAATGCGCAATGTTTACGAAAACCTCCTCCATTGCCACGCATATGGCGGTCTGCATTTTCATGCCGCAGCCGACCCTCTCAAGCTCGCCCTCCACGAAGCCCAGCATCTCGGAGATGTTTTCCTCCTTTGCTTCAAAGCTCCGCTCGGACACGGCTTTCTCTCCCTTGAAGTCCAGAAGCAGCATCGTGATGTCATCAAACTGCGGGGCGCTGCCTGCAAATGTCTGCAAATCCGTCTGAAGCTCGCCGAGCACTTTTTCGGTGTCGAGGGAGGAACGGTTGTTCAAAAAGTCTCTCAGCCTTTCCTCGCCGTAGAGTCTCTGTCGGGCGTCGGTCGTCTCGGTAACTCCGTCGGTATAGAGAAACAGACGATCCCCCGGGGCAAGCGTCAGCTTGCTCTGACGGTATTTCATGCCGTCCATGCCCGCCAGGACGAAGCCGCTGCGCTCTCTGAGATACTCGAATTCCTTTCCGTTTCTTTTGATAAGCGGCGGATTGTGTCCGGCGTTTACATATGTTAGCGTACCGCTTGTTATGTCGAGCACACCCATCCACGCGGTCACGAAAAGACCTGCGTCGTTGCCTTCGCAGAGAAGTTTGTTAACCGTTGTAAACACCTCGGCGGGGCTGATTTCCATGAGAGTATAATTCTTGATAAGCACCTTGGTTATCACCATAAACAGCGCCGCCGGAACGCCCTTGCCCGACACATCTGCGGTGATAACGGCAAGCTTATCCTCGCCGACCATGAAAAAGTCGTAGAAATCACCGCCGACTTCCTTTGCGGGATGCATGACGGCATAGAGGTCGAATTCGTCATGCTCGGGGAAGGGAGGGAATATGCAGGGAAGCATATGAGCCTGAATGTCGGATGCCAATGTGAGCTCCGCATTGATGCGCTCCTTCTCCGTCATAACGCTGCGAAGATTTTCAACATATTCATCCAAATCCCGTATCATCGAGACATAAGAATGTGCCAGCTCGCCCACCTCGGAGGTGTCCTTCTCATAGACCTCGCACGCCTCCAGCATCTGCTTGCGCTGCGCATCGGTGGAGTGTCCGGCATAGTAGTTTCCGGCGATCTGTGCAAGCTCCTCGATGGGGCGGGAGATTCTCTTCTCCGTGAACCGCATAAAGCCTATCGAGAACGCAAAATAAGTGTTCATCGCCATTGTCTCAAACAGATATATTTTTCCCCAGATGCTTATTCCGCTGTCCGTGCTGTATTTATCGGTCAGGTAGACCGCAGTGCCGACAAGCACGCAGATGCATACTCCGGTAATAAGAGTGTTGAGAATCATGCGCTCGTTGATGGAAAAGCTGACCGCGCTCTTGTCCTTTCCCGCCTTCATATTTTCTATCCGCGCCTGCAGCAGGGTGCCGAGGATAAGCAGCGGCGCGCCGAAAAGAAGACCGGAATCGAAGCTGTTGACAAAAAGGAAAAAATTATCGAGCGAGAGGAGATCCGCGACATCGTAGGCATGGTTGAGAAAGCCGGTGAAAAGCACTGTCAAGAGCGCGTTCACACCCAGCAGCAGGCAGAATTTCAAAATTCTTACCACGCTGTCAAGCCTAAATTCCTTTCCTCCGCGTTCTCGGTTGAGCACCTTCCAAAGGAAGTAAGCCGCCATCGCATAAAAAATCTGGAAAGAGCTGTTGAGCAGCGAGTATGAGAGCTCGTAGCCGGCAGACAGATCGCAGATGAGATTGCCCGCCGCGCAGCCGAAAGCCGCAGGCCAGCCGAAGATCATTCCGAGAATCGGCGTAAGAGCTGCGGCAGGGCGCATCTGCGTCATCTCGGATGCGGCAGCCCAGAGCTTGAACGGTGCAGTCAGCAGAACAAACAGCACCATATTGATGCAGAACACAAGCATAGCCGCACTTACATTGTTGATTTTTCGTTTCATTGCAGGATCGCCTCCTTTATCCTCCGATATTGCCGCTTTCAGGGCGGTGAAAGCTTATTTGTCTATCATTATGCAGATGACGTTGCAGCCGTCGTCCGTGTACTGATATTTTATATCCCTCGCGGCGTGCTCCGCCAGCTTGCGGGAAATTTCGTCCATATCGAGAAGCGGATTCACGGGTTCCGCCTTCCACTTGAAGGTTATCTCGCAGGTGCCCTGCCTTTCGGCATATTCGAGGCTGAAATTCACCTGCGTCTGAGCGTCAAGCACGGGAAGCACCGTTTGCAGATACACTTCCTCAATTGCCGCCTCGATTCTGTAGACCAGCTCGGGCGAAAACATCTTTTTCACGGCGAACTCGTTTATCTCGCTGATAAGTCCGAGATAGTCCAGCTCGTCGCGCAAAAAGCTCTTGCGTATCCAGTCCAGACCGTTGATAAAGCAGCGGGTGCGCTCCTTCTGCGGATGGTTGAATATCTGGTCGGGAGTTCCGTCCTCGTATATCGTTCCCTGATCCATATAAAAGACCCTTGTGGAAACCGTCTTTGCCAGCCTCATCTGGTGAGTTACTATCAGCATGGTCATGCCCTGCTGCGCCAGCTTGTTGATAACGGCAAGCACCTCGGCCACCATCGTGGGATCGAGCGCGGAGGTCGGCTCGTCGAGAAGAATAATCTCGGGCTCCATCGCCAGCGTTCTGGCTATGGCGACACGCTGCTTCTGCCCTCCGGACAGCTCGTCGGGATATTTGAGCTTTCTTCCCGCCAACCCGACGGTTCGCAGGAGCTTCATGCCACGCTCGTAGGCCTCCTCCTTTGAAAGCTTGAGCACCTTCATGGGCGCGTACATAACATTCTCAATAACATTCATATGCGGATAGAGGTTGAAGCTCTGGAACACCATGCCCATCTTCCGCCGAACCGTGGTCAGCTGGCAGTCCTTCGCGCTTATATCCACGCCGTCCACCAGTATTCTGCCCGAAGTGGGCTCCTCCAGGCGGTTCAGGCAGCGAAGAAAAGTCGATTTGCCTGTTCCGGACGGTCCGATGATGGAAATGACATCGCCCTTGTTGATGGTCACGTTTACATCCTTCAAGGGAGTCGCGTCCGCATATTCTTTTCTCAAATGCTCAACGGTGATCATGCCTCGGCACCTCCTGTCAGCTCTTCGTTTTCGGCTTTCTTGCGCATATGCTTGGGCATCAGCTTCTTTTGGATGAGCTTCATCAGCGAAAGCAGAATGCACGCTATGGCGAAATAGATAACGGCAATTGTCACAAGCGGCACGATAGCCTCATAGGTGTTGCTGCGGATAATGTCTCCGACCTTGGTCAGGTCGTTGACTGCGATGTAGCCGACGACCGCCGTTCCCTTCATCAGGCTTATAAGGTTGCTGAAATATCCGGGCAGCATTGTGCGTATTGCCTGCGGCAGGATTATTCCGCAGAAGGTCTGACGCTTTGTGAGACCGGTCGTGAGAGCCGCCTCCCACTGCCCCTTGTCTATGCCGCCGATGCCGCCCTCGAACAGCTGCGCCATATACGCGCCGAATACCAGTCCGAAGCCGAGAATCGCGACAAGAATATTTGAGATATCGGTCTTGCCGAAAATAATATAGTAGAGAATCATCAGAATAACGACTATCGGCAGTCCCTGCATCAGCTTCGAGTAAATCTCGGCGAGCTTTTTGAGCACCCTCGAGCCAGACATGGACATGGCGCAGAAGGCCGCGCCGAACAGGTTCGCAAGGGCAAAGCCCGCTGCGGTGATGAGCAGCGTTACGAGCAGACCCTTGATAATTGACTGCCATCTGTTCTCCTCGATAAGCGTGCGGTAGATGCTGTTTCGGACGGAGCTGTTTGAGCCGCTGTCCGAGGAATTGCCGTTTGTTCCGCTGTCTGCGGTGATGAGGGCGGGGGAGTCGATTTTGGTCGCGTTTACTATCGGGACGAATTTCTGCGTGTAGTAAAACTCGGAAAAGTTGACGCTCTTGTCCCTCTCCTCCGTCCATGATATCTGACCGGCGGCGAGGTCGTATCTCCCCGTGGTGATGCCGCTCAGGATTCCCGCGAAGTCAACATCCTCAATCTTCATGGCGTAGCCGTATTCGCGGCAGAAGCTCGCGATAATGTCAACCTCATAGCCCGCGTTTTTGTCGCCGAGCTTGAAAGAAAAGGGCTTGAGCGTGCTCGTTGTCGCAAAGGTCAGAGTGCCTTTTGAGCCTGTTGTCGGAATCTCGACGCCCTCCCAGTCGTGGGGATAGAGCCAGTATTCCTGCTTTTCCTCCAGCTCGCCGTTTTCCTTGAGCTTTAGGATATATTCGTTGAGCTGAGCGCGTATCGCATCGCCCTTTTCGGTTTTTGCAAAGACCGTTCCCACGTTGTATACCGCCAAAGGCACATCAAGATATCCGAGATCGGGATATTCCTGCGCAAGAATATAGTAGTTGACGGACGGGAGCGCGGCGAAATCTATTTTATTCTTTTGAAGAGCCAGCGCGACGTCGGTTATGCTGTTGAAAT
This sequence comes from bacterium, assembly GCA_963620555.1. Taxonomy (GTDB): domain Bacteria; phylum Bacillota; class Clostridia; order Oscillospirales; family Acutalibacteraceae; genus CAG-177. The sequence continues at coordinate 7,197 of CAVFAN010000029.1, forward strand.
ACTGTATTTTCGCGTCCGGAATCTTCGCCAGTATTATGGCGTCCTGCGGAGTTCCGGTCATAACGCCCGCCGTCTTGCCCGACAGCAGCTTGAGCGTGTCCTCCTCCGATTCTTCGTTTGCTGCGAAAGCAGGTGCGCAAAGGCTTATCACCGCCAAAAGCATCGCGCAGATAAGGCTTAAGCACCTTGTTGTCCTTTTACCCACGGTATTACCTCCAAGTGTATCGGTTTTTATCGGTCGGTTGAGCTTTCGTCCGAAAGGAACTCCAGGCACCTCTGCCTGTAGTCCGCAGCCTCGTCGTATACGCCGTGACCGTAATTGTCGTCATAGAGATAGAGCTTGCAGCCGAGAGCCTGCGCTATCTGCCTTGAGCCCTCCGCCGTCACAACGCGGTCGCCCTCGGAGCCAATGACGAAAACGGGGCACTTGATTTCGGAAAGCTCGTTGTAGCAGTCAAAGGTCTTGCACGCTCCCGCAAGAATTTCAAAGCGGCGGTATTCCTCGTCCGTGATGCCGCGATTTGAAGAAATCAGCGTCTCCCTGTATGCGTCTAAGGTGGCTTTTGAATATACATTGTCGGCGAAGCTCTCGAGAAGCCCCGTCTCGTTTTTCTCTTTTGCAAGCTTTATCCACTCGTCAACAACGCGGTCGAAGGTGTCGTTGGGCTTTGCGAGCGTCGAGCCGAGGATCAATTTGTTCACTTCCTCGGGATAGTCGATGGCGAGATACATCGCTATCATTCCGCCCTGCGAAGCGCCGAACACATCGGCGTTTTGAATGCCCAGCTTCTTCATCGCCCCGGCGGTGTCCTTCGCCATTTCTCTGACGGTGTAGCCCTCGCTGATATTCTTTGCCCTGTCGAAAACATACACGGTGTATTCCTCCGTGAAGTCCCCGTATGCCTCGGCTATCGCTTCGGACGAGCCCATCACGCTGTGCACGGACAGCCCGGGCAGAATCACAAAGCTCTTTTTCCCGCTGCCAAAGACGATATAATCCATTTGCGTGTCTCCTGTCAAAACTGTTTTCACCTGCGCCGCTGCGCCTGTCGTTTCGGCGGCTGTCTCGGCGGTCGTCTCCTGCTCCGTACCGCTCCGACATCCGGTCGCGGCGATCAGCACCACAGCGGTCAAAAATAATGCGGCGAGCTTTTTCATTCGCTTTTCACTCCTTTGGGCTTTCTGCGGTTTCGCGCTGCCCGATCGAGCCGGCGGCGTCCGACGGTATACCGCTTTTTCAGATATTATACCGCAAGTTCAGCCGTTCGGACAATCGCAAAAATGAAGAAAAGCAGCCGCAAAAACCGACTGCTTTTGTGTATTTTTTCGTCGCCTCGGTATATTTTCTCATAAGCTTTCCGAAAACACTTGATTTGCTTTATTTTATATGATATTATTAGTACACATACTAAAATAATTCGGAATAAAAAGGAGCGATGCCTATGCGAAGGAGCAGCGGCGAAACAAGGAGAAAGATATTGACCGTGTGCGTCCGTCTTTTTCTGGAACAGGGTTATTCTCGAACCTCGGTCAGCCGGATAGTCGAGGAGGCGGGCGTTGCACGGGGGAGCTACCTGAACCTGTTTCCGACCAAGGACAGAATCCTGTTCGAGCTGGTCGAAACGATGTTCGACGGGCAGTTCGGCGCGGCAAAGAGTATCGCGGGCGGGGCTTTTCCGCCGGTCTATATCTACGCGGTGGAAACGGCAATCCAGCTAACATTGACCGAACTGAACGAAAATCTGCGGGAAATCTATATTGAAGCCTACACCCAGCCCGATACGGCGGAATTTATCTATCTGCACACTACGGCGGAGCTGAAAAAGATTTTCGGCGCAAACTTTCCCGATTATACCGACAGTGATTTTTATGAAATGGAAATCGGCACATCGGGACTTATGCGTAACTATATGGCGCGAAAGTGCGATATTCATTTTCCTCTTGACCATAAAATCAACCGCTTTCTGACTGCGGCAATGCGGGTGTACAGAGTGCCGGAGGAGGAGCAGGAGCGGGTTCTCGGATTTGTGGCGGGCTTGGACATGGAGTCGATAGCGACCGAGGTCATGCACAAGCTGTTTACAATATTGGAAATGAAATTTGACTTTAAGCTGCCGATCAACGGCGAAACGGAGGTATCAGAATGAAGAATAAATTATTAAGCATATTCCTTGTACTGATTCTGTGCCTGACTCCAGGGTGGATGTCTACGGCTTTGGCAAATGATGGAACCTGAGATAACACCAAGACCTACGACCTGGAAAATGGCGGCATTACGGTCACGGCAAAAAGCGATGGCAGGCAGTATGTCACCCAAGATGGCGGCGTGACGAATGAGGAACAGACCGGCACAATAATCACTCAGTCAAGCACCACCGCCACAACTAACACTATCACCATAAATGCCGACGCGGAGCAGACCGCCAATGTCACGCTCAAGGACGTGAACATCGACGTGAGCGGTACAGGCACCCCGGAAGCGCCGCTGTTTCCACCTCAGGCAGAGGTAACGTGACCATCGAGCTGGAGTGAGAGAACACGCTTAATAGCGGTTATTTCCGTGCCGGTTTGGAGAAAAGCAACACCGGTAGCCTGACCATCACCGATGCGAACGATGACAGCGGCAGCCTGACCGCTACGGGCGGCAGGTACGGTGCGGGCATCGGCGGCTACGAGGGCAGCAGCGGCAGCAATATCACCATCACCGGCGGCACGGTTACGGCTACGGGCGGCGAATACGGCGCGGGATAAAATTAAAAAGCTGCGGCGAAAGTAATGCCGCAGCTTTTTTCGGTATGTTTTCAGTTTTCCGTGCGCAGCCTCGCGAGGGCTTCTTTTATTTTTGCCGCCCCCTCGGCGGGGTCGTCAATGCCCTCAACCGCCTTTTCCATCGGGCACATTCCGTCCCCCCGGCGGTTGATTATATATTCGACCTCCTCGCCGCAGGAGCTTTTTATCCCGTGCGCGTCAAGCACCTTTTTTGCCCCTCGGCTCATGACCGCCGCATATATCTCGCCGACGCCGAGCAGCACGAAAAGCATCGCCGCGGCCCTGCCGACCGCCCTGTCCGCCGCGCAGTATCCTCCGATCTCCGCCCCGCCGTCCAGGAGCTTCACGAGCGGCGCAACTCCGCGCTCCCTGCTCGTGTGTATGTCCTCGTCCCTGCAAATGACACAGGTGTATTTCCCCTGCGCCAAAAGCCGCTTTGCGCGTTCGATATCGGTCATCATTTCCACCGTCCTTTTTACTCTGTGTAAAAATTATACTATAAACTCACGGACTTTTTCAATCGGCAATGGACAAAAATCCCGTTTTGTGCTATTATATCCGTATACACCCGTCGGGTGCCGCTCTTATGCGCTTTGCAAAGCTGTCCCGTCGGGCGCAGCATTGCTTTAATAAAACAGGCAGTGTAAAGTTAAAATGAAAGAATAGCTCGCAAAAACGCAGAAAAGCTTCAC
>CAVFAN010000030.1:0-10113 GCA_963620555.1 bacterium
AATTCAATTCTACCCTCAATAATATTCTTACATAAGTTCCTAAAATATCCTTCATAGAATACACGGGGCTTATCAATGATTCAAATACAAAGTATTTCCTTTACGGACCAATGCATGGTGAGGATATTTGGCTTGATAACGGCATTGATGATGCAGTTTGGGTTCCGATTTTCATAGAAAGATATGCAACACAGCAAGTTCCTAATGATTATCTTAATTTATATAAGCGTAAGGCAATTTGCGGAATAGGATTAACAAAAAGATCAAATTTTCTGACGGAGTAGTTTCTTACTTATACAACAGAAAGATACGTAAAAAAGGTATACTTTTAAAAGAGAAAAATACTCTTTGTTTACCTCTTTTCTGGCTTGATAACACATATTTTCTCTATAGCGATTCTAACTCATACAAAAACTTCAGATTCACGGATATAAAAAATGCAAATGCCAAACTTTATAAGGTTACCCCACACGGAAATACGTTTGTACGAGACATTGAAATCAGACAAAGTGCTTGCAGAATACAAGTTTCTCCAAAAACAGCGTATGTATTGAAAATATTAGAGTATTAATTTACTATTATGCGTTATTTGCCGGATAATTAGGTATACATTGTTTAAAAATTGAAATTACATATTTTATTACGCTACATTCATTTTGATCTCTTCTACTGTTCTTCTGAGTGACGGCAATCCGTATAGATGCTGTATCAACACCATTTTAAATATCACAACCGGGTCTATGCTCGGTCTGCCGTTATCCGCACAATACAAATCTTCTACTATTTCATATATGTAAGTGAAATCTATCGCACTGTCTATTTTTCTTAACAAATGGTCTGCCGGTACGAACTCTTCTATGCTGAATATTTCTACCTGTTCGCGCTTTTCTCTCTGCTTTACTATCATTTTACCACATTTTTCAAAAAAAAACCAGCTCTTGCTGGACCTTTTTCGACAGACTGGCACGGTCTGATTTTCAGGCCGTGTTTTTATTTATATTTGCACAAAACGATGAAAATTTTTATAAACTTTTCGGCAAATCTGCATAGAGTTTTATTGACTTTTTTGCGGCACAAGTTTAATATAAAAAACGATAGGAAATTTTCCGAGGCGGTGAAAAATAATGAAAAGCAAAAACGGACTTTCAAACGCAAAATTCTGGATCCTCGTATGGGGGCTCGGAATCGCCGGACAAATCTGCTGGAACATGGAAAACCAGTGGTTCAACACCTTTGTCTACGCAAAAATCGCAAAAGATCCGACAATAATCTCCTGGATGGTTGGCGTTTCCGCAACGGCAACGACCATATCCACCTTCCTCTTCGGCTGTATCTCCGACAGAATAGGCAAGCGCAAAATAATGGCGTCTGTCGGCTATATCCTTTGGGGCATATTCACCATTGTTTTCGGGCTGACGCAGTATCTTGTGCGCGGCAGCAACGACACACCGTCCGTGCTCATGGCAGTCGGCGTTGCGGTCGTCGCGGCGGATGCGATAATGAGCTTCTTCGGCTCGATGGGAAACGATATCGGCTTCAACGCATGGGTCAACGACCACATGAAAGACAGCAACAAGGGGCAGATAGGCGCGGCTCTTGCCACTCAGCCGGTCATAGGCACGATAGTCGGAACCGTAGCCGGCGGAATGTTAGTCGGCAGCAATGACAACTATATGCGCCTGTTTCTCGTCATGGGCGTCGCCGTTATTCTTTTCGGCATATACTGTCTGTTTGCGATGAAGGACAGCCCGGAGCTAAAGCCCAGCAAGCGCGGCACATTCGCCCAGCAGTTCTTCAGCATACTCAACTTCAAGAACTACATAAAGAACAAGGAGCTCGCCTGGGTCAACCTCTCGCTCTCCGTCTATTTCATAGCGTTCAACATGTATTTCGCCCATATCGGAAACTACATGATATATTATCTCGGCTTCTCCGCCGACATGATGGGATATATCGAGGGCGTTGCGCTCGTGCTCGCGATGCTGTTCACCATTCCCTGCACGAAGCTGCTCAACAATAACAAGGCTCCCCTGCTCTGCTTCATTTCAACTGTTCTCAACAGCATCGGTGTAGGGCTACTCGGATTGTTTGTAAGACCCGAGAATGTCAACACAAACTCGATTTGGAACCCGATGCTTCTCATCGGAGTTCTCCTGCTCGGCATGGGCTATGTTCTGTTCCTGCAGAGCAGCACGGTCTGGGGCAAGCAGCTCTATCCCGAGGACGCAAGAGGTCAGTTTGAGGGAATCCGCATTCTCTTCTTCGTGCTCATCCCGATGGTCGCAGCGCCGTTGATTGCAAACCCGATAATCAAAAAGAGCGGCGAGTTCGTTGACGAAAACGGGCTGACGGCATATCTGCCGACCTACACGCTTCTGCTCGTCGGTGCGGCACTCGTGCTGCTGACGATAATCCCGCTCATTCCCGCAAAGAAATACCATGACAAGCGCATAAGCGAAAAGACGGCGGAGGGCAAAGAATGAGAAGGGATCTCCCGATAACAAAGCTCGCCGAAAATGTCTATCTGCTCAACGAGTTTGACGGCACGAACTGTTATCTTGTCATAGGCGGCGAAAGGGCTCTGCTGATAGACTGCGGCACAGGCTTTTGCGACATAAGAGGCGCGGCGGAAAAGCTCACAGATCTGCCGATAATCCTCGCTGCGACGCACGGACACGGCGATCACATCGGCGGCGCGGGACAGTTTGAATATATATATATCCACCACGCAGACTGCGGGATGCTCAACAAAACGCAGATGTCACTGCTGTTTCGCAAAATATTCCTCGCATCAAATGCGCCCGTGAAATCGCACGGGTTCAAAATGAGCGACGTAAAACCCGGCAAATACAAAACAAAGATAATTCCCATGGACGACGGGCATATTTTCGACCTCGGCGGAAAGACCGTTCGCGTCAGGCACACGCCCGGACATTCGCACGGCAGCGTCGCATTTATCGACGAGCAGGACAAAATCATATTCAGCGGCGACAACGTCTGCGACGCGCTGTGGATGCAGCTGCCCGGAGTCACGAGCATTGAGGAGTGGCTCCCGAGCGCGCAGTGGCTATATGACATGAGTGCCGACTACAGGATATTCTGGGGTCACAGAGTCCCGCAGCTGGAGCGCGAATATATAGCCCGGGTCATAACCTGGGGCAAGGAAATTATGGCAAAAAGCCGCGGCAACTCAAAGTTGCCGAAGATAACACAATATCCGAACAGACCGGACGGAATAATCTACCGCACGGACAGGGTGTTCAGAAAATGAGGACGAAAACATGAAAAACAAAAACACCGCAGGCACGGAAGAAAGAGTCTCCGCGTCAAGCAAATTCTGGCTTTGCTCGGCGGACTGCCTTTGCACGACTATAAACAGCCTGCTGACGGGCGGAGGAATGACATATTTCTTCACGAAGTTCCTCGGTCTTTCCGAGGGACGCGCAAGTACGGTATGGATGATATTCGCCATATGGAACGCATTCAATGACCCGCTGTTCGGCTATATCTCCGACCACACGAAATCGAAGCTCGGACGCAGAATACCGTATATAAGATACGGCGCGTTCTTTTATTCGCTGATTTTCGTGCTGACATGGGTCAGATGGCCGCTCGGCAGCTCGCAGACGGCTCTGTTCATTCAGATGCTCGCAACACTGTTCCTGTTTGACACGCTCTACACGGCGATTGCGACATCCATCTATGTCATGCCCTACACCATGGCGGTATCGAACAAGGCGCGCAGCGGCATCTTCCTGTGGAAGATATTCTTCACGCTCATCGCGATGGCGGTTCCGCTCGTTGTTTTCCCGCTGATAAAGCCGGAGGTCGGAAGCGATCCGACAAAGTTCCAGCTGATAATGGCGGGCATAGGCATCCTCGCGTTCGTTATCATATTCACATCCACTTTCTTCTACAAAGAGAAAGTCACGACAGAAAGCGACAAGAACGAAAATATTTTCAAGGCGATCATAGACTGCTTCAAGAACCGCTCGTTCGTCGTTTTCGAGGTGCTGTCGTTTACGGTAGTGTTCATTCAGACGATACTCATGCAGGGCGTCATATACTACTTTGACGAATTCGACCTGCCGATGCCGATAGCCTACGGCGCGTTGGGGCTCGGCGCGGTGCTCGGAGTTATACTATGGGCGACCAAAGTCAGGACATGGGGCGTCAAGAAATGCGTATTCATCATGTGCGTGATATTCGCCTGCGGCTCCGCGGCGATGGCGATATTCGGCAAGATAAGCGTCATTGCCGTCCTCGGATTCTTCACCGCGGGTATGGGCTTTGCGGGCGGAATGTACCTTGTTCCGCTGATGAACGGCGATGTTATCGACTACGACGAGAGCATCACCGGGCTACGCCGCGAGGGCATGTATGCGGGAGTCAACAGCCTGATAACAAAGCCTGCGATAAGCTTCGCCAACTCCGCGTTCCTGCTCATAGCTAAGGCGTTCGGCTACGACACAACGCTCGCCTCCGGAATGCAGAGCGAATGGGCGAAACAGGGCGTGCTCGTCGCATGGATGGCAGTGCCCGCCGCGCTGCTCATAATCTGCGCGATAAGCCTGAAGTTCTATCCCCTCGCCGGAGAGAAATGGGACGAAACCAAAAGAGTGCTCGAAGAAAAACACAGAGACTGATAACACAAGGGGAGCCGGCAATCCGGCTCCCCTGCTTCGCAGGCGCAGAATAAATTTGCGCAACACGCGAATTTATGTAAAAAAGCTCTTGCAATTTTCGCGACAATAGTATATAATTCTTAAAGCGTTTCGGGGTGTGGCGAAGTTTGGTATCGCGCTTGGTTCGGGACCAAGAGGCCATGGGTTCGAATCCCGTCACTCCGACCATGAAAAAGGACTTGCAAAGGCAAGTCCTTTTTTCAATTTATTATCGAAGCTCTCAAGCCTCTGTTCTTTTAACATGGCGTAAGATATTCCGCTTTCGCGGCATTATTTTTCCGATGTAACATTTATTGGACTTTGCACCTTTATTATAGACAAACCGCCATGTTTCGCGGTATAATAGCAATGCCGTTTACGGCAAAAATGCAGCATTGGAGCGCAGGCAATGGAAATATCGGCAGAACAGCTGAAGAATCTCAACGACGGGGAATACACCGTCTATGACATAAGAAGCGAGACGGACAGGGCGTATGGATTCATCCCCGGCTCGGTACACACAACCGCCGACGAGCTCGAGAACAATCCGCCCGCGGACAGGGACAAAAAAATAATAATCTACTGCGCGCACGGAGTTTTCAGCATAGATATCGCAGACAGGCTGTGCGAGCAGGGCTACGAGGCGTACAGCCTCGAGGGCGGATATCTCGCGTGGATGCGCTATGAGATGCAGAACCGGCAGGACAGCGAACTTTGTCAGAAGGTCGAGCAGAGTCTGCGGAAGAAGTTCCGCGTTTCGATAATGAGTCCGTTCACCAAGGCGCTCAAGATATATAAGCTCGTCAACGAGGGCGACCGGGTCGCGGTATGCATCTCAGGCGGCAAGGACTCGATGCTCATGGCGAAGCTCTTTCAGGAGCTTAAAAGATACAGCAAGGTAAATTTCGAGGTCAAATATCTCGTCATGGATCCCGGATATAACCCCGAGAACCGCAAGATAATCGAGGACAACGCGCTGGCGCTGAACATCCCGATAAACATATTCGAGTCGGACATATTTAAATCCGTCTACAATGTCAAAAAATCGCCGTGCTATCTCTGCGCGAGGATGCGGCGCGGATATCTTTATAAATTCGCGCAGGAGCTGGGCTGCAACAAGATAGCTCTCGGTCATCACTACGACGATGTTATCGAGACGATACTCATGGGTATGCTCCACGGGGCGCAGATTCAGACGATGATGCCCAAGCTCCACAGCACGAACTATCCGGGCATGGAGCTGATTCGCCCGCTCTACCTCGTGCGCGAAGATGATATAAAGGCGTGGCGCGACTACAACGGTCTGCACTTCCTCCAGTGCGCCTGCAAGTTCACCGACACCTGCACGACCTGCAACGACGGTCAGAATCACTCAAAGCGTCAGGAGACGAAGGAGCTGATACGAACGCTTAAAAAGAGCAACCCCGATGTTGAAAAATGCATATTCAGCAGCGTTGAGAATGTCAATATTGACACGGTTCTCGCCTACAAAAAGGACGGGATAAAGCACAGCTTTCTTGACGAATATGACAACAAATAAAAATTTTTCACACGGCACTTGCAAGAACAAAAATAATGTGCTATGATAAGCAGGATATAAAAAACAACGCACAGATGGAGAGAGTAGGCGTGCGGCGAACACCGCAGAGAGGGATCACTCGGCTGGAAGGATCCCGTGTCAGAGCACACCGAAGTTCACTCCGGAGCGGCTCGGCTGAAGCTTTAAGTTGTAGGCTGAGACGGTTCACCGCCGTTACACGGTGCTGTCCGCCATCGAGCGGAACAGGCTGAGGCGTCCTATGGGCGCGAACGCAGGGTGGTACCGCGAAGTTTCCTTCGTCCCTCAGTGGGACGGAGGATTTTTTATTTTGCCTCCCCTGCCGGCAGAAAAGATGTAAATTATGCTTTTTGAAAGGATGAGAAGTATGAACGAAAACGCCGAAAAGCTCAAGGAATTATTCAAAAAGAAGGCCGCCGACGCGGGCAAGGTCTCTGAGCTTGAGGAGCTGAGGATAGAGTTCCTCGGCAAAAAGGGTCACATCGCAAATCTTATGAGCGAGCTTCGCGCCCTGCCCAACGATCAGAAGAAAGAGGCAGGCCAGAAGATAAACACGATAAAACAGTTCATCGAGACCTCCATGCAGGAGCGTCTCCAGGAGCTCAAGGCTCTTGAAGAACAGCGTCTCATTGAAAGCGCGGAGGTCTACGACGAGTCCTTCCCCTGCGACACTAACCCCGGCTCTTACAGCCCGATAACGCTCGTTCAGCGCGAGGTTGATGAGATATTCCTCAACATGGGCTTCTCCATTGAGGACTACTCCGAGGTCACTGACGACTACAACTGCTTCGAGGCGTTAAATATTCCGAAGCACCATCCCGCGCGCGACATGCAGGACACATATTACCTGAGCAACGGTCAACTGCTCAAGACCCACACCTCTGCGGCGCAGAACACTATTCTTCGCAAATACGCCGCCGACCTCGAAAAAGGTATTCCACTTCGCGCTGTCTTCCCCGGACGCTGCTTCAGAAACGAGAAGATCGACGCCTGCCATGAGAACACCTTCTTCCAGATGGAGGGCATGATGGTTGACAGGGATATATCAATTTCTAACCTCATCTATTTCATGAAGACAATGCTCTCCGAGGTTTTCCAGAAGGATGTCACGGTGCGCCTGCGCCCCGGCTTCTTCCCATTCGTTGAGCCCGGCTTCGAGCTTGATATCCAGTGCCTTATCTGCGGCGGCGAGGGCTGCTCCTCCTGCAAGGATTCCGGCTGGCTTGAGCTCTGCCCCTGCGGCATGATACATCCGAACGTCCTCAAGGCGGGCGGAATCGATCCCGAGAAGTATTCGGGCTTCGCTTTCGGTCTGGGACTGACGCGTCTTGCGATGATGAAATACGGCGTCAAGGACATCCGAGTGTTCAACAGCTGCAATCTCAAGTCGCTCTCGCAGTTCACCAATTCATCGTTCACCGTGCCCGACGACACGAAGAAAGAGGAGGCTTAAAGTCATGCTTGTTTCAATAAACTGGATCAAGGACTATGTTGACCTTGACGGATGCGATATAAAGGGACTCATCAACAAGTTCACCCTCGCCACGGCTGAGGTTGAGGACATATATTATATGGGACGCGACGTTCAGAAAGTCGTTGTCGGCGAGATAAAGACGCTCGAAAATCACCCCGAGTCAAAGAAGCTTCACCTGCTCACGGTTGATATCGGTGACAAGGTAGTAAACTGCGTATGCGGCGCGCCGAACGTCAGAGTCGGTCAGAAGGTCGCTTTTGCCACCGCCGGCGGCAGAGTTGTCGCGGGCGAGATCGGCAAGGCAAAGGTCGCGGGATATGAGTCCGAGGGTATGTGCTGCTCCGAGAAAGAGCTCGGCATCAGCGACGAGAACTCAGGAATAATGGAGCTCGACCCGTCATACAAGAACGGAACTGACATAAAAGAGCTGTTCCCGATAGACGATATCGTCTTTGAGGTTGACAACAAGTCGCTCACGAACCGCCCCGACCTTTGGGGTCATTACGGAATAGCGCGTGAGTTTGCAGCCCTCACCGGCCGCAAATTGAAGCCGCTCGACCTCGCTGACCTCGACAGCGACAGCGAGAACATTGTCCCCGTCACTATCGGCGACACCGAGCACGTTTTCAGATACTCCTGCCTCAGAATGGCGAACATCACGAAGCATGTAAGCCCCATAGAGATAAGAATCAGACTGTTCTACTGCGGCATGAGACCGATAAACCTGCTCGCAGACCTCACGAACTATATCATGCTTGAGACAGGTCAGCCGACTCACGCATTCGATGCTAAAAAAATCGACCACATCAAGGTCGATATGCCCAAGGAGGAAATTGATTTCACCACCCTTGACGGCACGGTGAGGAAAGCGGACACCAACACCCTGCTCATCTACAACCACGACGAGCCGGTCGCCATAGCCGGTATTATGGGCGGTCTCGACTCCGAGATAGTCGGCGATACCTCGAGCGTTGTGCTTGAATCCGCGAACTTCGACGGAATCTGCGTCAGAAAGTCGTCATCACGCCTCGGCCTGCGCACGGACGCGAGCGCGAGATACGAGAAGATGCTCGACCCCGAGCTGACTCTTGTCGCCATAAAGCGCTTTGTTAGACTCGTCAAGGATATCGACAGCGGCGCGGTTATCGACTCGCAGCTGACGGACGAATATGCAAAGAAGTATCCGCAGATAACGCTCACATTCGACAAGGCGTATGTTGACAGATACACCGGAATCGAGATAAGCAACGAGCGCATTATCAATACGCTGACCCTGCTCGGCTTCGGCGTTGACGAAAAAGACGGTGTTTTCACCGTTACCGTCCCCTCCTGGAGAGCCACGAAGGATGTCACAATAAAGGCTGACATCATTGAAGAGATAACGAGGATATACGGCTACGACAACTTTGAAATAACCACGACCCGCAGCCCCCTCAAGCCCGTTCACAGCGCGTCCGAGAGGCTTGTCGGCGATGAGATAAAGGACATCCTCGTCAAGAAATACTCCATGCATGAGGTTCACTCCTACATCTGGTGCGACAGGAAAAAATATAAGAAGCTCGGCATCGAGGTTGAGGACAATGTAAAGATTCTCAACATCGAGAACTCCGACAACGGCGTTCTGCGTGACTCCATGCTTCCCACCCTGCTCGTCGCGGCATATGAGAACAAGGACTTCGCGGACAGCTACGGCATATTTGAGATAGGCAGAGTTATCGAGGGCACACTCCAAAACGGCTACTGCAACGAGCGCCGCCATCTCGGCGTTGTGCTCTTCTCGAAGTCGCAGAGCGAGCGCGATCTCTACTACAAGGCTATCGAGGTTGTCAACTGCATTTTTGAGCAGATCAAGCACTGCGCACCGAAGTTTGCAAAAACAGCTCCCGTCCACGCATGGCAGCATCCGAAGAACACTGCCGCTGTTCTTGCAGACGGCAACGAAGTCGGCTTCGTCTGCGCGCTTCATCCGCAGAACGCCTCAAAGCTCGACAAGACCGGTTCGGCAGTCTGCATCGAGATGGATATAGACAAGTTCAGCGACGCGAAGGCATATGACATCGAGTTCAAAGAGCCTTCGACCAAGCAGTCCACCTACTACGACCTCTCGCTTGTGCTCAGAAAGGGCGTCACCTACGACGAGATTTCCGAAAACTGGAAGAGTATGAACATTGAAGAGCTCGAGAGTGTCAAGCTCATCGACACATATGAGCTGCTCGGCACAAAGAGCATAACGCTCCGCTTCACCTTCTCCTCGCACGACCGCACGCTCGAGATGGATGAGGTTCAGGGCTGGATAGACGAGATACTCCGCAGACTGTCCGCTATCGGTGTTTCGCTGAGAGTTTGAGTTAATTTTCAAAATTGTACATTTGTCAATGATGTGAGACTGAAAAAACAAAAAAAATAATAGAAACCGA
>CAVFAN010000031.1:0-3886 GCA_963620555.1 bacterium
TTTTTCCAACTTTTTTCCCCTTTTCTTCAACTTCTTTTACACTTATCCGGGCGTTTCGAGCAGCACATACAAAATAAGTGACGGCAGAGCATAAAAGCCTTTGCCGCCACTATATAATGTATACCCATTTATATACTATTATCACTATTCTTTAAGCTTTCCGAACATTATCGCTCCGGTCACGGCTGCGACGGCAAGGGAAAGCACCGCAGTTAACAGCTTATATCCTCTGCTCACTGTTCATCCTTCTTTCCGTGCTCCGCAAGCAGACGCTGCTTCTCATCCCAGAGCTTCTGCGAGAGGTCAACATAATAGTTATGCGGATTGTCAAATCTCAGCACCTCGTCCCAGAGAGTGTCAATCTGCTCGGCGCAGTATTTTTTTACCTCGTCAAGCGGCGGGCACTCATAGACATACTCGCCGCCTTTGAAAAGCTGTACGGTGAGCGGTTTTGCTATATAATTTTCGACCGTTTTTCTCTTCCATGTAAAATCGGGATCGAAAAGCTCATAGGGCTGCGTATCGTCGATGACCTCGTTGTTCAGGGCAACGAGATCCGCAATAGCCTTGCCTGTCTCGCGGTCGAAGAGTCTCCACGGCTTTTTGAAGCAGGGAGTCGATATCTTGGCCACATTGTCGCTTATCTTTATTCTCGGACATATCCTGCCGTCCTTCTCAACGGCGCAGAGCTTGTACACCCCGCCGAGAACGGGGCTTGCGGACGAGGTTATAAGCCTTTCTCCGACACCGAAGGAATCGACCTTTGCGCCCTGACTTATCATATCTCTGATTAGATACTCATCGAGCGAATTGGAGGCGACTATCGTGCAGTCCTCAAAACCGGCTTCATCAAGCATTTTACGAGCCTTTTGCGAAAGATATGCTATATCGCCGCTGTCGAATCTGATTCCCTTGGGTCTGCATCCTCTGGGCAAAAGCTCTCGTTTGAACGCTTCGATGGCGTTGGGGACGCCCGACTTGAGTGCGTTGTAGGTATCGACAAGCAGGACACAGTTATCCGGATACTCCCTCGCGTAGGCGCAAAACGCATCAAGCTCACTGTCAAAGAGCTGAACCCAGCTGTGCGCCATAGTACCGAGCGCGGGCACACCGAACATAATATCCGAAACGGCGCAGGCAGTTCCGGCGCATCCGCCGATATATGCCGCACGGGCGCCGTAAATAGCGGCGTCAAAGCCTTGGGCGCGGCGCGAACCGAACTCCATTATCGGTCTGCCCTGCGCAGCGCGGACAATTCTGTTTGCCTTGGTTGCGATAAGGCTCTGGTGGTTGATGCACAGGAGCACCATTGTCTCCACGAACTGCGCCTGCATTATCGGGCCCTTGACGGTAACTATCGGCTCACCGGGGAATATCGGAGTGCCCTCCGGAACAGCATAAACATCGCAGCTGAATTTGAAGTCGGCAAGATAATCGAGGAATTCTTCGGAAAAGCCCCTGCCGCGAAGATATTCGATATCCTCGGGCGTGAACTTGAGC
Organism: bacterium; assembly: GCA_963620555.1. Classification (GTDB taxonomy): domain Bacteria; phylum Bacillota; class Clostridia; order Oscillospirales; family Acutalibacteraceae; genus CAG-177. The sequence continues at coordinate 1,501 of CAVFAN010000031.1, forward strand.
CCCTTCAGGTATTCGCAAAGCTGCTCAACACCCGCCATAATGACAAATCCGCCGCCGTCGGGCACTGTGCGGAAAAACATATCGAAATATGCAACAGTGTCCCCCATACCGTTTTTGAGATAGCCGTTTGCCATCGTCATTTCATAGAAATCGACAAGCATTGTCAGATTTCTTCCGTTTAGAGAGTTGAATGAATCCATTAAAAAGAGTCCTTTCGTTTTGTCGTTTGTAAATAAAAAGTAAATATTTTTTTATTTTTTCGTGCAATTCCCTGCGGAACTGCATTTTTAAATCGTACTTTGCCTTATTTTTTCTGAAAATACCCCGATTTTTCACAGCAAATCAACATTATTTTCAGATTATTACTATTTTTCGTTAATTTTTTCGGAATATGGTAAAATACAATCAAATTGTAAACAAATTATAATTCTTCGAGAAAAACTCTTGCATTGTAATTTTTCATATGATATAATAAAGCCAGTGAAAGCCAGAGCGGATAAAATCCGCCTGATTTTACTATAACGCCCGCCTAAATAGTAGGCGGAAGAATATAGGAGGTAGGAGTTATGAGAATCAGAAAGCAGGCGCTCGGAGACAGAAACATTGTCGGAGCAAAGATCGAGCAGAAGAGAAAGAGCATGGGTATGAAGCAGAAGGATCTGCTGACTCAGCTCCAGATCAAGGGCATTGATCTCAATGCATCGGGTCTTTCCAAGCTCGAAGGTCAGCTTCGTTATGTCACCGACTTTGAGCTCAAGGCTATCTCGGAAGTTCTCGGTATGTCTTACGAAGAGCTTCTCGGCTGAGAATCGCCTTTCTGAAAGAAAGAACTGTATTTCGGTACAGTTCTTTCTTTTTTATTTATTTTTTCGAGTTGAGGCGGACAACATACGCTACCGCTTCGCATATAACGGATATCGACACGAAAACACACATGGTTATCAGCGACCAGCGCAGCTCGATATGACCGCGTGCGTTGAGATCACAGAGAATCTCAATGAAGATAAGGAACGCTCCGACCTCGGCGGAGAGCAGCGCGGGAATATGTATGCCCGTAGCTATCTTTTTGGATATCAGTCCGGTAGTCAGCGCGACCATACCGCATATCACAGCGCATATCGGCACGGCATAGCTGTAATACCAGCTGATAACTCCCTGCATTTTTGCAATATAGAGAAGATACAGCGCGAGCACCACAAAGCAGATACCGGCGGTCACGGGCGCGGGGGTCACGCGCAAAACGGGCAGCACGAGGAACACCCATGCGACGGCGATAGCACCGAGGACATAGCCCGCCCAGAATTTATCGCCGGGGTTCAGAATATTGACGACGGTGCAGATCATCGCCGGAAACACCATGAAAGCCGAGAATATTACGGCGTAGCTCTTCGCTGTTTTTGTCGCCTTTCCGAGCCGGAGCTTCTTTCTGACATCGGGCTTCTCAGGCTTTTCTTCGGCGCGCTCACACGCACCGCAATTCGGGCAAACGCCGGTTTTCTCGTCAACAACAGCTCCGCATTTTGTGCAGAACATCGCGGCACCTCTTTTCAAGTGTATAATAGTGTTGTATACTGTTCTATAGTAACATAAAACGGCAAAAAAAACAATCCCGCGGGAGGACAAAATGAAAATACTGATAGACGCGGACGGGTGTCCGGTGGTTGACATATGCATAAAATCGGCAGAACGGCACGGGGTCGAATGTCTCATTCTCTGCGACACCTCGCACATATTTGAGCGCGAGGGCGCAAAGACCGTGACGGTCTCTAAGGGTGCTGACAGCGTAGACTTCAAAATAGTGAGCCTTCTCGAACGCGGGGATATTGTAGTCACGCAGGACTACGGGCTCGCGGCAATGTGCCTTGCCTGCGGAGCAAGCGCGCTCAATCAGAACGGGCTGATATACACGCCCGACAATATCGACGCGCTGCTCAATTCGCGCTACGAGACGAAGAAAATACGCATGGCGGGCGGCAGGACGAAAGGTCCGCAGAAGCGCCGGCCTGAGCAGAACGGGGAATTTGAAAAGGCTCTTGAAGAGATGATCGGGGGATGAATTGGCAAATTGGGATTTGTATATTACTTCAGCCATAGCAAAGTAAAAGTAAGCGACTCAATTAATTTTTATAATCAGGCTCCCAATAGCCGCGCCGCAGTGTTTGATAAACTTTTTTTAGAAGAGCGAGGGAACGGCTTGCGAAGCAAGACGCACGAGCGCGCACTCGTTCAAGCTACGGCGCGTTTGCGCGCGAATGTGCCGAGCAACTAATTGAGAACCGCGAGCTGTATACTGCGGCGCGGCGTTGCGGGGGTACAGGGGGATTCCCCCTGTTTTGCTTTTCTTTTGCAGGCGTTTTCTTTTTCAAATAAAAAGAAAATGCCGAAA